>NZ_AKZQ01000024.1:0-107500 GCF_000278705.1 Flavobacterium sp. F52 | reverse complement strand
CTTACTGCCTGAAGTTTAGAGGTTTTTCTTGGAAGCCCTTAGGCGCGCTATCTCTTTGTCCGAAGACTCCGAGTACTATCGCATTTCGCCATCCTCTACGGATTTGCCTATAGAAGATATAGCTAGGTGCTTTAACGGACTATTCCGTCAGTCCGCGGCGCTTTCATCACTCCGTCACCCCATCACAGCAATAAGAAGTACGGGAATATTAACCCGTTGGCCATCGACTGCCCCTTTCGGGTTCGCCTTAGGTCCAGACTAACCCACAGCTGATTAGCATAGCTGTGGAAACCTTAGTTTTTCGGTGTGCGGGTTTCTCGCCCGCATTATCGTTACTTATGCCTACATTTTCTTTTCTGACCGGTCCAGCATACCTTACGATACACCTTCAGCCCTGTCAGAATGCTCCCCTACCACTTGCACATACATGCAAATCCATAGCTTCGGTAATATGCTTATGCCCGATTATTATCCATGCTCGTCCGCTCGACTAGTGAGCTGTTACGCACTCTTTAAATGAATGGCTGCTTCCAAGCCAACATCCTAGCTGTCTGGGCAGACAAACCTCGTTCTTTCAACTTAGCATATATTTGGGGACCTTAGCTGATGGTCTGGGTTCTTTCCCTCTCGGACTTGGACCTTAGCACCCAAGCCCTCACTGCTGGTAAACATTATATAGCATTCGGAGTTTGTCAGGAATTGGTAGGCGGTGAAGCCCCCGCATCCAATCAGTAGCTCTACCTCTATATAACTATATCCAGCGCTGCACCTAAATGCATTTCGGGGAGTACGAGCTATTTCCGAGTTTGATTGGCCTTTCACCCCTACCCACAGGTCATCCGAAGACTTTTCAACGTCAACCGGTTCGGTCCTCCACTGTGTGTTACCACAGCTTCAACCTGCCCATGGGTAGATCACACGGTTTCGCGTCTAACACTACTGACTAAAGCGCCCTATTCAGACTCGCTTTCGCTGCGGATCCATGGCTTAACCACTTATCCTTGCCAGCAGCGTTAACTCGTAGGCTCATTATGCAAAAGGCACGCCGTCACCCCACGAAAGGGCTCCGACCGCTTGTAGGCGCATGGTTTCAGGATCTATTTCACTCCGTTATTCACGGTTCTTTTCACCTTTCCCTCACGGTACTGGTTCACTATCGGTCTCTCAGGAGTATTTAGCCTTAGCGGATGGTCCCGCCGAATTCAGACAGGGTTTCACGTGCCCCGCCCTACTCAGGATGCCGCTATCCATTACATTTGTTGCCCGTACGGGGCTGTCACCCTCTATGGCGCTCCTTTCCAGAAGCTTCCGGTTCCTCATGCATGGAATCTCGCGGTCCTACAACCCCAACTATGCCGTAACATAATTGGTTTGGGCTAATCCGCGTTCGCTCGCCACTACTTACGGAATCACTTTTGTTTTCTTCTCCTCCGCCTACTTAGATGTTTCAGTTCAGCGGGTTTGCCCACCTATCGGTGTGCTATATCTTCAATATAGCGGGTTGCCCCATTCGGATATCTGCGGATCAACCGGTGTGTGCCCGTCCCCGCAGCTTTTCGCAGCTTATCACGTCCTTCATCGCCTCTGAGAGCCTAGGCATCCCCCATGCGCCCTTATTTTGCTTATTGCACCAATCTTGTCCGTTAGAACAAGACCGTTTTGTTTTGTTTTCATCATTGCTGATAAAAACGCTTTCTACTTTCTTATTATTTTCTTATCCCAATATGTCAATGAACTTTTATCTACCGTTTTTACGATAGTTTCGTGGAGAATAACGGAGTCGAACCGTTGACCTCCTGCGTGCAAGGCAGGCGCTCTAGCCAGCTGAGCTAATCCCCCAAATCTAATGATGAATTGTGAATTATGAATTATGAATTAATATTCATAACGCTTCAACTCTAGAATTTCCTTCTCTTCAAGCTTTAAAAAGTAGTCCCGGGCAGACTCGAACTGCCGACCCCTACATTATCAGTGTAGTACTCTAACCAGCTGAGCTACGAGACTCTGTTTTTTTTTTACTTAAAAGTTTATTTCTTTAAATCGACAGCAAGAGTAATGCAATTTCAAGACCCGAAACCTATAGCCAGGCATCTCATTTCCCCAGCGTGCCTTCCGGCTAACACATGGGGCTCTAGAAAGGAGGTGTTCCAGCCGCACCTTCCGGTACGGCTACCTTGTTACGACTTAGCCCTAGTTACCAGTTTTACCCTAGGCAGCTCCTTGCGGTCACCGACTTCAGGCACCCCCAGCTTCCATGGCTTGACGGGCGGTGTGTACAAGGCCCGGGAACGTATTCACCGGATCATGGCTGATATCCGATTACTAGCGATTCCAGCTTCACGGAGTCGAGTTGCAGACTCCGATCCGAACTGTGACCGGCTTTATAGATTCGCTCCCCCTCGCGGGGTGGCTGCTCTCTGTACCGGCCATTGTAGCACGTGTGTAGCCCAAGGCGTAAGGGCCGTGATGATTTGACGTCATCCCCACCTTCCTCACAGTTTGCACTGGCAGTCTTGCTAGAGTTCCCGACATGACTCGCTGGCAACTAACAACAGGGGTTGCGCTCGTTATAGGACTTAACCTGACACCTCACGGCACGAGCTGACGACAACCATGCAGCACCTTGTAGACCGTCTTGCGAAAGGTCTGTTTCCAAACCGGTCAGTCTGCATTTAAGCCTTGGTAAGGTTCCTCGCGTATCATCGAATTAAACCACATGCTCCACCGCTTGTGCGGGCCCCCGTCAATTCCTTTGAGTTTCAAACTTGCGTTCGTACTCCCCAGGTGGGATACTTATCACTTTCGCTTAGCCACTGAACTTGCGCCCAACAGCTAGTATCCATCGTTTACGGCGTGGACTACCAGGGTATCTAATCCTGTTCGCTACCCACGCTTTCGTCCATCAGCGTCAATCCATTGGTAGCAACCTGCCTTCGCAATTGGTATTCCATGTAATCTCTAAGCATTTCACCGCTACACTACATATTCTAGTTGCTTCCCAATAATTCAAGTCCAGCAGTATCAATGGCCGTTCCACCGTTGAGCGATGGGCTTTCACCACTGACTTACAAGACCGCCTACAGACCCTTTAAACCCAATGATTCCGGATAACGCTTGGATCCTCCGTATTACCGCGGCTGCTGGCACGGAGTTAGCCGATCCTTATTCTTACGGTACCGTCAAGCTCCTACACGTAGGAGGGTTTCTTCCCGTACAAAAGCAGTTTACAATCCATAGGACCGTCATCCTGCACGCGGCATGGCTGGTTCAGGCTTGCGCCCATTGACCAATATTCCTCACTGCTGCCTCCCGTAGGAGTCTGGTCCGTGTCTCAGTACCAGTGTGGGGGATCTCCCTCTCAGGACCCCTACCCATCGTAGCCTTGGTAAGCCGTTACCTTACCAACTAGCTAATGGGACGCATGCTCATCTTCCACCGTTGTGACTTTAATCATATCCCGATGCCGGGTCATGATGCTATGAGGTATTAATCCAAATTTCTCTGGGCTATCCCTCTGTGGAAGGCAGATTGCATACGCGTTACGCACCCGTGCGCCGGTCTCAAGGCCCGAAGGCCCCTACCCCTCGACTTGCATGTGTTAAGCCTGCCGCTAGCGTTCATCCTGAGCCAGGATCAAACTCTTCATCGTATATTTTAATATTATATAGTCGATGCTCTCTCTATCGGTTCTCTTCGAATCTCTCGATTCCATTACTCTTATTCTTTCTTGTTTTGAAATCTCTTTCAAAACGGCTGTCAATTCAATATGTCTACGAACGTGTATTCTTCTGTCTTCGCTTGTGTTTCAAAGCGGGTGCAAAACTAAAACTTCTTTTTGTTTCTCGCAAGAAAAACTTGAAAAAATTTTGAAGCTTTCTTATCGCTTCAGTTTCTCAACTTTTTCTTCCAATCTTTCAATGAGCTTCCGTGTTTTGCGGGGTGCAAATGTAAAAAGCTTTTTCTTTTCCCGCAAGCTTTTTCAAATCTTTTTTTTTCGAAAATCTCTTTTCCAAAATATGATCAAGCTGCCGGAATGTCTAAGAGCGTTTTTCGCCGTTGCGGGTGCAAAAGTAGAACCTTTTTCCGCTTCTGCAAGCTTTTTTAAAGAGTTTTTTTGAAGTTTTTCCGTCCTTTTTCCTAACCTTCTCAAAACGCGGGGCTTACATTTTGGATGTTTTTCACCGCGCGTAAGGTTTTTCCTGATACAGCCGCATTTTTGATATTTTTAAGCGCTTCTGATTTCTCGTTTCTGCAGAGTTTTCAGCTTTTCCACCTCTTTTCTGAGAAGATTTCAGGCTCCAAAGCTTCTTTTTCCATCTTTTTTATTCCCGTAAAGGCACTAAGACGCCAACTCTGCCCTCCTTTTTCCTCTGGAAACCGGATCTCTTAGCCCCGATAGGAGCGGAAATCCTTTTTATGGCGGGGTTCGCCATAAAAAGATTGCAGCGGATAGCGGGAAACAGCTCCAAAAAAAAACAAAATCCCAATCTTTTAAACTCCAAATCCAAAAACTTTAAAGGGCTTCGGCTTCACTCAGCATGACAGTCGAGGGTTTCTCCTTATATATGTATAAAAAAACAAACCTGGCAGGTTTTAAAAAACCGACGGTTCGGAAATAAGAGATAGTCGTATGTAACACAATAAAACTATACTGATATATATGATATATAATAGAGTAAACTTCTGCATATATATTGTATGTATTTTTGTAATCATGTATATTTGCATTCACAAAATTATAAACAATGATCAAGATTACTTTACCCGATGGGTCAATTAGAGAGTTCGCTTCAGGCGTAACTCCAATGGAGGTCGCTAAAAACATTAGCGAAGGTTTTGCAAGAAATGTTATTTCTGCATCATTTAATGGTACAACTATTGAAACCGAGACTCCATTAACGACCGACGGTAATCTTATTTTATATACCTGGAATGATGCTGAGGGGAAAAAAGCTTTCTGGCACTCAACTTCGCACGTAATGGCTCAAGCTCTTGAAGAATTGTATCCTGGAATTAAACTAACTCTAGGACCTGCAATTGCTAATGGTTTTTATTATGATGTGGATTTTGAAGACCAAAAAATCTCCGAGGCTGATTTTAAAAAGATTGAAGATCGTATTCTTGAAATCGCAAGAGGAAAGTTTGATTTTAAAATGCGTCCGGTAAGTAAAGCGGAAGCATTAGAAATGTATAAAGACAACGTTTACAAGACCGAATTGATTTCAAACCTTGAAGATGGAACTATTACTTTTTGTGACCACTCTACTTTTACTGATTTATGCCGTGGTGGACATATTCCGAATACCGGAATTATCAAAGCTGTAAAAATCATGAGCGTTGCCGGCGCTTATTGGAGAGGTGATGAGAAAAACAAACAGTTGACTCGTGTATATGGAACATCTTTCCCAAAACAAAAAGATTTAACTGAATATCTTGAACTTCTTGAGGAAGCAAAACGTCGTGACCACCGTAAATTAGGAAAAGAACTAGAATTGTTTGCTTTCTCTCAAAAAGTAGGTCAAGGTTTGCCTTTATGGCTACCAAAAGGAGCTGCTTTAAGAGACCGTTTGGAACAGTTCTTAAAAAGAGCTCAGAAGAAAGCCGGATACGAGCAAGTAGTTAGTCCACATATTGGACAGAAAGAACTTTATGTTACTTCTGGTCACTATGCAAAATATGGAGCTGACAGCTTCCAACCGATTCATACTCCAGCTGAAGGCGAAGAGTTCTTATTGAAACCAATGAATTGTCCTCACCACTGTGAAATTTACAATGTAAGACCTTGGTCATATAAAGATTTGCCAAAGCGTTATGCTGAATTTGGTACTGTTTACAGATACGAGCAATCTGGAGAACTACACGGTTTAACTCGCGTAAGAGGATTTACTCAAGACGATGCACATATCTTCTGTACCCCAGAGCAATTGGACGAGGAGTTTAAAAAAGTAATTGACCTTGTATTATATGTATTCGGTTCTTTAGGTTTTGAAAACTTTACCGCTCAGATTTCACTTAGAGATCAGGAGGACAAGGAAAAATACATTGGTACAGATGAAAACTGGGAAAAGGCTGAAAATGCAATAATTAATGCAGCAAAAGACAAAGGTCTAAATACTGTTGTAGAATATGGCGAAGCAGCATTTTACGGTCCGAAACTGGATTTCATGGTAAAAGACGCTTTGGGAAGACAATGGCAGTTAGGAACTATTCAAGTAGATTATAATTTACCTGAGCGTTTTGAATTAACCTATAAAGGTGCTGATAATGAATTACATCGCCCTGTCATGATTCATAGAGCTCCTTTTGGATCTATGGAGCGTTTTATAGCAATTTTACTTGAACATACTGCAGGAAATTTCCCGCTTTGGCTAATGCCTGAACAAGCTATTATCTTGTCTTTGAGCGAGAAATACGAAAATTATGCTAAAAAAGTTTTAGATTTGCTAGAAAATCACGAAATTCGCGCCCTAATTGACAACCGAAATGAAACTATCGGTAAGAAAATTAGAGATGCAGAAATGCAAAAAATTCCATTTATGCTTATCGTTGGTGAGGAAGAAGAGAAAAACGGAACGATTTCTATTCGTCGTCATGGACAAGAAGGAAAAGGTAACATCACAGTTTCAATCGACGAATTTGCTTCGATTGTTGACGAAGAAATAAAAAAGACATTAAAAGTATTTACAGTTTAACTTAAATTAGAAAGTCATAGCAATAAAAAGTAACAGAGGTTTTCAACCTCGAGTAGAAAAAAAAGACACACACAGAATAAACAATCTTATTCGTGTTCCAGAGGTACGTCTTGTAGGTGAGAACATCGAGCCCGGCGTTTTTAAAATAGCTGATGCATTGCGTTTAGCAGATCAGCTTGAGTTGGATTTGGTTGAAATTTCTCCAAATGCTGAGCCGCCAGTTTGTAAAATCATGGACTACAAGAAATTTGTTTATGAACAAAAGAAACGTGATAAAGCATTAAAAGCTAAATCTTCTCAGGTTGTTGTAAAAGAAATTCGTTTTGGTCCTCAGACAGATGAGCACGATTATGAGTTTAAAAGAAAGAATGCTGAAAAATTCTTAAAAGAAGGAGCTAAATTAAAAGCTTTCGTTTTCTTTAAAGGACGTTCTATCATTTACAAAGATCAGGGTCAGATTCTATTATTACGTCTTGCTCAAGACTTAGAGGAACACGGAAAAGTTGAGGCAATGCCAGTTCTGGAAGGAAAGAGAATGATCATGTTCATTGCTCCGAAGAAAAAGAAATAAGTCGAAAGCTTAAAGTCTTAAGTCGAAAGTCATAAACTGACTTTTGACTTTTAACTTTTACTTTTTACTAAAGATATAAGTAAGTAAGAATAAATTAAAACACTAGGAAAAATGCCTAAAATGAAAACAAAATCTAGCGCTAAGAAACGTTTTAAAGTTACTGGCTCTGGAAAGATTAAAAGAAAGCATGCTTTTAAAAGTCACATCTTGACTAAAAAATCTAAAAAACGTAAATTAGCTTTGACTCACTCAGCGCTAGTTCACCAAACAGATATGAGAAGCATTAAACAACAATTAAGAATTATCTAATAAGTCTAAAGTTAGAAAGTCTTAAAGTCAAAAGTAATTTTCTTTTGACGTTTGATATTCGACATTTGACTAAGATTTCTTTAGGTTAAAAAATTATTTATATAACCTTGGAGTATGGCTTTAAGTTCCTTTGATTCAATTCAGGACGCCTGCTACAAAAAAACATTAAAATTATGCCAAGATCGGTAAATTCAGTTGCTAAAAGAGCAAGAAGAAAAAAAATAATGAAGCAAGCCAAAGGTTTCTTTGGTAGACGTAAAAACGTTTGGACAGTTGCTAAGAACGCGGTAGAGAAAGCGATGAGCTACGCTTACCGTGACAGAAAACAGAATAAAAGAAATTTCCGTTCATTATGGATTCAACGTATTAACGCTGGAGCTAGATTAGAAGGAATGTCTTATTCTCAATTCATGGGGAAAGTTAAAGCTAACGGAATCGAATTGAACAGAAAAGTTCTTGCAGATTTAGCTATGAACCACCCTGAAGCTTTCAAAGCTATTCTTAATAAAGTAAAATAAAACGTTTTATAAACTCAATTTAAGATTACTTACTTATTATATAAAAACCATTCGTTAAAGCGAATGGTTTTTTGTTTTTTGACCACATATTATTATATGACTAAATAATAAATTAAATTTACTTAAAGTAATTTCTACAAAATGCAAGACGCACTTATCCATCATATTCAAAAGTTTGTACAACTTGAATCTCATGAGATCGATGTACTCGAGAGTTGTCTTGGTCTCTCACAGATTAAGAAAAAAGAACATGTTCTACAAGAAGGACAAATATGCAATACAATGTATTTTGTTGTAAAAGGCTGTATGCGTCAATACATAATTAACTCTAAAGGTACTGAACAGACTCTTCAATTTGGAATAGAAAATTGGTGGATTACCGACTATTTAAGTTATCATAACCATGTTCCGTCTCATTTTTATATACAAGCTGTTGAAACTACTGATGTAATTGCTATTGAAAAATCTGTTTTAGATTCTTTATTAATTCAAATTCCTAAACTCGAAAAATACTTTAGAATTGTAGCACAAAAAGCTTTTGGGGCTGCACAAATGCGTATTAAATTCTTGTTTACCATGTCTGCCGAAGAACGTTATAATCATTTTAAAAATTTGCAACCAGACTTCGTTCAACGTGTTCCTCAATACATGCTTGCCTCCTACTTAGATTTTTCGGCCGAATTTATGAGTAAAATAAGAGCTGGAAAAGTGTGATTTGAATTTCTTGAAGTAGTTCAAGTTTTTAAGAGTATACATTACTGACCTTTGTAATGAACTTTTAAAACACATAAAAATGAAACCAAGAATTGTTATTCCGAATGCAGCTCCAGAGGCTTATCAAGCATTGATGAATTTAGAAAAATATATTTCATCAACTTCATTAACACCTGTACACAAAGAATTAATTAAAATCCGCGCTTCGCAAATTAATGGCTGTGCATTTTGTATTAACATGCATACTGCAGACGCTAGAAAGCATGGTATTTCTGAACAAAGAATTTATTTAATTAGCGCTTGGCGCGAAGCAGATTTTTATACTGAAGAAGAAAAAGCAATCTTAGCATTAACAGAACAGGTTACATTAATTGGCAATCATGTTTCAGATGAAGTTTACGAAAATGCTGCTAAATTATTTGATGAAAAATATCTTGCAGAGATACTTTTAGCCATCATTACAATTAACTCTTGGAATAGATTAGCCATTACAACTGGAATGCGTGCATCATAATTTTATAAAGATAATATTTACATCATTTTCAAACTTTAACAACCCTCTCTGTGAGGGTTTGTTTGTATATAATTGTAAATGAACAGTCAAAAAATAGCGAATTCATCTTTTTACAAAAACAGGTATTTATACTCTTTCACAGGAACTGATATTTTTTATTTTTGGCGCATGATACCGAAAAGAATACAATTTACACTCTATATAATTTTAATTTTTATAGTTTTTTTTTCCTGCCAAAACCCCAAAAAAAATACAGCAAAAATTACAAATGACAAGGCCAAAATAGAAAAAACAATACATGCAGCAGACTTATTCTACAAAAATAAAAAGTTTGATAGTGCATTTTATTTTTACAATAAAGCAAGAACAAAATGTAACCCTAATAAGGATGCCAAAAGTTACGTTTATTGCATGTATTACATGTCCGAAATTCAACAAAACCATGAGGATTTTATTGGAAGCACTATTACCGCAAAAGAAACAATTCCTTATCTTAATAAAATAAAAGATCCAAATCAAGTATGGAATATCTATAGCGTTTTAGGTAGAAACTATTATTATACTTATGACTATCCAACTGCTATTTATTATTACTCCAAAGCATTTGTTTTGAAAGTTGACAGAATCAATACACTTGAAGCAAAAAACAATATTGCCGCTATTTATCTTGATCAAGGCAAATACAATAAAGCATTGAAAATTTTCTTATCTATAAGCAAAGAAAAACTTGTACTGCAAAATCCCATATATTATTCCAAAATACTCGATTATATTGGCATTTGTTATCTCAAACTAAAGAATTCGAAAGCTTTAACTTTTTTTAAAAAGAGCATACAAATAAACTCTGCAACAAAGCATGAAGAGGGTTTAGGCAAAACATATTATAATCTTGCTGAATATCATCATAACAATAAGGCTTTATCGATGATGTATGCCAAATTAAGCTACAAAAATCACACCTTATCTGGTAATACTAATGATCGCTTACTTGCTTTAAAATTTATTATAGAAAACACTGTTTCTCCCTCAGAGATAAAAGAAAATGCTCTTCTTTATATAAAAGAGAATCACCGCATTTATGCCTTTAGACAAAAAGCAAAAAATCAATTTGCCAAAATGAAATATGATTCTAAAAGGGAAAAAGATGAAAATTTAAAATTAAAGGCTCAAAAAATCAAAAACGAACTCCAATTGGAAAAACAGGAAAGCAAAAATATTATTTCATATATTATAATCATATTAGCATCATGCTTGATTGTATTCGTATATTATTATTTAACTGCACGAAATAATCGCCAAAAAATTGAAGCAACTTATCAAAGCGAAACGCGAATTTCAAAAAAACTGCATGACGAATTAGCTAATGACATTTATCATACGTTAGCTTTTGTTGAGAATAGAAATCTTTCTGCTGAAGAAAACCGAAATTATTTACTGAAAAAGCTAGATGATATCTATTCTCGAACAAGTGATGTATCGAAGAAAAACATTCCGACTTTAAGCAACCAAAATTTTACAATTTCACTTAAAGAGATGATTTCTGGATTTAGTACCTCTAAAATAAATCTCTTAATAAATGGTTTAGATGAAATTTCGTGGGATCAACTTGATGAAATGAAAAAAGTATCGGTTTACAGAATCATCCAAGAATTGCTGGTAAACATGAAAAAGCATAGTGATGCTACTTTAGTTGCCATAAGTTTACAAAAAGGGAACAATACTATTATAATTAACTATACCGATAACGGAAAAGGAATTGATTCAAACAAAATGGTTCACAAAAATGGCTTGCATAATATTGAGAATCGAATTCGAGCCATCAAAGGTGAGGTCGAAATCGGTTCAGATTTTGGAAAAGGTTTTAAGGTCTTAATTAAATTTCCTGCGTAATGATTAAAAACCCGTTTCCCTTTTTTCAAAAAAAAAATATTCTTTTTTGTTTGCTAATCATCTGTTTGATTCTAGCAACTCTATTTTTCGCACAGTTTTTTGAAACAGAAAAAAAACAAAAAAATTACCACAAAGCTGGTCTCTCAATTAAAATAAAAAAAACATCAGAAAAAGCTCAAGCTTTTTTTAGTGCTGGAAAATATGACAGTGCTTATTTTTACTTCAACAAAACGCAATTGCTCTGTGATCCTAAAGAAGATTATCCTGATGAATATGTTAGTTCATTAAACTACATGGTAGAAATTCTACAACGATATGGCAATTACTATGAAGCAGAAGATAAGCTTATAAAAGCATTTCCTTATCTAGAAAAAACATCTGATAAAAAGCATGGCACTAATGCTTACACGTTTATGGCTTATAATTATTTTTATACCTACAATACCGAAAAGGCACTATATTATCATAGAAAAGCATTAAAAAGAGCAAAATCTACCTTTAGAAAAGCACGAATACTATCTGAAATTGCATTTGTTTATGTTCAACAAAAAAAATACCAGGAAGCGAAAGATGTATTAGAACCAATATCCAAGTGTAAAATTGCAGATAAAATCACACCTTCAAATACAAACCTTGTACGTTCTGCTATATTGTATAATTTAGCTCTTTCCTACATAGGTCTTGGAAATCATAAAGAAAAAGCTTTAAAGTGTCTTAACGAAAGTTTAGAATTAACTATTCCGTACAATAATGATTTTGAACTAATTGCCAATTATTTTGGTTTTTATAAATATTACTCAAAATACTACAATGCAGAACTAAAAAAAATTTACGCAGAGAAATCTTATTATGCTGCAAAACGAGCAAAATCAGCAGGAAATGAGATTAACAGAGTAGCCGATCTACTTGAGGCAGACATGGCTGAGAATTCAAAAAAACACTGGGAAATTTATACAAGAAAAAATGATAGTCTCTATATAAGTAGAAAAATAGCAAAAAATCAATTTGCTGACTTAATATACAACTCAAAGAAAGATAAAGAAGAAAATCTAGAACTCAAAAACCAAAAAGCAGAAAAAGAATTAGAACTGCAAAGACAAAAAAACAGCAGCTACATCTCTTATGTTGTAATTTTTATTAGTATTATCAGCTCGGTGTTTATAGTTTTTTATTTAAATACGAAAGGGAAAAAAGAAAGTAACAATGAAGTTTTCAGAAACGAAATGCGTATTTCTGAAAAATTACAGCTTGAGCTTGAAAGGGATATAGACAAAATTTTGCTTTTTACGATAAAGAGCGACTTAGAAAAAAAAGAAAACAAAGAAAAGCTCCTCTCGCATTTAAACAATATTTACTCTATAACAAGAAAGGTCTCTAGAGAAAATAGTGAAATATTGACTAATGAAAACTACGAAATAGGACTGAAAGAAATGATTGCCAGCTACGCAAACTCCCACTTAAATATCATAATAAATGGCTTAAATACTTTTTCGTGGTCCAAAATTGATCGGGTAAAAAAAATAACTGCTTTCCGTGTTATCCAAGAAATTTTTGAGCATATGAAAACATTAAACGATGCGTCACTAGCAAGCATAACTTTCAAAAAAAATGATAAAAACATCTTTATAACGTATACGGATAATGGCACAAAAGTTAATGGTGAACAAGCAATTTTACAAAAAAGACTACAAAATGTGGAAAACCGTATTGAAACAATAAAAGGAACAATTAATTTTGATGCAAATTCAGAAAGTGGTTTTAAAATAAGTATCAAATTTCCTACATAATACAATTATATGTTTAAAAAAGTTTTAGTTGCCGAAGATTTAGACAGTATCAGCCTGGCAGTAGTTCAAGTACTTGAAGAATTACAAGTTCCTGTAATTCATCACGTAAAATATTGTGACGAAGGTTTGCTTAAAATAAAAAAAGCATTAGCTGATAACGAACCTTATGATTTGCTGATTACTGATTTATCATTTAAATCTGATCACAGAAAAGTAACTTTAAATAGTGGCGATGAACTTATTGATGCCATAAACAAGGTACAGCCTAATATAAAAAAGATTGTTTTTTCTATAGAAGATAAAAGCTATAGAATTAAAACTCTTTTTAATGAATTAGGCATTAATGCTTATGTTTCTAAAGGAAGAAATAGTATTGCTGAGTTAAGAAATGCCATTGAAAGCACCTTTAATAATGAAGAAAAAATACTTTCTTCTGATTTGTCTTTTAATTTTAATGACAAAGCCTTAATCGAAATTGAATCTTATGATATATCTATTTTGAAGCTTTTATCGCAGGGATACATTTTAGAAAGCATTTCTAAGGAATTTAAAGATTTATCTATAACACCTAACGGAACAAGCAGTATTGAAAAAAGAATCAATAAACTGAAAATCTATTTTAAGGCTAACAATAATGTGCATTTAATTGCAATCGCAAAAGATTTCGGATTGGTGTAATTTTTATGGCGCTTTACGGGTTTCCGTAAGGATTACACTTTTGATACCGTTAAATTTGTAATAACCTATTAACCTACCATGAAACCGAAAAGTAAAGCGAGTATTATATTCTCCAAAATTAATACTACACAAAATAAAATTATTATGAAAACAATGTTACTCTGCCTTTTTTTATCAATTAGCTTTGCCTTTGTTTCTGAAAAAACGGGCTGGCTAGAAATTGATTGGAAAATTATATTTATTCCAGCATTATTAGTATTGCAAATTATAATTATCGGAACTGCGCTAAAAAACCGATACAAAAAACATTAATTAATTTTAAGAAAGGCTTGATTATTGCTGAAAAAGAAGGTTCATATCTTTTTCTATAACATTTTACATGAAAAAAACTCTCAGCCTCGTCTTATTATTTTTTACCTTTTTATCTTTAGCGCAGACCAAAGTGGTCTCTTGGAATTTAGAAAATTTTGGAAAATCTAAATCTGACATCCATTTAAATTATATTGCCAAAACAATTTCTAATTACGATATTATTGCAATTCAAGAAGTTGTTGCTGGAAATGGTGGGGCCCAAACTGTTGCAAAATTGGCATCATTACTTAATGAAAAAGGAAATAAATGGGATTATAAAATAAGCGATCCTACTTCTAGCAGCAGTTACAAAACTGAACGCTATGCTTTCATTTGGAAAACCAACAAAGCCAAATTAAAAAGCAGACCTTGGCTCGAGAAAAAATTTAGTGTAGAAATTGATCGGGAGCCCTATTTCGCCACATTCGAAATCAACAAAAAGACAATTACACTAGTTAATTTTCATGCCATAACGAAAAAAAAGCAGCCTGAAACTGAAATCAAATATTTCAAATTTTTGCCAAACGAATATCCCAATTTAAATCTCGCTTTCTTAGGCGATTTCAATTGCCCTGAAAAACATTCTGTTTTTAATCCGTTAAAAAAGATGGGATATGCATCTGTATTAAAAAATCAAAAAACAACTCTTAAGCATCAATGCAAAAGCAATATTTGTCTTGCATCTGAATTTGATAATATTTTTTATAATACAGTAAATCTAAAAGTCCTCAATTCTGGAATCATTAAATTTTACGAAGATTTTGATTCACTTCAGAATGCAAGAAAAGTGTCCGATCATATTCCAATCTGGTTTGAGTTTTCTTTAAACTAATTAAGTTTTAAGCTTCTTTTTTCTAGCAGCTGGAAACAAAACGTTGTTTAAGATCAATCTATACCCTGGAGAATTCGGATGTAAATCTAAAACCGTCGGTGGATCTCCAACTTGGTGTTGAAAATCTTCTGGGTCATGTCCTCCAAAAAAAGTAAACATCCCCTTGCCTTTTTCTCCATGAATATATCTTGACTCGCTATTTAACTCGCAGGTTCCCATGATCAAGATATTCGATTTTATTAATGAAGTATCAAATGAAGTGGTTTGTCCCATGAAACCTTTTACCAATTGTGTATGATTTTGACATAACATACTCGGAATCGGATCCCATTTTGCAGAAAATTCCATTAACGTAAAATAATCTTTCTCCATCAATACTCTCCTTTTCGTTGTCATATCGATATCCGAAAACTCATAAACTTCTGGTCTTCTTTCAAGACTAAAATTCTTGAAGGCAAACGAGTTATTATAATTCAATTTTGATTGATAGTTAGACTCACTTGGATCACCGTCAAACATTGTTTCGCAAATATCCACACCATCAGCTGCAAGTGCGATATCAAAACTATCTGTAGCAGAACACATAGCAAACATAAAACCTCCGCCAATTACAAAATCTCTAATCTTTTTTGCAACCGCTCCTTTTTCCTGAGATACTTTTGCGTATCCTAGTTTTGCAGCTAAGGCTTCTGCATCCTTTTTTTGATCAATATACCAAGGAGTATTTTTGTAAGCTGCATAAAATTTTCCGTATTGCCCAGTAAAATCTTCGTGATGCAGATGTAGCCAATCATACATTAATAATTGGTCACTTAAAACTTCTTCATCATAAATTGGCGTAAAAGGAATTTCGGCGTAAGTCAAAACCAAAGTCACAGCATCATCCCATGGCTGTTTTCCTTTTGGAGTATAAACCGCTATTTTAGGAGCTTTTTCCAAAATCACCGATTCCATATTTTGTGAAGGACTCGAAATTTCATTCAGAATTGAAGCTTGTTCACTATCTGAAATCACTTCAAAACTAACTCCTCTTATTTTACATTCTTTTCTAATTTCATCAGCATCAGGAAGTAAAAAAGAGCCTCCGCGGTAATTTAAAAGCCAACTTGCTTTATAATCCCTGCTCAAACACCAATAAGTAATTCCGTATGCTTTTAGATGATTTTGCTGCGTTGTTTCGTCCATCGGAAGTAAGATAAACGAAGCTCTAGCATTAAATGTTGCTAATAGTATAAAAATGTAGAATAAACTCTTATTCATCAGAAAATTATTTTAGTAAAGATATAAAAGGATGCACCAAAAAAAGAATGCTTACAATCTTTTCTGACATAATAGAATGTTAAAAAAAACTTGGAAATGAAAGATTCTAAACATGAAAAAACAGGTAAAAACACCTATAATTTGATAGAAAATTCTCTATAAATTTGCTATCCCAAGTTCACAAAAACTAATCGCTGTAAAAAATTAACCACTATGAAGTTTAATGAAAGCAACAACCAACAAAAGGGTTTAAATATGATTCAAAAAATAGGTTTATGTGTTCTTGTGATAACAATCATATTATATTATGTACTGTCCATTCAGTTTTTGACAGCATAATTTTCTAAATTGTTAAGACTGCCAATTCATTCTGGATCGCATAGACAACCAAACCAGCAATATTTCGCGATTCTGTTTTAAGCAATAAATTATTCCTATGTCCTTCTATTGTTCTCGGACTTAAAAAAAGATGTTCTGCAATTTCTGCAGTAGTTTTCTGCTGGCAAATTAATTGTAGAATTTCGATTTCGCGAGGAGAAAGAAAATTTGTTTCTAAACCGCCTCTTGTATTTTTAGGAGAAACTATGGTTTCTTGAATTGTCTTTAAAACATTTTCGTTGTAATAGAAACCCTTTTTTGCTACTTCGTTGATTGTATGAATTAAATCTTTTGGAGTGGTATTTTTTATTAAGTAAGCGACAGCGCCAACTTGAATCATATTTGCAATAAAAGATTTGGTATCATAACTGGTCAATGCAATAATCTTAATATCGGGAAAAAGTTTTCTAATAATTTTAGTGGCTTCGACACCGTTCAAGACCGGCATTTTTAAATCCATTATTATTATATCTGGTTTTATTTCCCTTTCATTCAACTGTGAAATAAGCTCATCGCCATTTGGAGCTTCAAAAATAACATCTATATTTTCTTCTCTCTGTAATAAAAAAGAAATTCCTTTTCGAAACAAAATTTCATCATCGACTAGGGCAATTTTGATAGCAGCATTCATCTTATTTGTTTTTGGTCGTTTAATTTGGTTTATCGAAATTACAAAATATGATTTAGAAAAAGTCTAAATACCCCACTTTATTGACTAAAAACCTTAATAAAACACATAATTCCAGCTAAAAAGTAAAATTTACAACAATACCATTATTAATTTCAGAGTTAATTTCTATTGTTCCTTCCAAAAACGATATGCGGCTATCTATATTTTTCATTCCTAGACCTTTCTGGTTTTCAGCATTTGAACTATCAAAACCAACACCATTATCTTTGTAGTTGCAAGTATTTATTCCGTTAACATTAGCAAACGAAATCCATATTTCTGAAGCTTTTCCGTGGCGTATAGAATTATTCATAAGCTCTTGTAGAATTCTAAAAACATGCAGATGCCTGTCTATATCTTTCTCATCAAAATCAATTTCGTTTTTATAATGTGTTTTAACCGATTTACTGCTTTCAAACTCTTCACATAGCTCTTCTATGCCAGCATGTAAACCAAATTTTTCAAAAACAGGCGGCAACAAATTATGTGCAATCTTTCTAGAATTATCTAATGCCTTTGTTGTCAAAGCGATTATATTTTCTGTAATTTCTGCAGTTTCAGCTTCAGTTAAGTTTGGCGCTGTAAGCAAATGGCTGTTTAAGGAAACAATGTTCAATTTTGAACTAATATCGTCATGAAGATCCTGCGCAATCCTTTTACGTTCTTCCTCTTGGGTTACAATTATAGCGTGTAGTTGTTCCTTTTGATATCGAAGTATTAAATCTATTTTTTCTAATTCTTTCTGAATGATTTTTTTCCTAGAAAAGTAAAAGAATATAATCAATGCTACTGCAACAATTATAAAAAACAAAGAGATGTATAATATTATGGCTACGAGTTCTTTCTCAGGAATATGACCTGTATTCATATCTATTCATTTTATATTATACAATAGAATCTAGTTCTGTAAACTTTTTCTCGAAAAACTTTTTAACCATTCAAATAAAATAATCAAATAGTAAACTATTAATAAAAAAGCATTTAATTGCCAGCTCAAGTATTTTAAGTCAGCACTTAATCCTGTTGAAAGATTGCCAATTAAAAATAAGACCGTGCTAGCCAACAAATAAAAAACTATCCCCATACTTATATAATAATACTTTTTGTTTTCTGTAAGCATATTATAAAAATGAAGTAATGCAAAAACAACAATGAGCAAAGAAGTTAAAGTAATTCCAAATAAATTAAACTTTAAGAATTGACTTGAATCTATTACAAATTGGATTAATAAAATCAATAAAGCAATTATTAATGAGGTCTTGACGAATATTTTTTGAGCTTTATTATAAAATAGCGAATTATAAAAAAGCCCCAGAATAATCATTTGCCCTATAAAAAAAATATTTACAAGAAATAAATTACTCATCCCTAAATGGTATACCAATTCCATTGAAAACTGCAACACAGTTGAAAAGGCCAAATAAGAGACAAAAAAAACATTAGCTTTTTCCTTGTGGAAAAAGCTAAATGTATATAGAACAAGATTAATCAATAAAATCAAATAACTTGAATATATTAAAAAATCATCCATTCTTGAAATTCAATTAATTAATATGGAGGACTTGGTCTTGCACCGTCATATACAACCTCTTCTGCTCCTTCACCACCTTCTACACCATCTCCAGTACCGTATACATTAACCCATTTACCAGTTTCTTTATCATATTCGGCACCAACAAAAAGCAATGTTTTTTCTTTCTGATCGTTTATGCCTAGATAAGCCCAAACAGCTTCTGTTTCAAGTTTTAAAACTTTTTCTAAACTCTCTCTTGGTATCAAAAAAGCTTTTACTTTGTTCTTAGAGTCTTCGATTGTGGTATCATTCTGATATCTTCTTTCCCACTCATTTGCAGTTGCTAACGGAATCTGGATAGGTCCCGGAAAAGTTTCTTCATTCATAATTTAAATTTGTTAATTGGTTAATAAAAAACTTGATAGTTTATAATTGGTTTCGCTAAACTACTGATTTTTATTAAAAAATTAACATCAAAACATAAAAAAAAGCCTTAGAAACAAGGCTTTTTTGTTTTTTAAAACGGAACATCGCTATCGTCATCGTCATCATTTAAATTACTTCCGAAAGCTTCATTAGCAGATGGTAAATTTTTTGTTAGGAAAGGATTATCATCATGATTCATTTTAGAAGGTAAATCATCATAACCTCCTGTAAATTCTTCTAGGTTATCAAATTTACCCAAATGTCCTAAAAATTTTAAACGAATATTTTCCAATCCACCGTTACGGTGCTTGGCTATAATAAATTCAGCCTGTCCTTGAGTAGAAGATGCCTCATCGTCATCCCATTCTTCAATTTTATAATATTCAGGACGATAAATAAACGATACAATATCAGCATCTTGCTCGATCGCTCCAGATTCACGAAGATCCGAAAGCAAAGGTCGTTTACTAGATCCACGGGTTTCAACGGCACGTGATAACTGAGAAAGTGCAATTACCGGAACGTTCAACTCTTTTGCCAAAGCCTTTAAGTTTCGAGAAATTGTTGAGATCTCCTGCTCACGGTTTCCGCCTCCTTTACCGCTTCCACCTGCAGTCATCAGCTGCAAGTAGTCGATAATAATTAATTTAATTCCGTGCTGCGAGGCCAAACGACGACATTTTGCACGTAAATCGAATATCGAAAGCGAAGGTGTATCATCTATAAATAATGGTGCTTTTTCTAAATCTTTTACTTTAGTACTCAGCTGTTCCCATTCGTGTTTTTCTAATTTACCAGTTCTTAGTTTTTCTGAAGAAAGTCCAGTTTCAGAAGAAATAAGCCTTGTAATTAACTGAACCGATGCCATCTCCAGAGAGAAAATCGCAACCGCATGCCCGAACTGAATACTCACGTTTCTCGCCATTGAAAGGACGAAAGCTGTTTTACCCATACCAGGACGAGCCGCAATAATAATCAAATCCGAAGGCTGCCATCCAGAAGTTACTTCATCTAGTTTCTCAAATCCAGTTGCCACACCACTCAAACCTTCTTTACCCGCAATTTCTTCAATACGCTTCTTCGCCTGAAGAACTAAACTCTGAGCCGTTTCAGAACTACGTTTAATATTCCCTTGCGTTACTTCATACAATTTAGATTCTGCCTTATCCAGCAAATCGAAAACGTCTGTGGTTTCGTCATAAGATTCTTCAATAATTTCAGATGAAATTCGAATCAAACTTCTTTGAATAAATTTTTGAAGAATAATACGCGAGTGAAATTCGATGTGCGCAGAAGAAGCAATTTTTTGCGTAAGCTGAATCAGATAGAAATCTCCACCGGCTAATTCTAACTTACCATTTTTCTTCAATTGCGTAGAAACTGTCAGCAAATCGATAGGCTGTGTTTCTGTAAAAAGCTGCAAAATTGCTTCAAAAATATGTTTGTGTGCGTCTTTATAAAAAGCGTCTGGCTGTAAAATATCAATTACATCATCTACCCCCTTTTTGTCAATCATCATCGCACCAAGTACAGCCTCTTCCAAGTCAATTACTTGAGGAGGAAGCTTACCTTTTTCTAGATTGATAATAGTAGTTTTGTCGACCTTGACAGGGTTTACATTTTTGAAATTTTCCATATAGCGAAAGTAGCAAAATTTAAAAAAAATATGCTAACGAGTTATAACTATTCTATTGTTTATAAATATATTTTTTGTGTTGATAACCAAAAAAAAATCCGAAACCGCAGGGCTTCGGATTTTTAATTCTATTTTATGAATTTACTCTTTAAACTCGCCCATATTGCTGTATTTGTCCATTCTCTGGGCAATTAAATCAGCTGTTGATAAGTCTTTCAATTCGTTATATCCTTTTGTAATATATTCCGCAACTGTTTTAAAAGTAGTTTCTCTGTCATAATGTGCTCCGCCTAGTGGCTCTGGAATCACATCATCAACAAGTTTTTGTTTTTTCATATCAGAAGAAGTCAGTTTTAAAGCTTCTGCTGCACGCTCTTTGTATTCCCAGCTTTTCCATAAAATAGAAGAGCAGGATTCTGGAGAAATTACAGAGTACCAAGTATTTTCTAACATATAAACACGGTCTCCGACACCAATTCCTAAAGCTCCACCAGAAGCACCTTCACCAACAATGATAGTGATGATTGGCACTTGCAGACGAACCATTTCGAATATATTTCTAGCAATAGCTTCTCCTTGTCCTCTTTCTTCAGCTTCCAATCCTGGATATGCACCCGGAGTATCTACTAAAGTAAGAACCGGAATTCCGAATTTCTCTGCCATTTTCATCAAACGTAAAGCTTTACGGTATCCTTCTGGATTAGCCATACCAAAATTACGGTATTGACGTGTTTTGGTATTAAACCCTTTTTGCTGACCGATAATCATAAACGATTGTCCGTTTATTTTACCAAGACCGCCAACCATAGCTTTATCATCTTTAAAACCTCTGTCTCCATGAAGTTCTAAGAAAGTATCTCCACAGATTGCTTTGATATAGTCTAAAGTATAAGGTCTATTTGGGTGTCTTGACAATTGTACCCTCTGCCAAGCCGTAAGGTTTTTGTATATATCTTTCTTAGTCTGCTCTAATTTCTTGTTGATTTCCTTGCACGTTGGCGTTACGTCAACGTCAGATTCTTTTCCAATAATAACGCACTTTTCTAACTGTTCTTCAAGTTCTTTAATTGGAAGCTCAAAATCTAAATATTCCATGGATTTTTGAATTTTGTTTGTAAATCGAACCGCAAATATAAAAATATTATATCATTGGCGAAGTTAATTGTTATTTAAAGTATAAAAATGCATTTTAAAAATAAGGAAACTATTACAAGTTTTCCTTCTTGTTCTGATAGTGCTTAAAAACACCGTTTAGAATAACTGTTATAATAATTATTACTGCGCCGATGTAAAACTCAACACTCATTTTTTCTTTTCCTCCTAATATGAAATAAGCCAAAACTATTCCGTAAACTGGCTCTAAATTAGTAGTTAACATTACCGTATAAGGCGTCAATCTTTGCATCACTTTTACCGAAGCAGTAAAAGCATAAGCTGTACATATTGAAGCTAAAATCAATAATAAGACCCAGTTATTTAAAGACATTTCGAAGAAATCTGCTTTAAATTTTCCTTCAAACAAAAAATAAATCGTAATAAAGAAAACTCCTGCACCAAACTCATAAAAAGTAATTACAGAAGGTTCATGATCTGAAATCAATTTTCCATTCATTAAAGTAAATAAAACACCTAAAATAATTGCGGCCAAGGCATAATAAACGCCTTCAAGGTACTTTATCTCAACTTGAAGAATCAATCCTAGACCAGCAATTATGATAAGTCCGAAAAGAACTTCATACCAAAGCACCTTTCTTCCGTAAAATAATGGTTCCAATAAAGAAGCAAAAAATGCTCCTAATGAAAATATGGAAAGCGTAATAGAAACGTTTGAAACATGAATTGCCCTAAAAAAGAAAATCCAATGAAGAGCGATCAGTAATCCGACAAAAATCAATTTAAAAAATTCCTTCACAGGAACTTGGAAAGACTGTTTTTTAAAGGCAATAAATCCGCCCAAAAAAATCATCGCAATCAGCATTCTGTACCAAACCAGATTTTCGGCATCAATAGTAATTAAAGCGCCCAAAATGGCGGTAAAACCCCAGATAAAAACAATTAAATGAAGATTTAAATAACTTTTTAAATTATCGTTTCGCATTACGTAACAGGTAAACTGCTAAGATTCCAAAAACAATATTCGGAAACCAGACAGCCAATAAAGGTGAGAATGTAGATTTTTCGGCAAGTGTACCAAAGATTTTATCAAAGAATACAAATGAAAACGCAATTGCAATTCCGATGGCAAGGTTCATTCCCATTCCACCGCGACGTTTCATAGAAGAAACCGAAACTGCAATAATAGTTAAAATGAATGCTGAAACTGGGATACTGTATTTTTTATAAAGAACAACCAAATAGGTATTAATATTTCCAGAACCTCTCTTTCTTTCTTTTTCAATAAAATCAATTAATTTACCCAAAGTCAGCGTTTCAGCAATATAGACTACGGGCGTTAAATCTGATAATTCAAATTTGAAGGCAACATTTTTTTCGGGAGATTTTTCAATTACATCATTTAAATCTCCGATAGTCCTTTTTGTATAATCGTATAAAACATAAATCTTCTTTTTAGGATCCCATTTAATACGGCTTGCAGTAATTTTATATGTCAGTTTTTCTTTTTCGAAATGTTCTAACGAAAAATTGAAAGCTGTTTTTGATTCTTCATTAAAGCTATTTACAAATATAAAATCATGATCGTTAATCTGTCTGAAAACATTGGTGTTTTCACCACGCATGAGTTCTTTTCCGTTTCCTTTAAGATATGTATACCTAAAATTATTGTAACCTTCACTGGCTGCAGGAACAATAAAAAATCCCATTAGCAATACGAAAATCGACACAATTGTTGCCCCTATAATATAAGGACGCAGGAAACGTGTAAATGAAATTCCAGAACTCAAAATAGCAATAATCTCTGTATTATTCGCCAATTTGGATGTGAACCAAATTACCGATAAGAACAAGAATATCGGAAATAGTGAGTTAATAAAGTAAATCGTAAAATTGTAATAATAGAAAGCAATATCTCCAAACGGAATCTTGTTTTCAAGCATTTTATTTACCTTTTCCGAAACGTCAATTACGATTCCGATTGGCGCAAATAAAAGAAGCATCACAGAAAAAGTTCCGAGGTATCTTTTTAAAATGTATTTATCTATTATTGAAAGCATATCTATTTGTTTGTTTGGTTCCAAGTTTCAAGTTTCACGCTCTGCAGAGAACTTGAAACTTGAGACCTGAAACTTAAAACTCTTTTAAAGTCTTTGGCTCATATTTTTAACCATCATTTCTTTCCATGGTCTAAAATCGCCTGCTAAGATATGTTTTCTAGCTTCACGAACCAACCACATGTAGAAACCAAGATTATGAATCGTTGCAATTTGCTTTCCTAAATATTCATTAGCAGCAAACAAGTGTCTCAAATATGCTTTTGTATATTCTGTATCAACAAAAGTGTGCCCCATCTCATCAATTGGAGAAAAATCAGCTTCCCATTTTTTGTTTTTGATATTGATTGTTCCGTTTGCTGTAAACAACATTCCGTTTCTTGCGTTACGCGTTGGCATAACGCAGTCGAACATATCAATTCCTAATGCAATATTTTCTAAAATATTAATTGGAGTTCCAACACCCATTAAATAACGTGGTTTATCTTCTGGAAGAATTTCGCAAACTACTTCAGTCATAGCATACATTTCTTCAGCCGGTTCACCAACAGAAAGTCCGCCAATTGCATTTCCTTGCGTACCGGCATTTGCAATATATTCAGCCGACTGGCGACGAAGATCTTTATAAGTACTTCCTTGAACAATCGGGAAAAACGTTTGTTCGTAACCGTATTTATAAGGAACTTTTTCTAAATGGTTGATACATCTGTCTAACCAGCGATGGGTCATATGCATAGAACGTTGCGCATAACGATAATCGCAAGGATAAGGTGTACACTCATCAAAGGCCATGATAATATCTGCACCAATTGTACGCTGAATTTCCATTACATTCTCTGGCGTAAAAAAGTGGTAAGAACCATCAATATGCGATTTAAACTTTACCCCTTCCTCTTTAATTTTTCTATTTGAAGAAAGAGAATATACCTGATATCCTCCAGAATCAGTCAAAATATTACGATCCCAATTCATGAACTTATGCAATCCGCCAGCTTTTTCAAGAATTTCTGTCTGAGGACGCAGATATAAATGATAGGTGTTTCCCAGAATAATATCTGGATTAATCTCTTCTTTAAGCTCGCGCTGATGTACTCCTTTTACAGAAGCAACAGTTCCAACAGGCATAAAAATAGGCGTTTCAATTACGCCATGATCAGTAGTAATACTTCCCGCTCTTGCTTTAGACTGCGGATCTTTTTGTAATAAATCAAACTTCATCTGTTTCTTTTTTCAGAGCGCAAAGATAGTTTAATTTCAGGGAAAATTTATGAATTGGAAAATTTGTCAATTAGAAAATTAGCTAATATTTTCTTAATTTCAGATTCTACGTTTTAGGATTTTGATTTTCACATTTGCAATTTACTTCATTTGGGCGTTCTAAAGGTTGGGCTATCCTCTATATTCCCCATTAAAAAAAAACTACGGCTAAAAAGCCTTGGGAGATGCCGCTGCTATCCCTAACGCAAACGGGTTTCAAAAAACTTAGCCAACGAATGTAAAAAGTACAAGGATCAGATTATTAAAATGTAACAGTTTCACCGATTCTTTTCATAATTTTAATATTCAACTAAAAAACTTTAGAATCATGATAAACGCAGATGAGAAACTAGACCAAATCAAGGATGATCAAATTGAAAGAAACCTTGAAAACATGAATTATGATGCAAATGAAGATATTTACAATCAAGAAGAAAGATTAGAAGATATTGACCCTCAAGATATCTCTGGAGAAAGAATAATCAATAATGCCAATCACGAATGGAAACAAAATAGTGATAAAATCGGAAATGATCTTGATGTTCCAGGCTCTGAACTTGATGACAAGCAAGAAGACCTTGGTTCAGAAGACGAAGAAAATAATTATTACAGCGAAGGAGATACTGAATAACTACATCTTTTTTATTATACCCATTACAAAAGTCTTGCAGAAATGCAAGGCTTTTTTATTGTTTCTCTTTTAAAAATGTGGACACACTCTTATAAAGAATTAAAAGCAAAACATTCGTTACATTTATTTTCATAATGTAAAAAAAATAGTAAAATTTAACAATTGCTATACAACTAAAGCAAAAAATCATTTGTCTCCCCGCAAAATAACGATTACTTTTGCTCCAGTTTAACTTTTACATATAAAATGAAGCCTAACACACAACAATTAAGCGATTTAACGATCCAAGTAAGAAGAGATATTCTTAGAATGGTACATGCTGTAAACTCTGGACACCCAGGTGGTTCTTTAGGTTGTACTGAATTTTTGGTAACATTATATCAAAATATAATGGACCGCAAAGAAGGTTTTGATATGGACGGAATTGGAGAAGACATCTTTTTCCTTTCAAATGGTCATATTTCCCCAGTATTCTATAGCGTTTTAGCGCGCAGCGGTTACTTTCCAATTTCAGAGCTTGCTACTTTTAGATTATTAAACTCTCGTTTACAAGGACACCCAACAACTCATGAAGGTTTACCTGGAGTTCGAATGGCTTCTGGTTCATTAGGACAAGGTTTATCTGTAGCTTTGGGAGCAGCTCAAGCAAAAAAATTAAACAAAGACAATCATTTAGTTTACACTTTACACGGAGACGGAGAATTGCAAGAAGGTCAAAACTGGGAAGCTATCATGTATGCTTCTGCTAAAAAAGTAGACAACATTATTGCTACAATTGACGTTAACGGAAAACAAATTGACGGAACAACTGACGAAGTTTTGGCAATGGGAAGCCTTCGCGCAAAATTTGAAGCTTTTGACTGGGATGTTTTAGAAATCACAGAAGGAAACAATATTGATGCTATCATCGCTGGTTTAACTGATGCTAAATCAAGAACAGGAAAAGGAAAACCAGTTTGTATTTTATTGCATACAGAAATGGGTAATGGTGTTGATTTCATGATGCACACGCACGCTTGGCACGGTAAAGCTCCAAATGACGAGCAATTAAAAAATGCATTAGCTCAAAACTACTCTAAAGATCAAGTTGATTACTAAAACAGCTTTAAGCTTTAAGCCATAAGCTCCACGCTTATTGCCTACTGCCTATTGCATACAGCAAAAAATAAAATGAAAAAATACGAAAATACAGGAAGCAAAGATACTCGTTCTGGTTTTGGAGCGGGAATGACTGAATTAGGTCAAAAAAACGAGAATGTTGTAGCATTATGTGCTGACTTAATTGGATCATTAAAATTTGATGAATTCAAAAAAAATCACCCAGAGCGCTTTTTCCAAATCGGAATCGCAGAAGCAAATATGATTGGAATCGCTGCAGGCTTAACGATTGGAGGAAAAATTCCATTCACAGGAACTTTTGCTAACTTCTCTACAGGAAGAGTTTACGATCAAATTCGTCAATCTGTGGCTTACTCAGACAAAAATGTAAAAATCTGCGCTTCTCACGCAGGTTTAACTTTAGGAGAAGACGGAGCTACACACCAAATCTTAGAAGATATCGGTTTAATGAAAATGTTGCCTGGCATGACTGTAATAAACACTTGCGATTACAACCAAACTAAAGCAGCAACTATTGCACTAGCAGACCACCACGGCCCTGCATACCTACGTTTCGGACGTCCAGTTGTACCTAACTTTACTCCTGCTGACGAACCATTCGTAATCGGAAAAGCTATTCTTTTAAACGAAGGAACTGATGTAACAATTATCGCAACAGGACACCTAGTTTGGGAAGCCCTTATCGCAGCTGAAAAATTAGAAGAAAAAGGAATTTCTGCTGAAGTAATCAACATCCACACTATCAAGCCTCTTGACAAAGAAGCAATTCTTAAATCAGTTGCTAAAACGAGATGCGTAGTTACTGCAGAAGAGCACAACTACCTTGGAGGTCTTGGAGAAAGCGTTTCAGGAGTATTAGCATTAAACAATCCAACTCCACAAGAATTTGTAGCAGTACAAGATAGTTTTGGAGAATCTGGAACTCCAGAGCAATTAATGGAAAAATACAAATTAAACAATCAAGCCATTGTTGAAGCTGTAGAAAGAGTAATTAAAAGAAAGTAATTTTAAACTTTCTACTTATAAAAAAACCTCGAAATTCACATTTCGAGGTTTTTTTATTGCCTTTTATTAAAATAAAGCTTTATAAACTATTGTCCAGCATTTTTTTGTCCACTTAGCAAATATTCATTTAGGGCAAATTATTTATAAAAAAAGCCTTGAAATGTAAATTCCAAGGCTTCAATATTTTGTATTTTTTTTTAATTTTTTTGATAAGGATACGTTTTATCAAGATGAATCCTTAATCGTCCTTGTGTTGTATAATCTTCTGGAACAAATTTTCGAGGATTTGTAATTGACTCCGGTTTCGTAGGATCAGTAAGCTCTCCCGTTGGTCTTCTCGGAATACCCCACAATTCACTTTCATCTATGTTTGGAGTATCAGGATTATCACCTATTGGATCATAAGGATAGTATAAACCAACACCAGTTACTGGAGCGCCTGCTGGTTTCTCAATTTCAAATCTAGTTGTATATCCATCACCATCATCATCAAAATCTAAAAAATCAGGAATTCCATCCCCATCAGTATCATCTATTAATTCTTTTGGCATATTAGGATATCTTGCCGTATCCCCGTGATTATACACATAGCCATCACCATTAATATCCTCCAAATAAGTTGGAACACCATCTCCTACAGTTGCTTGTGCAGAAGCACTATATTCAAGATCAGATCGTTTTAAAGCAAATAATTTAAAACTAAACACCAAAGGTGAATATACTGGAATATCTTCATTAGGATTTCCATAATAACCTAATCCAGAAGGTAAAAACATCACCCCTGCCCCATAGTCATTATATGTAATAGTTCCATCATCACCCGCTGGATTACGAGTTCCTACCTTAAATTTCGGCATGATCTCTCCCCAACCATCTATGACTCCATTTGTAGCATAGACATTCAAATTGAAATTACGGGCCAATCCGTAAGATGTATCAAACTGAGTACCATTTAAAAGCGATCCTGTGTAAGAAACCGTAACCTCATCAAAATTACATGGGGCATCACCAACACCTTTTCTCAAAGTCAAATAATAAACTCTGTAGGTAACATCATGGTTATAAACATCTCTATATTCTAATGGATAAGTTGTCTGATCCCAAATAGAAGTCTGTGTTCCGCCAGCTGGAATTTTTGATATTTTAATATCAAAATCTGCCGTAACCTCTTCAATATAATTTGTCTTTAAATATTTTACAATCGAATCATTATCTGCTTTATATTGCTCGGCATAATCTCTTAAAGGAACAACCTCTATCTCATCATCATCACTTTTATTACAAGAAACGATAGCAAGACCAGCAAGTAACAAAACAAAATAATATTTAAATTTATTCATTATTATCATTTTTTTAGGTGCGCAAGATACAATATTGATTTATTTTTGTAAAGAATTTAACTTGGATTTTAGAAAAATTATGAGAATAGATAAATACTTGTGGTGCGTTCGTTATTACAAGACCAGAAACATGGTTACTGAAGCTTGCAAAAAGAATCAGATCACTGTAAATGGGCAGATTGCAAAACCTTCAAAAGAAGTTTTTCCTACAGACCGAATTACGTTTAGAAAAGATCAAATTACACAGATTATAACAGTTTTAGATATTCCGCAAAATCGTGTAGGAGCAAAATTGGTTGATTTATATCAAAAAAACGAAACTCCACCAGAAGCTTTTGCACATTTGGAGATGCTAAAATTATCGAAAGAGCATTCTAGAAGAACAGGTGCAGGTCGTCCAACTAAAAAGGACAGAAGAGACATTGACGACTACGGAGACGAATTTTACGATGACGAGGAAGACCATGATGAAAATTAAATTTCAAATCCCAGATTCCAAATACGATAAATTTGAATTTCACAATTTCATTCTTGCTTCACAAAGTTTGGAATTTGGAATTTTTAAAATTGGAGTTTAAAATTATTTACCTTAGCAAAAAAAACACCATGAGCAGCAATATTATCCTAACCCATCAGGAAATCGAACATAAAATAAAACGTATCGCTTATCAAATTTACGAGACTTTTGTTGACGAAGAAGAAGTTGTTATTGCAGGAATTGCTTCTAACGGATTTGTTTTTGCCGAAAAAATTGCTTCGGCACTTAGCAGCATTTCTACCTTAAAGGTTTCTATCTGCGAAGTAAAAGTAAACAAACAAAATCCGCAAGAAGCTATACAAACTTCATTAAGCCCTAAAGAATACAAAAACAAAGGACTTGTTTTGGTTGACGATGTACTAAATTCAGGCACTACATTAATATATGCTGTTCGTCATTTCTTAGACGTTCCGCTTAAAAAATTCAAAACAGCAGTACTTGTTGACCGAAACCACAAAAAATATCCTGTAAAGGCCGACTTTAAAGGAATTTCACTTTCAACATCTTTATTAGAGCATGTTCAAGTAGTTTTCAATTCAGAAAACGGCGATTATGCTTCCCTAAGCTAAGATTTCTAAAATATCTTGAACCGTTTCTCCGACAGATTTATTATCTACCGAAACCTTATGTTTTGCCTGATTGTAGTAGAAACTTCTGTCGAATAAATGTTTCGCGATGAACTCTTTCATTTCTTCTTCATTCATATTAGCAATTAAAGGACGTTTGCTTTTATTATGCACCAATCTATTATATAAGGTATCAATTGATGCCTTTAAATATATAGAGGTAACACCTTCCCCTTTTAACAATTCATGATTATTGGCATAACATGGAGTTCCTCCTCCTAGTCCTATAATATTATTTTCAGAAGATTGCAGCAATTCAACAAACATTTCATGTTCAAGTTTTCGAAAATAGACTTCACCATGCTTCTCAAAAATCTCATTTATGGATAAATTTGCTCTTTCTTCGATGCATTTATCCAAATCCAAGAACGGAATATTTGTAATTTTTGACAAATTTTGGGCGATTGTTGACTTTCCGCAACCCATGTAACCTAACAGTACAATTTTTTTCATATTAATAAAACCTTATAAACTAAGCAATTGGAGATTTTTCCAAAAAAAAGACAAATTTATGATAAAATAGCTTGGAAACTTCAAAAAAAACTCCTTATATTTGCACCCGCATTCAAGAAATTAAATGACTCGATAGCTCAGTCGGTAGAGCACATCACTTTTAATGATGGGGTCCTGGGTTCGAGCCCCAGTCGGGTCACAAATTTTGTGATTAACAAATTAAATTTCTTGAAAGTAATGACTCGATAGCTCAGTCGGTAGAGCACATCACTTTTAATGATGGGGTCCTGGGTTCGAGCCCCAGTCGGGTCACAAAGGTCGGGTAATTTATTTTACTCGACCTTTTTTCTTTTTAGGCCATGTGGAGAAACGGTAGACTCGCCATCTTGAGGGGGTGGTGCTCGCAAGGGCGTGAGGGTTCAAATCCCTCCATGGTCACTACAGAAAAAGCTATTTTACTGTAAAATAATGTTTTACATTTTTTATTGAAATTAATTTAAAATTCGTTTCAAAAAACAGCCAATAAGCTAAAATAAGTCCTTATATTTGCACCCTCATTGAAGAAATGACGACTCGATAGCTCAGTCGGTAGAGCACATCACTTTTAATGATGGGGTCCTGGGTTCGAGCCCCAGTCGGGTCACAAAAGGTCAAGTAATTATTTTACTTGGCCTTTTTCTTTTTAAAGAAATTTCAAAACTAAGAGAACCACTTTATTCCTCTTTAACTTTCCTTAATATTTCTTTTATTTACTAACATTATTTAAAAAGAAAATCCTCTTACAACATAAAAACTTTCTTAAATTCGTTGAGAAATAATTAAATCACTAATCCCAAATTAGTTTTATGAAAAACCTACTATTAGCATCATTTATAATGATGACTTGCTCTATCTGGGCACAATCTGCAACGGGCTATTTTGACAAAGCCATGAAAAAAGCCGAAGCCGGCAACACCAAAGGCGCAATCGCCGATTACACAAAAGCCATTAGCATGAATTCTAAATTCGTTGAAGCTTATCAGAATCGCGGTGTCGCAAAATTCAAGCTAAACGACTTAAAAGGAGCTCAAGCCGACTTTAGCAAAACAATCGAACTGGACAGCATGAATGCTGACGCTTTTACAGGCAGAGCCAATGTCAACTACAAACTACAGAATTATCAAGGCACTATTGAGGATTGCACCTCTTCCTTAGGCTTAAACCCAAAAGATTATATAGCTTACAACTTAAGAGGTTTAGCCTACAACAAAATTGGAGATAAAAAAAACTCTTGCAAAGATTTTACTAAAGCAATTGAACTTGGAAGCCAAAGCGCTATAAAAAATAAAGCCACTTTTTGCAAATAACGAAACTCAAAATCTCAAAGAAAGGTCTGCATATTAAAAACATGCAGACCTTTCTTTTTTACCAAAGTAATATATTTCTTAAGAATTATATACCTGATTTTAGGTAAAAAATATATTTTAAATACGTAAACCTCTAATTCTCTATCTTTTTAATGTAGTTTTAAGCCCCAATCTAAGATTTTATTTTACATTTGTTGACTTAATCGCAAAAAATGATAAACAATATAAAAACTGTTTTCAGCATTAAAGATCTTGAGAACTTATCTGGAATAAAAGCGCATACCATACGCATCTGGGAAAAGAGATACAATATCCTTGAACCTATGCGAACTGATACTAATATCAGATTTTACAATCTTCATAACTTGCAGAAACTTTTGAACATTACGTTGCTGCACGAATACGGGTATAAGATTTCCAAAATCGCTACATACCCTGAAGAGAAGATACCACAATTGGTACGCGAAATAATTTCAAAGAAAAATTCTCAAAACTACGCCATTACTTCTTTTAAAATGGCAATGATGAACTTCGACCAAGAATTATTCTTCAACACATTCGATTGGCTTATTACAGAGAAAACGTTTAAAGAAGTTTTTAAAGAACATTTTTTACCTCTTTTAAAAGAGCTGGGATTATTATGGCAATCTGAAACCATTACTCCTGCTAATGAACATTTTATGAGTCATTTAATTAAGCAGAAAATATTGATTTACACAGAAAGCCTACAGATTAGAAAACCAACCAAAACTGATCGAATTTTTGTTTTATCGCTTCCGCTAAACGAAATCCATCAAATTGGATTGTTATATCTGCAATATGAAATCCTTGACAAAGGTTACAAAACCATCTATCTCGGAGAAAGTATGCCCATTGAAAACTTACAGGACTTAACAAAACATTTTGAGAATATCACATTTGTTTCTTTCATGACTGTTCAACCAGATAGAAGCGTAATCAATCAATATGTAAAATCTATGGGGCAAAAACTACTGCAGGAAAACAACGAAATCTGGCTTATGGGTAAAATGGTGGAACATATAGACCAGACGATCCTCACAGACAGAATTCGAATTTTTGATTCTATGGAAGAAACTATTAACATGCTTTAATTTATTTTTGTTTAAGTTTTTCTTATATTTGTTAAACAAATGAGAAAAACAATTCAAATAATAGGATCAGGCTTCTCCTCTTTAGCAGCCGCTTGTTACCTTGCCCAACAAGGAAACAAGGTTACTGTTTACGAAAAAAACAGTACAATTGGCGGGCGCGCAAGACAGTTTAAAGCAAACGGTTTCACTTTTGATATGGGACCAAGCTGGTATTGGATGCCAGATGTCTTTGAACGCTTTTTTCAGGATTTCAATAAAAAACCTTCTGATTATTACGAACTCATAAAATTAAATCCAGCCTATAGGGTTTATTTCGGAATCAATGATTTTATAAGCATCTATGATAATTTGGAAGAAATAAAATACACTTTTGAAACCATAGAAAAAGGAAGTGGCGAAAAGCTGCAAAATTTTATTGATCAAGCCAAAAGCAATTATGACATTGCCATAAAGGATTTGGTTTATCGTCCGGGAATTTCTCCGCTTGAATTAATCACAAAAGAAACAGCATTAAAACTGAATCAGTTTTTCAAGAATGTAAGCGCCGATATTCGAAAAACTTTCAAAAATGAAAGATTAATTCAGATTCTCGAATTTCCCGTTTTATTTCTTGGAGCAAAACCGAGTAAAACGCCTTCGTTTTACAATTTTATGAATTATGCCGATTTCGGCTTAGGGACTTGGCACCCCAAAACGGGAATGTTTGATGTTATTCGAGGAATCGAAAAACTCGCTTTAGAACTTGGCGTTACCATTCAAACCAATTCATCAATTGAAAAAATAATCGTTGAGAATAAAACAGCGACTGGAATCGTCATTGATGGTAAAGTCATAAAATCTGATGTTGTTCTTAGCGGAGCTGATTATCATCATTCTGAAACATTACTCGAAAAGGAACACAGAATGTATTCCGAAAAATATTGGGAAAACAGAGTTTTTGCTCCATCCTCACTCCTATTTTTTGTAGGTTTCGATAAAAAAATAGAAAACATTTCGCATCATGCTTTATTTTTTGATGTCGATTTCAATCAGCATGCAGAAGATATTTACGATCAGCCAAAGTGGCCAGAAGAACCTTTATTCTACGCTAACTTTCCATCAAAAACAGATAAAACTGCAGCGCCAGACGGAATGGAATCTGGATTTTTTTTAATTCCACTTGCACCTGGAATTGAAGATAACGAAGCACTACGGGAAGAATATTTTGAGAGAATAATTACTCGTTTTGAGGAACTTACCCAGCAAAAAATTAAAAATAACATTATCTTTAAGAAATCATTCTGCAAAAATGACTTTGTAAACGACTATAACGCTTATAAAGGAAATGCTTACGGAATGGCCAATACTCTATTACAAACTGCTTTTCTAAGACCAAAATTAAAAAGCAAAAAAGTCAAGAATCTATATTTTACAGGACAGTTAACTGTTCCTGGTCCAGGTGTTCCGCCTGCTTTAATTTCAGGAAAACTAGCAGCTGAATTAATTCAAAAATCTTTTAGATCTTAAAAAATGAAATCACTATTTGACGCCGTTTCTTTCAAATGCAGCAAATTGGTTACCAAAAATTACAGCACCTCCTTTTCGCTTGCTGTTAAAATGCTTTCGCCAAGCATTCGTGATGCTATTTACAGTATTTACGGATTTGTTCGTTTTGCTGACGAAATTGTAGATTCTTTTCATGATTATGAAAAAGAATATCTCATTGAAGATTTTGAAAAAGAATATTATAAAGCAATGCAATTAGGCATCAGTTTAAATCCTATTTTAAATTCGTTTCAGCAGACTGTAAAAGAATATAATATTACTGATGATTTGGTTCAGGCGTTTTTAAAAAGCATGAAAATGGATTTGATCAAATCCAATTATCAAACACAAGCTGAATATATAGATTATATTTACGGCTCTGCAGATGTCGTTGGACTCATGTGCTTGAAAGTTTTTGTTTCTGGAAAAGAGCACAAATACGAACAATTGAAAAATGAAGCTATGCGTTTAGGTTCGGCTTTTCAGAAAGTAAATTTCCTGAGAGATTTAAAAGATGACAATACCATCTTGAATCGAACTTATTTCCCAGGTGTAAATCTGAATAATTTCACAGAAGACTCTAAAACACAAATCATTAAAGAAATTGAAGAAGATTTCAGAATTGCTTATCAGGGAATTGTAAAACTGCCTATTGAAGCCAAATTCGGTGTTTATACGGCTTATGTTTATTATAAAAAATTATTGAAAAAGCTAAAAAATACGCCTTATTACGAAATTGGAAATTCTAGAATTCGAGTTTCTAATTATACAAAAGCAGGACTTTTAGCGCAGTCTTTTGTGACGTATAAATTGAAACTTGTGTAATCTTATTCAGTTATCGAGTTCTCAATAAAAGCCAACAGTTTGTCATTTCGACTAGGAGAAATGACAAGATTGAGAGAATCGCAGACTTAAAACCAAAATAGTCAATCTTTTTGAGTCAATCTTTTATAATTCAAAGCTAAACTCAAAAACAATAAAACGATAATTTTAAAACATCAACATTAATAAAAATGATTTCTTTTTTAATCTTTTTAAGCGTTTTTCTGTTCATGGAATGTGTTACTTGGCTAACTCATAAATATGTGATGCATGGTTTTATGTGGTATTTTCATGCCGATCATCATCAGCCGAAATATGAAGATACTTTTGAACGCAACGATATTTTCTTTGTCATATTTGCCATTCCGAGCATTGTCTTATTTTATTTTGGAGTTCAGGGCGGATTCAATTATTTGTTTTTTATCGCCTGCGGAATCACACTTTATGGAGTCTGTTATTTTCTAATTCATGATGTATTAATCCATCAACGTTTTAAATGGTTTAAAAACACTAAAAACAAATACCTCATCGGACTTAGAAAAGCGCATAAAATACACCACAAACATTTAGGCAAAGAAAAAGGAGAATGTTTTGGAATGCTATTCGTTCCCTTTAAATATTATAAAATGTAGCATTATTTGAACACGTTAGTGTTTCAAGAAAGATTTGTGATTATGAAATTACACAAGATAGTAACCGTACAGCATATCAATGCAAGTGTAGAAAACTGTTGGGATTTTTTTTCCGATCCAAAAAACTTGCAAACCATTACGCTTGATAATATGAATTTCCAAATTCAGGATTATGACGGCAAACGCATGTATCATGGACAAATTATCACTTACACCTTAAAACCCCTTTTCGGAATCAAAATGTCTTGGGTTACCGAAATTACGGCTTGCAAAGAAAACGAGTATTTCGTAGACATTCAGCAATTTGGGCCTTACAAATTGTGGCATCATAAACATTTCTTTGAACCAACACCAGATGGCGGAACAAAAATGACTGACATAGTTCATTATGCTCTCCCACTTGGAATTCTAGGCAGAATCATGAATCAATTAGTTGTAAAAAACAAACTGAAGAGGATTTTCGATTATAGATTTAATAAAATCGAAGAGTTATTTAATTCTAAAAAAGCTTAAAAATTAAACACATAGAATCATAGAATATATATTAATAAAAAGGCATTTTACTTTCATAAAAACACATAGCTATGTCTTAGAAATGAGTTTCTTTCCAAACTCTTCAAAAGAAAAATAAATTCTATGTTTCTATGCGTTTAAAAATCAGATACAACAATGACAAAACAAAAAGTTACTTTATTTTGGTTTAGACGTGATTTGCGTTTAGAAGACAACACAGGATTATTTCATGCTTTACAATCTAATTTTCCTGTCGTTCCTCTTTTTATCTTTGACGATGATATTTTGGACCGTCTGCCGAAAAATGACGCTCGAGTGACTTTTATTTATGATTCACTGCAAAAAGTAAATTCAGAATTAAATAAACTCGATTCTTCTATCTTAATAAAAAAAGGAAAAACAAAAGACGTTTGGAAATCACTTATCGAAAAATTTGATATTCAATCGGTTTTCTTTAACAAAGATTACGAACCTTTTGCCATCAAACGCGACACAGCGATAACTGCTTTATTAAAAGAAAACAACATTGAAACTTTCTTTTATAAAGATCATGTTATTTTTGAGGAAAAAGAAATCACAAAAGCAGATGGAAATCCATATACGGTTTACACTCCATATAAGAATAAATGGTTGGAGAAATATCATTTTTTAGGCTCTGCTACGGAATGTGACTCAGTTCCGTTTCAAAGCAATTTCGCAAAAAATAAATTTACTTTTCCTGATTTAGCCGAGATTGGTTTTGAAAGAAGCGATATAAAAGTCAAGCCGCACAACTTAACACAAATTGCCCAGTATAAAGAAACAAGAGATTTTCCCGCTTTAGACAGCACTTCTTATCTTTCTCCGCATTTACGTTTTGGAACTGTGAGTATTCGCAAATTGGTAAACTGGGCAAACCGAAAAAATCAGACTTTTTTAAGCGAACTCATCTGGAGAGAATTCTTTATTCAAATATTGTTCAGTTTCCCGAATTGCGTCAATCATAATTTCAAATCCAATTATGACGGAATTCAATGGCGAAATAACGAAGATGATTTCAAACGTTGGTGTGCTGGAGAAACAGGTTATCCAATGGTTGATGCTGGAGTGCGTCAGTTAAACGAAACGGGCTATATGCATAATCGCGTGCGTATGGTTGTGGCGAGTTTTCTCTGCAAACATTTGCTTATCGATTGGCGATGGGGCGAAGCTTATTTTGCCGAAAAACTTTTAGATTTTGAACTGGCTTCAAACGTAGGAAACTGGCAATGGGCAGCAGGAACAGGTTGTGACGCTGCACCTTATTTCAGGGTTTTTAATCCCGAAATTCAGCAGCAAAAATTTGACCCAAAAGGAGAATATATCCGTAAATGGATTCCAGAATTTGATTTTGGCTATAATGAACCAATGATTGATCATGGCTTTGCTAGAGATCGTGCGATTGCAACTTACAAGGCTGGGATTTTGAAATAGGAATTCTTTGTTTCAGGTTTCAAGTTATAAACTGTGTGTCCTCACTTTACTGACCTTGGACTTCACTCAGGTAGACAAAGATTGACCTCAATCTAGTTAACTTGAAACCTGAAACAAAAGAAACTAAACTTTAATATTTCAAATAATTGTCCACTACAATTTGCGCTTTCAAATCAAACATTAAATTATACAAACCAAAGAAAGTACGGTTCATATAGATAAAGTGTTTAGATCCTCGATTTCCATTCATTTTTTTCAAATTTGTATCTTCTGAGAAACGTTTTCCTAATTGGGCAATCGCGTTGAAGAATTCCTCATCGGCAAAATCGAAAGTTTTGTTTTGGAAAGGTTTTGTAAAAAGCGACAACAAATCATGAAACATTTCGGTAAAATATTCAATTTCTGCAGGTGTATCGTCTGGTCGAAGAATCTCTAATTCGAATAATTTTTGATTGAAAAGTTTTTCGTCTGTAATGACATTTTTATTAATCAATTCAAAATACGGCGTATAGAAATCTTCTGGAATCTGTTTCATACAACCAAAATCCAAAGCAATCAATTTATTTTGATCATCTACCAGGAAATTTCCCGGATGTGGATCTGCGTGAACTTTTCGTAAAACATGAATCTGATACATATAAAAATCCCAAAGCGCCTGACCTAATTTGTCGCCAGCTTCTTGATCTTTATTTATAGCTGTAAATTCAGAAAGATGAATTCCCGTCATCCAATCCATCGTAATGATTTTCTCTGACGAAAACTCAGGATAGTAATTTGGAAAAGTGATGTTTTCAATTTTACTGCAGGCGTCAACTACTTCTTGGCTTTGTTTTAACTCCAACAAATAGTTGGTTTCTTCAATCAGTTTATCTTCAACTTCTTTAAAGTATTTGTCAGAATCTTTCCCCTGCAGATTAAACATTCTGATAGCAATTGGTTTTACCAAAGCCAAATCTGACGAAATGCTATTGGCAACACCTGGATATTGAATTTTAACGGCTAGCTCTTTATCTCCTTTCTTTGCCAAATGCACCTGACCAATACTTGCTGCGTTTACAGAATTTGGATTGAACTCGTCAAAAATCTCATATGGCGTTTTTCCAAAATTGCCTTTGAAAGTCTTTAAAACTAACGGAGCAGAAAGTGGCGGAACAGAAAACTGAGATAGAGAGAACTTTTCTACATAAGCTTGCGGAAGAAAGTTTTTATCCATGCTTAACATCTGTGCTACTTTTAGTGCACTTCCTTTTAAGCTTTTTAGTCCGTCATAAATATCTTCTGCATTATTTTCGTTTAGTTTATCTCTGGTCAAATCGGGATTTACTATTTTTTCGGCATAATGTTTTACGTAGTTTACACCAATTTTAGCCCCAGTTTGAACCAATTTTCCTGCTCTCTCTATTTTTGAGGTCGGAATATAATCGATTGTTTTCATTATCTGCTATATACTTTTTCTTTGAACAAAAATTTTCCGAAATCTATCAGATGGTTCATTGGCTCCACATTCATCAACTCAAATGACGCATTAACTGACTTCTCAATAAAAATATCGGTTTTTTCAAAAGCAGGAGATTCGTCTTCCATCCAGAATTTAATAGTCAGCATTAATTGCAGCCAAGACGATTCTTGAATGGCTTTTTCATGAAACTTCTGAAACTTTTCCTGTTCTAATCTGTAATCATCTGTCAAGATTTGAGAAACATATTCTTTAAAACTATTTCGCAGCGTAGTTAACTGCACTAAATTTTTAAGCGGATTTCTGTCAATCTTAAGCGATTGCAAAACATAACTTCTATTGGCAGTGAGGATTTCAAAGAAAGTAAAATAAAAACTCAGCATTTTATTCTTCATATCATATCCCTGATATTCTTCATTCTTGTGAAGAAGATTGACTGTGTTTTCAAAAAACAGTCTGAATATTTCTTTTTCTAAACCTTCTAATGTTCCAAAAAAAGCATAAAATTCAGCTTCCGTAAAATCATTTTCTTTGGCAAAATGATAAACCGATTTAGGCTTTTGTCCTTTTTCCAGAACCTCTTCCATATATTTTGAAACGATATCATCTTTGGTAATTACCTTTTTTTTAGTCGCCATCTTATTAAAATTTAGAATTTGCCATAAAGGTAAACATTGTTTAATTATCTTTACTAATCCTTAAACAAGTTAGACTGTTAAATATATTATAAACTATTATGGCTCAAAATGTTCTATTAACAGGCGGAAGTGGTTTCATTGGAAAACATTTGACAGATGTCCTGATCAAAGCAGGTTTTTCTGTGTCTGTCTTGAGCCGATCTGATAGAGAAGATACTCCAAGAGTTACATATTACAAATGGGACATCAAAAAAAACTATATTGACAAAAATGCAATTCTAAATGCCGATTACATTATTCATCTTGCTGGCGAAGGAATCGTCGAAAAAAGGTGGACTAAAAGACGTAAAAGAGCCATTATCGAGAGTCGTGTTAGACCTGTTGAAATGATTTATTCAATTTTAGAGAAAAACAATAAAAAACTAGAAGCCTTTGTTTCTGCTTCAGGAATCGGAATTTATGGTGCTATAACCAGTCATAATATTTGTACTGAAACCACTGCCCCAGCCGATGATTTTTTAGGCATAACTTGCCAAAAATGGGAAAATGCCGCAGATAAAATCGCTTCTTTACATATTCGAACAGTCAAAATTAGAACTGGTATCGTTTTAGGCAAAAACGAAGGTTTTCTAAAAAAGATGATTCCCACATTTAAATCTGGTTTTGGCGCCGTTTTGGGTTCTGGCAAACAATATCTCCCTTGGATTCATATTGAAGATTTATGCCAGATTTATTTAAAAAGCATTGAAGATACCAAACTGGAAGGCCCATACAACGCCTGCATAACAGACAATACAACAAATGCCCGATTTTCTAAAACTCTGGCTAAACTTTATGATTATAGTATATGGTTGCCTAAAGTTCCCCCTTTTGTATTAAAGATTATGCTAGGACAAATGAGCGTAGCTGTATTAACGGGACAGCGTGTTTCGTCAGAGAAAATTCAAAAAACCGGTTTTGAATTTCAATTTACTGATTTAGAAAAGACGCTTATTAATTGTATAAAATAACTTTTATTTTAAAGTCAGCATAGTCTCATCGCTGCGAATAATGCCCGTTAGTTCTGTATTGGCCGTTTGTGCAATTTTTGAAGCTATAGGAGTTGGAATATGAATATTAAAATCGGATACTGCAATTGGGAAATCTGAAATGATCTGGATTCCTTCTGGAACTCTTTTAATCAAAGCGTTCACCACAATCTCTTTTGATTTTCCGCGTAAATTAAGTTTCCCTTTAATCTCATATTGTTTTGCGACTTCAGTAATATCTTTTAAATCAAATTTCTGAATTTTCCCTTTAAATATGGCTTTAGGATAGCGATTGCTTTCCATGTAGTTTTCATTGAAATGCTCTTGCATTAGATTCAATTTAAAGCGAAAATCTTTGATGACAACAGTACAAATAAAAGTACTTGTTTTAGGTTCTAAAAGTATAGCAACCTGTCTATTTACTGCTTTCACTTCTTCATACAAAGGAACAGAGGCTTCAAAATTTATGGTACCTGTATTAGTGAAAAATTTGTCTTGGGCAATGACAGAAAAGGCGGTAAAAAGTAAAAATAATAAAGTAGTTGTTTTCATAATCGTCTGCATTTAAACAATTATGTCATTCAATTTGTTCTGATTAAGAGAAAATGAAAAATCAGATTTTAATAATCTGAAAAATTGAACGGCAATACTCAGTGAAAAAATTCCGTAACCCAATAATTACACTTAAAGTTACGAAATTTCCCTATTAAAAGTTCTGAGAGTAATGCTAAAAATTTGTGAATTTTTGCCGCATTAAAGGATTGTGAAAAAAGCCCCTACGGGACAAAATGTGGTGTGAATCAATATTTTGTCTCGTAGGGGCTTTACCATAATTTTTGACAAGGAATTTCTATGCTTTTACCTCTGTGCAAATTTCAATTAAAAAACCGTTTAAGTCTCTTGCATAAGCCACGATTTGTCCCCAAGGTTTTTCTACAGGTTCTGAAACTATAACTGCGCCGAAAGAAGTTGCTTTCTGCAAAACTTCAGGAACATTCTCTGTTATAAATCCAATTTCTATAGCAAAAGGCTTATCTTCTAGACTGCTTTCAATAAACCCGTCGGGTAAACTTTTTGAAGCTAATTTCTTCGAAGCAAACGAAAGTGTTGTTTCTCCTGTAATTAATTCGCCATAATCGCCTTCTGGCGTGACGAATTTTCTCGAAAAACCAAAAGCATTTTCATAAAACGCGATAGATTCTTCGACATTTTCAACGTATAAAATTGTATATCCAAACTTGACCATAATTTCTAATATTTAATATGTAATAACTAAATATAAGAAAATTTAGCTGATTTCTAGAAGCACATTATATTTTTCTAGACTTGCCAAATCTTCAATAGAATTTATATTGGCCAATTTTTCATGTTCTTCTACTTCTTTTCTAACTTCGATATGTTTTATTGCCTTTCTAAAACGGCGCACTTCTTCCAAATTTGACAAGATTAATCCTGGAACCTGAACACTTTTGCCTTCTTTATCTTTAGCAACCATTGTAAAATAAGACGAATTGCAATGTTTGATAACTCCTGTCTGAATATTTTCTGCTTCTACACGAATGCCGACAATCATGGAGCTTCTTCCAACATAATTTACAGAAGCCTTCATGGTTACCAATTCTCCAACTTCAATAGGTTTCAGAAAGTTTACCGTATCTACAGAAGCTGTTACGCAATAATTGCCGCTGAATTTTGATGCCGATGCAAAAGCAATCTGATCTAGTAATTGTAAAATATATCCTCCGTGAATCTTTCCGCTAAAGTTAGTATGAGATGGCAACATTAATTCTGATATACTAACTTTTGATGAAGAAACGGGTTTAAAATCTGTACTCATGTTTTTGTTTTTGGTATTTTTTTGATTAGTTGTATTCTATATTAGGTTGGTCTTTTTTCTTGTGTCTTTTCTCTTTTTACTTTCTCTTCTAATTCAATAATTCATTTTCATCTGAACTCGCTGCTCTTGCAATAATATTTTCAGGAAGTGACTTTTTAGCCTTTGCTCCCATTTTTTTCAATCTTTCTACGCTCGAAATCAGGTTTCCTTTTCCATCAACCAATTTATTCATAGCGCTTTCGTATTCTGTTTTGGTATCCTTTATTTTGTTTCCAATTCGAACTAAATCGGTTACAAAACCTTCAAATTTATCATACAAAGCTCCCGCTTGTCTCGCAATCTCTAAGGCATTTTCCTGTTGTTTCTGATTGGTCCACATACTGTCAATAGTTCGCAAAGTAGCCAAAAGCGTGCTTGGTGTTACAATGACAATATTTCGGTCAAAAGCTTTAGTGTATAAGGTTGGATCTTCGTTTAATGCAATGGCAAACGCGGGTTCCATCGGAATAAAAAGAAGAACAAAATCTGGGCTTTCCATTTGATATAAATCGTGGTAATTTTTACTGCCCAACTGCTCAACATGTCTTTTTATAGAAATAACGTGTTCTTTAAGAAATTCTATTTTTAAAAGTTCCGATTCTTCGTTTACCCATTTTTCATAAGCGGCAAGCGAAACTTTAGAATCGACAATCATTTTTTTACCGTCGGGAAGATTGATTACTACGTCTGGAAAAACGCGGTTTCCTTCACTATTGGTAAAACTTTGCTGTACTTCGTATTCTCTTCCTTTTTCTAATCCCGATTTTTCCAAAACACGCTCCAGCACCAATTCGCCCCAATTTCCCTGCATTTTGCTGTCTCCTTTTAATGCTTTAGTAAGATTTAAAGTTTCCTTGCTCATTTGTGCGTTCATTTCGCTCAAACCAATAATCTGCTGACGAAGCGCCGCATGATAATCGATGCTTTCTTTATGTGTCTGCTCTACTTTCTGTTCGAAAATCTGAATTTTATCCTGCAAAGGCGTCAGGATATTTTTCATATTTACAGTATTTTGTTCGGTAAACTTTGCCGATTTTTCTTCAAGAATTTTATTGGCCAGATTTTCAAATTCTTTAGTAAATTTTTCCTGCAGCTCATTAATTTCGCTTTTTTGTTCTTTATGGCGTTCCCATAAATTTTCAAAATCTACTTCTTTTTTAGAAAGCTGAATTGCTAAACTGTCTTTTTCTGTACGAATATTTTCTTTTTCAGAAATATTGAACTGAAGTTGTTTCTGAAAGTTACTTTTTTCATTTTCAAATTGCTCTTTTAGCATTTGCAATTGACCATTTAATGCATTTAATCGTTCTTCAGAAATAGCTTTTTCTGACTGAAACTTTGATGCAGAAAGCATTTTGCCTACGTAGATGCCCACAAAAAGCGCCACAACGAATCCTAATAAAAACGGTAAATAATCAGACATAACTAAGTTTGTTTTACGTAAAAGTACTCAATAATACGTAGTACTTAATTTTTAAAATGGAAATTTCACTAATTCATTTTCAAATCCAACTAAACCAACATTTTATTTAAAAAAAATTAAACCTCAACGCAACCTTTTTTTAAATGTGCTATCTACAAGATATAAACCTATTAAAATAATTATGAAAAAATTAATACTTGGCTTATTTGTAGCCTTTGGATTCAGTGCTTGTTCTCTTAATGATGGAAATAACTATGTAGATTGCGGAGCTAATACAGTTGTAAATTTTACTGGTTTTCCTTTCTTATGCAATTATAGTGTAAAATCTCAGCCTAATAATCCTGCCGCAGTTATTATTGCTTCTCAAGAAAAAATGAATGAGTATTTTACAAAACACGCGAACAGTTGTCCAGTCGCAAGTGATCCAAATATTGATTTTACAAAAGAATATTTAGTTGGTCTTTTCGCTGGTGCTAAACCTACAAGTGGTTATGATATCGTGATTAGCTCTATCGTAGAAAATAATTGCGAAATCGTTGTGAATTACTACGAAAAAGCCCCTGCTGTTGGCGAGAACGTAACACAAACTCCTACTTATCCTTCAGATTTTGTTTTAATTCCGAAGACAACAAAAGGAATGATTTTTAATAAAACAGTTGAAAGTGCAGACAATATGATTATTGGAAGCTTCTACAATCAATGTACTGGTGCAGACTGCCAAAAATTCTATCAGATTAACGATTATAATACTTTAAAATTCTTAAATGTTGGAGCTGGACAATATGACTTTAACCAATACAAATATACTCCAACAATTAAAAGAGGTGAATATACTTTATTATTAAAAAGTGTTCCTGCTGAAATTTTGGCTTTAAAAGGACAGACGAAAACCTACGGTTCTCCAGATGCTGCAGATCAAGGCGGAATTTATTTTGAACTGCGTCAAGGTGCAAGCGTTACAAAAGTTTATATCGACAACAATGACACTTCAGACCAAAGTGCAGAAATAAAACTTTTCAAGAAAGCAATTCAGGAAAAAATTACAAGTTTAAAATAACATGATTATGAAGAAACTCTTTTTATCTTTTATTATCTGTTTTCTTTTTATGTCAGTGATTTCTGTAAATGATTCTAAAGACGCTGCAGGATCAATAGTAAACACTTGGATATGGGAAAAATCTATCGGTGGTTCTGACAATCCTTATGTTGCAACACCAAAAACAATAGGATTTACTAAGAAAATTATCTTTACCGAAAATGGAAGAGTTATTACTTATAAAAACAATGTGGAGATTAGAAATAGTGCTTATCAGATAGAAAAAGGAAAGGGATATTTTGATCAGTCAGAACATGATCTAATTACGTTCGAAGGCAAAACTTACGTCATAGAAAACCTTGACAATCAAAACCTAACAATTGTAAGCAACAGTCAAGACGGTACTCGAACTATTTTTAAAAGATAGTTTTGTAAGCTATTTAGAACTATTTTTGCAAAATCAAATTTGAACCATTTCTTGAAAGACGAGTTAGAAAAATATATCAAACTGTGCATTAAAAATGACAGGGAGGGACAACTGAAAATTTATCAGTTGTTCTCTCCTGTTTTATATGGTATTTGTTTGAAATATATGAAGAACGAAGATGACGCGAAAGACGTTTTTCAGGAAGCATTTGTAATTGCCTTTCAGAAAATAAGCCAGTATAAATTTGAAGGAAGTTTTGAAGGCTGGCTCAAACGGATTTTTATTAATAAACTCATCGAAACTTTAAACAAAAAGAAAAAAGAGAGTTTCTTTTTAGATGTTTTTGATCCCGATACCGATTTTATAGAAGAAGAGGAACTGGAAGCTATTCCGATAGAACAGGAAAAACTGCTGGAATATATTCGAGATTTACCAGATCAATACCGGACGGTTTTTAACTTGTATGTTTTCGAAAAAATGAAACACAAAGAAATAGCCGAACTATTAAAAATCTCCGAAGGAACATCAAAATCAAATTTAAATCGCGCCAAACACATATTACAAAAGCGAATTTTGAGCATAAAAAATTTTAAGATAGCATGAAGAAGCAAAAAATAGAAGATATTTTTTCATCAATGGAAGACTTTTCGAGTGTTCCGCCTCCAGAATTGTGGAGTCAGATTGAAGAAAAATTAGACAAACCTAAAAAGAAGAAGAGAGTTGTTCTTTGGTGGTCGGCTGCTGCATGCTTATTATTAGGGTTGCTTCTGCCTTCAATTTTACATTTTACCGATTTATCTGAAAACACAAATATTAACAATGGCGATTTAGAAAACAGCAGAAATAGTATTGTTCTTGACAAAAACACAAACGATAATTCTAACGATAGAAATTTAGACCGAACTAAAAATGCTGACAAAAAAATAGATTCTTTAAATGGAAATCATACGAATAATCAATTCAATAATGAATCAGGAATTCAAGTTCAAGAGACTTCTGTAGCAGAAACAAACTCTAAGAACAAAAGCAGTAAAAAAGATTCAAAATCTAATATAGCGGTTCCTGCAAATGTTCCTAACCAATCTGTTGCCTATCAAAATTCAGGTTCGTCAGAAGAAAAATCGACTGTAAAATCTTCTAAAAAATCTAACACAGCGGTTCCAGCAAATGCTCCGAACCAATCTATTGCGTATCAAAATTTTGGTTCATCAGAAAACAAGTCGATTCTAAAATCTTCCAAAAAATCTGTTTTAGAAAACCATATAAAATCTTCGAATAAAGGAATTTCAGAAGAAAGAATTGCATTTGGGAAACAAAGCAAATTTAATTCTACAGCAAAAAAACAGCTTTCAAATTCTATTTTTGAAGAGCAGCTTTCTCTAAAAAACAATAAAAATATTGCTTTTAATAATCAAGGTTATTCTACAAACAACTCTTTTGCAAACAGCAACGCATACAATTCGAAAAATTCAGTTTCCGATAAAAATGAGACTAAGCGAACTGATAAAGCAGTTATAATAAAGGACGATCTTAAAATTACTAACAGTTTGAGCAAAACAGACTCTATGCAGTTGGCCGAGCTTCAAAATTTAGAAAAAGGAATTTTAACTCCTGAAAAGGAAAAAGAAGAAAAAGAAAAAAAGGACAATCTGATCAATAAAAAAGAAAGATGGGCAGTTGCGGTTTTTGCTGGTGTAGCAAGTTCTGAAAATACGAAAAACGAAAAAACATTAGGAAACGTAAACGATTCTAAACAATCTAATTCTTATGGTGTAAAAACAAAATACAACATTAACAAAAAATGGGCTGTAGGTTCTGGATTAAAAATTAGCGAATTGGGACAAAGCGTTGCCAATGTATCTTACGTAAGTGCCAAAAACAATGCTTTTTTTGCTCCTGCCGCTTCCTATGCCGACAGTAGTCCAGTTGCGTCATCAGATCCGTCAAGACAAGATTATCTTTTGATTTCGAATAGCACGAAAGAAGCTATGAAAAATGAAAACGTACAAACAGGTAAATTAGATCAAAATTTAAGATATGTAGAAATGCCTCTTGAGGTTTCTTATTCTGTTTTTAATAAAAATAAAGCTAGCATCAACTTAAATACTGGAGGTTTTGTAGGTAAATTAATTTCTAATAATGTGGCTCTAGATGGGCATTCCATTGGAGAAAACATGAACGCCAATGATTATGTTTATGGTTCTACTTTGAGCAGTACTGTTCAATATCGCGTGTACAAAAAGACCAATGTTTTTGTTGAACCTGCTGTAAATTATTATATCAATCCGCTAACCAGCCAGTCATTCAATCAGTTTCAATGGGGATTAAATTTTGGACTGAATGTTTCTTTCTAAATTGAATTTGCAGTAATTTTCGCAAATGAATTTTAGTATCGCCTCTCCTGATTTAGTATTAAGCAAAGAAAGCATTTTTAAGAAGGCTGATTTGCAAATAACCTCTTTTCAAAAGGAAAGCGAAAGCGAAGAATATAGCGCATTTCGTTTTCAATTAAATAACAGAAACATTTGCTATAGAGAAGCAAAAATTACCCCAACCAAAACTGGGCAGTTTGTTACTTTATGGAAACGAAATCAATCAGGAATAATTGAACCTTTTGATTATTCAGATACTATTGATTTTGTGATTGTGAGTGTTCGAAAAGATGAGAATTGGGGACAGTTTATTTTTCCGAAAAAGACATTATTAGAAAAAGGCATTTTTTCTACCGAAAAGAAAGAAGGAATCAGAGCAACGAGAGTTTATCCGCCTTGGGATGAAACCACAAGCAAACAGGCACAGAAAACACAAAAATGGCAGTTGGATTATTTTTTTAACTTTTCAGAGGAAAGTAAAATTGATATCGAGAAACTAAAAAAAGTATTTATATAAAAAAGGCAGTCTTAAAATAGACTGCCTTTCGTTTTTATAGAAAATCTCTATTATTTCTTAATGACTTTATCTTTAAAAATGACCTTATTGTTTTCCGTAACTGTATAAAAATATACTCCCGAAACTAGATTGCCAACAGCAACAACTGCTGTGCTAACTTCAGATTCATTCTTAACACTAATTGGATTTCCAATAGCACGACCATTAAAATCGTATAAACTGATTTTTAGATCTCTTCCTTGCGTTGCTGTTTTGATATCAAAATTCAACACGTCTGCAGCAGGATTTGGATATGCTTTTACAAAATATTTGTTTTTTCCAAAATCTGGCGTAGAAAGCACGTCTTGTTTTAATTCGAAACGAGCAATTACTGGCCCGTGATCTGAAGTTGTTGTGGTATAATTTGCAATATCATTTCTTGGATCATAAACTGCAATTGACTCCTCAATATAATCATCATTCAATTCATTTGAAATTAAAATATGATCTAAAAATCCTTGTGAACTTAAAAAACTATAAGCACCAGCTTTACTAATTTCTAAAGTTAAAGCATTATAATTAGCTGTATCGTCAACAAATTTCTGATAAGATGATGGTGTGTTTACATTTCCTACCCATGCTTCTACATCATCATTAAAATCTCCCAAAAGAATTAAATTTGAATCTGGATATTCAGCATCTAGCGCATCTTTTAGGTAGTCAATATCATACTTGCGCTGATTGTATTTTGAAATATCAGTTCCGCTGTTTGCACGTGCGTGAAGATCAATTAAGTTAATTTCTTTTTTAATTCCGCCAACATTAGCCTCAACCTGAACCAAATAAGGGAGACGTCCTGATGAGAAAAAGCTATCATCATTTTTTTGTGGAGTATCTGTTCCCGGATAACCTGGCAAAACTACAGTATTAGCACGAACTTGATCGTATAAATCTTTAAATAACACTTTTGTACTTTTTACAGTAGTTGTTTGGGTATTGTAAATTACAACCAATTTTTGAGGCGGAAAATAGGGATCTAAAGGCTCAAATGAGTAAGACCAAGAAGTTGAGATTGTCTTATCGAATGTTTTTCCGTTAACACTGATTTTTTGAATTAACGCATCTAATGCTGGCTCATCAGAAACTTCTTGAACTACATAAACATCTGCGTTTAATTTGTTCATTACTTTGGCCACGTTTTCTATTTGCAGCGCATCATTTGTTGGTCCAAATTCTTTACCAGTTGCATCTTTAGCATCTGTTCCAAAAAACTCTAAATTATAACTCACTACATCATAAGTATGTGCTTTTAATATAGAAGATCCAGTAAATGAACCTATTTCTTTGTTTAAAGAGGTTCCTGTAACAGTTAAAGCACCAGAAATAGTTGGCTCTTTGGTAGTTGGAGCAAATCTTGCATAAACTGTTTTTCCCGTTAATGCATCTGCAGAAGGAACAATGATACTTGATGCGAACGAAATATTATCTAATGACAATTCGTATGAAGCGGGAGCCGCAATAGTGATATCTCCATAGCCTGCTGCTGCAAAAACAAAAGTTTGACTAGCAGAAACCGAATTTGGACTTACATCCGCAAAATCTAAACGAGGGTTAGAATCCACATATTTTGATTCATCAATAATAGCAAAATCATCGAAAGACCATTCCGCAGCATTACCATTTCCGCCAGAAGTGGTTTCGTAAACCCAAGCCAAATACGTATGATCTGTCTTATAAGCTGATAAATTTATATATTCAGATTTTACATAACTTCCTGTCTCTTGCGGAAATCTTCCGTTTATCGGTGTCCAAGTTGCAGTATTTGGGTCACTGACTCCATCATAATTGGTTGAAACCATTAATTTTAAAGATGGACCATCGTAAAATTGACGAGAATAAAAAGATAATAATGGAATTTGAGTAAAACCATCTAAGCGTAATCTTGGAGAAATCAGCCAATCTTTACTTGCACCATTATCCGAAAATCCATTCATTAAAACGGCTCCAGTCCCTGAGTTCACATTACGCGACTGGTTCGTGTAAGCCCATTTGTTTATTGGGCCTGCTTCATTATATTGAGACCATTTGCTATTTGCAAAAACATTTGCATCGTCAAAATTCTGTACAAAAGGATTTACTCCAAGAGCTGTTAAATTAACTGTTTTGGTTGTACCTCCAGTTGTTTCATGAGTTATTGTACCTGTAAAACTACCAACTGAAGTTGGGGTGAATTTTACATATACTGTTGGCGTTGCATTAGAATCAAAATCAGCTGGAACAAATGATAAAATTGATGAGAATGAAATATTATCTTTTGAAATAGTAAAATTTCCCGACGCTGTAACTACTACATTTGCAGTAAGATCTGAAGCTCCAATCTGGTAGCTTTTTATTAAAGGATCATAATTAGGTTCAGTACCGCCCAAATTCAATATAGCAACAGATGGCGATATAGCAGGTGGCATTACATTTAATGTAGTAACATCTGTTTTACTAACTGAGGTTTGTAAATTATTATAAGGATCTTCAGAAATCGAGAAAACAGAATAAGTAGTACTTAAAGTTAATCCCGCAAAACTTTTTATATATTCCTGAGTCGGGTTTGTTACATCAAAAACTCCTGATTGCAAAGCTCCAGTTCCATTTGAATCTTGACCTGCTTTTATTTGCGCGACTGTTGGTTCAGCACTACCTGCAGGGAGTAAAACATAATAGGTTTTTCCAACTTCATCTATTTTATTAATAAAATCAAAGCTTTCTCCTAAAACATTAGCTGTTTTTGGGTAACCTAAAACATTTGTTGGCTCAAAAAGATCTTTTTCAATTTCTATATTATCAATTGCAAAAGATGGACGAGAACCAGCACCTGAAATTTGTCTGGAAATCCATCTAATTTGAACTTCAGGCTTGTCATCACATTCTGCAGGCAATGTAACTTTTATAATTTCATTCTTTTGAGGTGTGGTAGTACTTCCTGTCTGCTGCACTGTATTATTAGCATAAACTGTTCCCAATAAAGATGTAAACTCTCCTGTCGTTCCAATACGATATTGCAGTACCATTTCATTTATTCGGCTTGAAACTGGATTTCCAGACAATCCATATGGATTACGAATAGTCATCGCATCGTATTTAACTCTCACATTTGTTATTCCTGAAGTTGAGAAAGCAAAAGCAATAGTATAATCAACACTACCTGTGTTTAGAAAGCCTAGTTTCCCATCGTAATTATAGACATTCCCAGTACCAGAAGCCGCAGATGCTGGTGCGCTAGATGCGACAGCAGCTAAAACAGCATTGGCTGCCGGTGCAATAGTTTTAAAGTTAGCACCAGGCGATCCAGCAACTGTCCATCCTTGAAAACCAGCTGGATATGATGTAGTAATTCCTGCTATTAATTCCCCCAATTGCTGATTGATAGGTAATGTTTGCGGCGTTGGATTTGTCTGAGAAAAAAGATTTCCAGAAAAAAGACTAAAAAAACATAAAAGAGCCAAAAGGCGCGAAAAGTAGAGTTTTTTCATAGGTTAAAGAATAGAGTTTTTAGAGTTCAAATTTATCGTCTTTAAAGTTAAGGGAATATTACAAAACCATAAACTTAATGTTTATATTTTTATAAATATTTTTCATCAAAACTTAAAACAAGATTAAATATAATAAAATAAAACCAACAAAAAACACTTAAAACAAAACATTCTTCAAAATATCCAGCATTCCAAAAAGCCCCGAAAACGCTACACTTCTTACAAATAATGGATTTCTAAAAACAAAAAAAGCAGTAAACTTTCGCTTACTGCTTTACTAATTCAAAATAGTATTCTTTAAAAAATATTAAACTGCGGTATAGCCTCCATCCGCAATAATATAACTTCCTGTTGTAAATGATGATTTATCAGAATTTAGAAAAACTACCAATTCGGCAACCTCTTCTGCGGTTCCTAAGCGGTTCATTGCAGATTTTGCTGCAACGGCTTGCATCATATCCTTGTTAAGATTATCTTTTAAAAGTGCTGTTTCAATATAACCAGGTCCAACAGCATTGCATCGAATGTTTTTCTGGGCATATTCTACTGCAATATTTTTTGTCAAACCAACCACACCGTGTTTACTCGCTGTATAGGCAACGCTATTTGGCGCAGCAACTTGTCCATGAATTGAGGCAATATTAACAATGCTTCCTCCACCATTTTTCTCCATTTGCTCCAATTGGTAACGGCAGGCATAAAAAACACCGCTTAAATTAAGTGCAATAACTTTATCCCAAGCTTCTGGCTCATATTCGCCAGTTGGTTTTGCCGGGCCTCCCATTCCTGCATTGTTGCAGGCAATGTCCAATCGGCCGTATTTAGAAACTGTCACCTCAACCATATGTTTATTGTCGGCCGCACTCGACGAGTCTCCTTTTATGAAAAAAGCTTCTCCGCCCTTTTCCTTTATCATTTTTACGGTTTCTTCACCGTGTTCTACATTTATATCAGCTACTACTACTTTTGCTCCTTCTCGAGCGTAGGCTTCTGCCACCACGCGTCCGATTCCTGAACCGCCGCCAGATACAAAAGCTACTTTATTTTCTAAAAGTGCCATTTTATATATGTTTTTAAATTGATTCCTCTAATTTACGAAGATATCAACCGACATAAAAGCTTTGAATAGAGTTTAAAATAACATTAACGCGAACCGCTAATGTTATGTTATTTGACATTAAATTGACGCAATTTTGTTGAAAATTTCGTATTGTCTTATTCTTCCTCGTCTAATTTCATATTTCCACGATCTTTATGATTATCTGGATGTGAGTTCGGATATCGATTTGGAGTTATATCGGAATTATGATCTTTGTTCTCAACCGTTTTATTTGCCTCTTCTTCCGTTTCAACTCCGCGGTTTGCATTTGGGTTATCTGGATTTATTTGATGAAGCGCTTTATTAATATCTTCATTCTCGTTACGGGCTCTCTCTACAATCTTTTTATCGCCATCTGCATCTGTAACCAATTCTTTATTCAATTTGGCATCTTTTAGTTCTTTGTCGTGCGAAACGTTTTTTCCTTTAGATTCATCAATATTTTTCTGCGTTCCGTTTATTTTTTTTGTTCCTAAATCATTCGTTTCCATGATAATATTATTTTTTAGATTCAATTTTATAATATTACAAATTGTAACCACTAAACACATTATGACTTCATATTGCTTTTCTTTTATAATTGCCATCTGCTTTTTTATTCATTACCTTTATTTAAAGCAACTTAACAACCGTAATTATTATGAATTTCTTTAAAATTAAAACTAGCTGGTCCAATTCTGAATTTATCTTAATCAAGCTTTGCATGGCTTCTGCATACATTTTGGTCGGAAGTTATTTTCATCAATTTTTCGAAAACTATTACCCCATTTTAATTTCCATTTTTACAGTTACTGTAATTTGGTTTGTCTACCAATGGCTAAAAAAAATGAAATCACAAAAGCTGTAATTGGTTTTAATTTTAGGAAAGGAACTATCTTCGCAAAAAATTAAAAATGCACCGACACTTTATTCTTTTTAAACCTTACGGCTATTTGAGCCAATTTATTTACGAATTAAAAAGAAAGAAAAAACTTTTGGGCGAATTGCATGATTTCCCAGAAGGAACAATGGCAATTGGAAGACTGGACGAAGATTCTGAAGGATTGCTTCTTTTGACTACTGATGGAAATATGAGCGAACTCGTTCGAAGTAAAAAAGTTGAAAAAGAATATTACGTTCAGGTTGATGGATTAATTACGCCAGGAGCAATAGAACAATTGCAAAATGGTGTAGAAATCGGACTTGATGGCGGAAAATATAAAACGAAACGCTGTAAAGCATCTATCGTTACCGAAATTCCCGATTTTGGAGCGAGAGCCAAAAAAATAAGAGACGAGCGTCATGGTCCGACTTCTTGGGCATCCATCACGGTAAGAGAAGGAAAATTTCGTCAAGTTAGAAAAATGACCGCTGCAGTTGGCTTTCCTACGTTACGTCTAGTTCGCGTTCGAATAGGAAATGTATATTTGCAAAATCTAAAAGCAGGTGAAGTTTTGGAAGTTTCCGATTTTCAATTAGATAATTAGAAAATGTGTCAATTAGATAATTTCCATAAACTCATAACTTATAACTCATAATTCATAACTAAAAAGATGTTAAACGTTGTTCTTGTAGAACCAGAAATACCAAATAATACCGGAAATATTGGCAGATTGTGTGTAGGCACAGAAAGCCGTCTTCATTTAATTCATCCCTTCGGATTTGTGATCAATGACAAAAATCTGAAACGTTCTGGATTGGATTATTGGGTTCATCTTGATGTAACAGAATATCAAAACGTAGAGGAATGGATTGCACAGATTCCAGATCATTCTCGTGTATTTTTAATGAGTTCGCATTCTGAAAAATCCTATTTAGAAAATGAATTTCAAGATGGTGACTGGCTGGTTTTCGGAAAAGAAAGCGTTGGTTTGAGCAAAGAATTTATGGCAAGATTCGAAAATCATTTGACGATTCCTATGTCACCGCTTATTCGCAGTTTTAATATTGCCAATTCGGTTGCTTTTGTGGTTGGAGAAGCGAAGAGACAAATTGGATTGAAGAAAGTTTAATCGTTTATCTGTTTAATAGAAAAAGCTTCTTCTGAAAACGAGACTTCTAGCCCTGATGGAAGCGGCATCCTTTTGTGGCGGGGTTCGCCACAAAAGATATAGCGAACAGCAGGATTAGCTCCTTAAAAAAAAAACTAACTCACAATAAACTTCCCTTTTTCAGCATCAAAAATAATATGTTCGTCTTTGAACAAATTGCTGAAACTTCCATTCGAAATTAAATTACAAGGCTGATCTTGCACTATATTTTCTGGCGTCATCATAATCATTTCATCACTTAACTGAATGGCCAAATCAATATCATGTGTGGAAAACAAAATGCTTTTTTGAGTTTCTTGTGTCAGTTTTTTCAGTAATTTAAACAAAGAAACTTTATGTAATAAATCAAGATGCGTTGTTGGTTCGTCTAGAATGATTAATGGCGTATCTTGTGCCAAAGCTCGTGCAATTAAGACTTTCTGTAATTGTCCATCGCTAATCTGAAAATGTTTTTTTGAAGCTAAATGTTCGATTTGCGTCAAATTCATTGCTTCATGAACTTTTAGAACATCTTCGTCAGATAATTTATCAACCCAATCGGTATAAGGCTGGCGACCCAAAGCGACTAACTCAAAAACAGAAAGATTACTTGGCGGCAGTTTTTCGGTTAAAACTAAACTTAGATTTTGCGCCAATTCTAAAGGCTGATAGTCTGAAATATTCCTTTCGTTCAAATAAACATTTCCCGATAAAGGTTTCTGAATTCCAGTAAGCGTTCGTAATAAAGTTGACTTTCCAATCCCGTTTGCTCCTATTAAAGTGATTAATTTACCAGCTTCAAGATTTAAATTAAGATTCTCAGCAATGGTCGTAACTCCTTTCTTGGATTTGTATCCAATATTTAAGTTTATGGTTGATAGAATAGTTCTCATTTTTAAAGGTGCTAAGGTTCTAAGATGCTAAGTTTTTTCTAGGGCTAAATATTACTGAAAATTCCTTTTTCTAACTAAAAGCCAAATAACCACCGGCGCACCAATTATAGAAGTTACGGCATTTATTGGAAGCGTAACATCAAAACCTGGCATTTGCGAAACAATATCGCAAAACAGCATTATTATGGATCCAAAAAATAAAGTGCTCCAAAACAAAATAGTATGATTACTGGTCTGAAAAGTCAATTTTGCAATATGAGGAACTGCTAAGCCGACGAATGCAATGGGTCCGGCAAAAGCTGTAATAGCTCCTGATAATATACTAGTTGCAAAAATGATGACTAATCTTGCTTGTTTAAAATTCAATCCCATACTTTTTGCATAGTTTTCTCCAAGAAGCAAGGCGTTTAATGGCTTGATGCTTTTGGCACTCAAAAGCAATCCTATTCCAATACAGAATGTTAAAATTACAATAGTTGTCCAAGAAAGATTTCCAAGATTTCCCATTGACCAGAAAGTAAATTTCTGAAGCTGTTCTGCCGTGCTAAAATAAGTTAAAACACTTACAATTGCTGTGGTGAAACTTCCAAACATTAAACCCACAATTAAGATGGCCATAGTATCTCTCAATCGCTGTGAAACCACTAAAACTAGAAATAAAACCAACGTGCTTCCTAAAGTAGATGCCAAAACAATTCCGTAAGAAGACAATGCAATTACACTCAGAAAAGAAGGCAGAAATCCTGCGCCCAAAATAACAAATGCAACGCCAAGACTTGCTCCTGAGCTTAATCCTAAAACATAAGGTCCAGCAAGCGGATTTCTAAATAAAGTCTGCATCAAAAGTCCGCTCATAGAGAGTCCTGTTCCGACTAAAACTGCAGTAATCGCTTTTGGCAAACGATAATTAATGATAATATATTCCCAAGTCGATTTTGCTGCCTCACCACCAGTTAAACTCGCAAAAACATCTTTTAACGGAATTGTAACCGATCCTAAACTAATGCTCGCAAAAAACATTAGAAAAAGTCCCAAAGTCAATACGACAAATAAAATGGTATTTCGTTTTTTATTCGCCAATTTAATTCAGTTTTGATGCAAAAGTAAATTCGTAGCCCGCCAATAAATCGGGATGAAAAATCTTGATATAATCTTTCAACACCAAATCAGGACGGCTTGGCGCCAATTCGTAGTAAACTGTTCCGCCTGTTGCTCCTAGCTTTCCTTCAAAATTGTATATCGTTTTATTTTTGAAAGCGTCAAATTCTGCGTAATGCGGATTTGCTTTTTGCAATTCGTCTAAACTTTTAAAAGATCCAGAAGCAATCCAAACATTAGCCGTTTTCGCTTTATCTAAAACTTTTTCAAAAGACAAACCTTCACTTCCAGTTCCTTCTAAATCGGCCCATAAATAATTAGATTTCGCATCTTTCATAAACTGCGCCACCCAGCTGTTTCCTTTGGCAACGTACCAAACATCTTCGTACATTGAACCGTATAACACTTTTGAAGTTGCAGGTTTATCGACAACGAGTTTTTTTGCCTGATTATAGCTTTCAACAATTTTATCAAAAAGTTCTTTTGCTTTATCTTCTTTTCCAAACAGAGCGCCGTAAAGCTTAATCCATTCTGCTTTTCCAAGCGGAGACTGTTCCATCCAATCGCCTTGAATAAGCACTTTCAAACCGCTTTTCTTCAAATTATCCAACATCGGATTATTATTATCAACTCCAAAAGTAACAATCAAATCTGGCGATAATTCTATTAATTGTTCGATGTTCAGTTTTTCATTTTGTCCAACGTTTTTGACAGAACCTTTATCAATTAATGCACGTGTTTTTTCTGAAGAAATATAATCGGTATGTGGAAATCCGACTAGTTTATTCTCCACTTCGAGCATTTCTAGAAAAGGAATATTTGTTGTTGAAGTTACCACAACACTTTCTAAAGGAACTTTTATCGCAGGATATTTTTTTAAACTGTCTGGAATTTGTGCTCCTTTTTCTTCCAAAATGTAAGTAAATTTTCCCTTAGCATTTGGCCACGGATTCATCACATTTACAATTGAATAGCCTTCGTTTTTTACAATTGAAAGTCCAGATGCAAATTCGATGCTTTCTTTGGCAACGGTAGATTTTACTGCCTCTTGCGCTTCATTCTTTTTACAACTAATTACTACAAAAAGTAAAAAAACGACTGGTAATTTATGGAAAAAATATTTCATATTTTGTGTTTTGTGTGGGCACAAAGGTAAATCAATTTCTATTTTTTTTGTTTACCTTTATTCGTACAAATTTAAACAAATAGCCTTTTATTTGATGAATGTACCAAAAACAAAAATCTGCTCCAGCTGTGAAACCGCTTTTTCTTGCGGCGACGTTTCACCTGAAAATAAGTGCTGGTGTAATGACTACCCTCCTATTTTTAATCTTGCCGACGGAGGTGATTGCCTTTGTCCTGAGTGTTTTAAGGAAGCTTGCGAAGATAAAATTGATGCTTATATTGAAACCATAACTCCAGAAAAGGCGCTTAAGAATAAAGCTATGCTATTGCCAAAAACCAATCATTTGATTGAAGGCATCGATTATTATATCGAAAATGGCAATTATGTTTTTAAAGCTTGGTTTCACCTAAAAAGAGGAACCTGTTGTGGAAATAACTGCCGACATTGCCCGTATTAGGAGTTATGAGTGATAAATTATGAGTTAGTCTTCATAATTATTTTATAACTTGCCCAAACTCATAATTCATAATTCAAAACTCATAATTAATAAAAAATGATTTACTTGATAACTGGCGGCGAGCGCTCTGGAAAAAGCGGTTATGCACAGAAATTGGCTTTAGAACTTTCCAACTCTCCTTTTTATGTAGCAACTGCCAGAAAATGGGATGATGATTTCCAAAATCGAATTGACCGTCATCAAAAGGAAAGAGACGAACATTGGACGAATATTGAAAAGGAAAAATATTTAAGTGAAATTGATTTTTCTGGAAAAACTGCTTTAATTGATTGTGTAACGCTCTGGCTAACTAATTTTTTTATTGATACTAAAAATGACGTAGAGTTAAGTTTGGAAGAAGCAAAAAAAGAATTTCTTGCTATCGCTAAACACAAAAATGCGAATATCATTATTGTGACAAATGAAATTGGCATGGGAGTCCATGCAGAAACTCATATCGGAAGAAAATTCGTTGAACTCCAAGGTTGGATGAATCAGTTTCTTGCTACAAACGCAGATCAAGTTGTATTGATGGTTTCTGGAATTCCAGTTAAAATAAAAGGATAACAAACTTCAATATCAATAACAATTTCAAAAATCAATATTCTCATTGATTTTAAAATAAATTCTAAATATTACGTCCTAATTGCAAAATGAATATTTTAACTTTACAAAAAATAAAGATTTCAGGATTCACATTGCCATTGATTTTTGAAATTGTCATTGATTTTTAAAAATGAGCAATTTAGACGATATATTAAAATCACGCCGCGACACACGACATTTTACAGCCGATGAAGTTCCAGATGAAGTAATTCAGAAAGCTTTACAGGCTGGACATTGGGCACCATCTGTTGGACTAACCGATGCGACAAGATATTATATCATTAAATCAGATGAAGTTAAAACGTCTATTAAAAAGCTTTTTTTAGACTACAATAAAAAAGCCGAGGAACTAACCGACAATCCCAAACAGAAAGAACTTTACAGATCACTTAAACTAGAAGCTATCGAAGAAGCGCCAATCGGACTAATCATTGCTTATGACCGTTCTGTTTTAAATCAGTTTACGATTGGAACTATTGGCAGTAATGAAGCGGTGAAATTCAGCACAGTTTGTGCGGCGCAAAATATTTGGCTTTCGCTTACAGAACAAGGTTACGGAATGGGCTGGGTTTCGATTCTCAATTATTATCAGTTTAAAAAAATCCTTAATTTACCCGAAAATATAGAACCGCTTGGTTATTTCTGCATTGGAAAACCAGCTACCAATTATAACAATCAGCCAATGCTGCAGCAATTGCATTGGAAACAAAAACTGGAAGCTCCTATTTGTACAGAAATCAATGAAATTCATCAATTAAATATTTCCACTTTTGAAGTCAAATCAGAAAATCCTATCCAAAACCAATCTGATTTCCATACTCTTTTGCAAGACAAAATAGATTCGAAAACCAAACCTGTTGGCTCTTTGGGAACTTTGGAAGCATTGGCTTTTCAAATGGCAACCGTTTTCGAAACTTTGAATCCAAAAATCTTAAAACCTAATATTGTAGTTTTCGCTGCCGATCACGGAATCGCAAATCATGGTGTAAGTGACTATCCACAAGATGTTACGCGACAAATGGTCAATAATTTTCTCGATGGTGGCGCAGCAATAAACGTGTTTTGCAATCAGAATAATATCGAATTATCAATTGTAGATTCGGGCGTTAATTATGATTTTCCAACCAATGCAAAGTTAATAGATGCAAAAATTGCCAAAGGAACTCAGTCATTTCTTCATGTTCCGGCAATGAGTGAATCTGAAGTTCAGTTATGTTTTGAGAAAGGAAAATCGATTGTTGAAAATATCGCAAAATCTGGTTCAAATTGTATTGGTTTTGGCGAAATGGGAATTGGAAATACCTCGACAGCTTCTGTTTTAATGAGTCTTTTAACCGATTTTCCTATTGAAGATTGTGTTGGAAAAGGAACTGGAGTTGAAAACGAAAAACTACTTCTAAAACAAAATCTACTCAAAAAAGCAATTGAAAGTTATTCCGGTCAAGCCGAAATACTATCGCAACTCTCCTATTTTGGAGGTTTTGAAATTATTCAAATGGCTGGCGGAATGCTGAGTGCTTTTGAAAATAAAATGCTAATTCTGGTGGACGGTTTTATTTGTACTGTTTCCTATTTGATTGCTTTTAAAATAAATCCGAATATCAAACAAAATGCTGTTTTCTGCCATTGTTCTGCCGAAAAAGCACATTCAGAATTATTGAATTATCTGGGAGCAAAACCTATTTTAAATCTCGATTTACGTTTGGGAGAAGGAACGGGCTGCGCTGTTGCTTTTCCTATTTTAAAATCGGCCGAGGCTTTTTTGAATGAAATGGCTAGTTTTGAAAGCGCGGGAGTAAGTAGGAAATAATTTTCAGTCTCGATCTCAGTTTACAGTCATAAAATTACAATTACCAATTTTATAAATGAAAAAAGAACTACACATTTTCTTCACCTGTTTAATGTTTTACACAAGAATTCCATGTCCAAAAAACATTACGCATCATCCAGATTATTTAAATAAAGCGACAAGATATTTTCCTTTTATCGGATGGATTGTCGGGACTATTTCATTTTTGGCCTATTCTATATTTGCCCAATTTCTTTCATCAGAAATTGCTGTTATACTAGCGATTATTGCTTCTATTTTAACAACGGGTGCTTTTCATGAAGACGGATTCGCTGATGTCTGTGATGGATTTGGTGGAGGCTGGACCAAAGAAAAAATCTTAATGATTATGAAAGATAGTGCAATTGGCGCCTATGGAGCAATTGGATTGGTTTTGCTTTTTTTATTAAAGTTCAAACTCCTTTCAGAATCCGTTTTACTTTTTACTAATAACATTTTACTAATTTTCCTTTTATTTATTTCTGCACATTCTATAAGTCGCTTGGCAGCAATCAGCATTATTTTCACGCATGAATATTCTCGTGATGATGCTTCGAGCAAAAGCAAACCGATTGCAAAACAATATACTTGGAAAGAAGTTTTTGGCTCTTTCTTTTTTGGATTAATTCCTTTGATTGCATTTTCTTATTTTGACTTGAAATTTCTTCTTGCTATAATTCCTGTTTTCATAACACGCTATTTTTTAGCTCGCTATTTCCAGAAATGGATTGACGGATATACGGGAGATTGCCTTGGAGCCACGCAACAGGTATGCGAAGTGGTATTTTACTTAAGCATTTTATTTTTATGGAAATTTATCTAGTTCGTCATACCGAAACCATTTGCGAAAAAGGAATCTGTTACGGACAATCTGATGTTGACATTGCCGTACCATTTGATGAAATTTTTGACCGAATTATTTCTGAACTTCCTTCGAAGGCAATTATTTTCTCTAGTCCGTTAAAGCGCTGCGTTATTTTAGCAAAACATATTCAAGAAAATATAAAAGCCATTTCTTACCAGGAAGACGAGCGTTTAAAAGAGATGAATTTTGGAGATTGGGAATTAAAAAGCTGGAACGAAATTCCTTCAGAAGAACTTAATCCGTGGATGGAAGATTTTGTAAATATTAAAGTTTCAAACGGAGAATCTTTTGTCGAACTCCATGAAAGAGTTGGTCAATTTTTATCTGAAGCCATTTCTACAACAAATCAGCCAATTATAATTGTTGCTCACGCCGGAATCATCAGAAGCATTTTATGCCATCAGAGTTCACTGCCTTTAAGGGATGCTTTCAACAATAAGGTTGATTTCGGGCAAGTTATAAAAATCGATTTTTAATAAAAATTGTTTGTGTTTTTCATGAAACGTAAAACAAATTTGAATAATCAATATTTTTAACTTTATCTTTGCAGCAAATTAAGGTTGTGTTTTTGATTTAAAAACACATTAAAAGGGAATCAAGTAAATTCTTGAGCTGTACCCGCAACTGTAAGCTAAGTTCTAAACGAATGCTTGCTGTTAACTACAAACCACTGTTCCGCCACGGCGAATGGGAAGGTAAACAGCAAGACGCAAGCCAGGAGACCTGCCTTTGTAAACAATTATCGAGCTCTCGGGAAAAAGAGCGAAGAAATTATGACTATAAAACGATTTTTTACTTTTTGCTTATTTGTGATGTGTCAGATTATTTTGGCGCAAAACGATTCTATTACCAGTCTTAAAGAAGTTTTGGTTTCAGATAAAAATTTAAGGACTTACTCTGCTTCACAATCCGTTTTAAAACTGAATGATTCTATAATCAATAAAAACGAAGCGCTCTTAACCGATTTATTAAATTTCAATTCGACTCTATATTTTAAAGAATACGGACGCGGAATGCTTTCTACAGTTTCTTTCAGAGGAACAACTTCTTCTCAGACAGCAGTAATCTGGAACGGAATTAATATTAATTCTCAAATGAATGGGAGCACGGATTTTAATACTATTTCTGGCGCTGACTATAATTCTATAAGTGTAAAAGCGGGCGGTGGAAGTGTTATTTATGGAAGCGGTGCAGTTGGAGGAACCGTGCATTTAAATAACGATTTGTTGTTTTTTAATCGATTTGAGAATAATCTAAGACTAGATTACGGTAGTTTTAATACGATCGGAATTAATTACAAAACTGCTATTTCCAACAAAAAGTGGAGTGCTCAAATAGGATTTTCTAAAAACAGCTCGACAAACGATTATAAATATTTAAATCGATATACTTGGAGAGGCGAACAGAGATGGAATCAGAACGGGCAGTATGATATTATTACTTTGAGCGCTAATGCCGGATACAAATTCAACGAAAATCATATTTTAAAACTTTACAGCCAGACTTCAAACACTGATCGAAATACTTCTTTGATTACAGAATCTGAAACAAAAAGCAAATATATAAACGGTTTCAATAGAAATCTTTTGGAATATGATGGAACGTATGGAAAAATAAAAACCAATTTCAAAACGGCTTATATTTTCGAAAACTATCAATATTTTGCCAATAACGCTTTAAAAAATTATACCTACGGAAAGACCGAAAACTTAATTACAAAGCTTGATGTCGATTATCACTTATTTAAATCAACTCACATAAACGGAATTGCAGACTATAGCAGAACAAACGGTTACGGAACTAGTTTTGGAAGCCATATTCGAGAAATCAGTTCTGCCGCTTTATTAGTTAGACAAGGTTTTGGCACAAATTGGAAAAACGAATTAGGCATTAGAAAAGAATTTACAAATAATTACAAATCGCCTATTTTATTCAATTTAGGATCTTCTTATAAATTTAATGATTGGTATAATCTGAAACTGAATGTTTCTCGAAACTTCAGAATTCCAACATATAATGATTTGTATTGGGATGAAGGAGGAAATCCAAACTTAAAGCCTGAAAGCTCTTATCAGGGAGAAATTGGCAATGTTTTTACATTCAAAAATCTGACTTGGACGCAGAATTTTTATTATATGAAAATTACCGATATGCTGCAATGGGTTCCAGGTACAAACGGAATTTGGACTCCCCAAAACCAAGATAAGGTAATTAGTTATGGAACCGAAACCCTATTGGGCTGGAAGAAAAGCTATGACAAAAATATTTTTGCTGTAAACGCTACCTATGCTTATACGGTTTCGCAAGATGAAAAAACTAAAAATCAGATCTTTTTTGTTCCATTCAATAAAGCTACAGGAGCTGTTTCGTATTCTCGAGATAAAATAAGCGCATATTACCAAATCCTTTATAACGGATTTGTTTACACGAGAGCCGATAACGATCCTGATGAAATCATTAACGATTATACGGTTTCAAATATCGGAATCGATTACGATCTAAAATTTTTAGATTCTTTCAAAGTAGGTTTTCAAGTTTTAAATCTTTTCAATAAAGATTACGAAAGTCTAGAAAACAGACCAATGCCTGGTCGCAATTTCAATGTGTATTTAACCTTAAAATTTTAATATATGAAGTTTAGTAAATTACTTTTAATAGCGTTAAGCATTTCGTTATTCGCTTCTTGTTCAAGTGATGACAACGATGATCCTAAAGGTGCTTACGACAATGGTTTTTTTATTTTAAATGAAGGAAGTTCAGATGTCGGAAGCGTTTCTTTCTCAAGCGATGATTTTACCTCTTTTACCAAAGATGTTTATGCTTCTGCCAACGGTTCTGATTTAATTGGCGGATATCTGCAAAATATATTTTTTGATGGAGATCGCGCATACATCATTTCAGGAGGATCAAATGTAATCAATGTTGTAAACCGTTATACTTTTAAATTGATCGCAAAGATTGATTCTGGTCTTGCTAACCCAAGATATGGAGTTGTGAAAGACGGAAAAGCGTATGTAACAAATGCAAATACATATTCTTATATCAATCCAGCAACTGGAGACACTGACGATTATGTTGCTGTAATTAATCTGGCTACTAATACCGTCGAATCAAAAATCGAGTTAAATGCCACTGCAAACAGATTAATCTTAGAAAATGGCAAATTATACATTACAGAACCTAACAGCAGCACTAAATTATTAATTGTAAATATTGCAACAAAGGCGATAGAAACAGTAGAAATTGGCTCTAGCGGAGATTCTATCGAAGAAGAAAACGGAACTTTATTTATTTTGAGAGCTCCTTATTCTGGATCAGGTGAAATTGTAAAAGTAAAACTGTCTGATAAATCTATATCTAGAATTGCATTTCCAGAGAGCTTAGCTGGTCTAGGTTTTATGGATATTGAAGACAACAAAATCTATTATACTGCTGGAAGCTCTGTTTATGCTATGGATATCAATGCAACAACACCTTCTACTACGGCAATTGTAAACTCGCCAGCGAGCTACGTTTACGGTTTTGCTGTAGAAAACAACCGCATTTATATTGCCGACGCAAAATTTGATAAAGATAGTAAAGCTTTTATCTATAATTTATCTGGAGTTTTACAAAAAGAATTAGCTGTTGGTGTAGGTTCAAACGGATTCTACTTTAATAATTAATATTATACTTTAAAATTAGTTTTTGTTTTTTATGGAAAAGGCTTTCATTTCTGAAAGCCTTTTCTATTTTTATATCCTATTACATTAATGTCCTTTTGGAATATCTTGAAAATACATTCCGTGTCTTAATCCGTTTATGATTTTTGAATCTGTCAGATAAGGTGTATTTGGTGCAGAATCATCAAAAATTCTTTTGGCAGTTGTTCCTGTAATTTTTGAAATTGCCAAATTAAGCAGAGGTTCAGAAGGATCTCCTAAAACTCCATAGGTACTTACTCTTTCGTACTGCTGATACGTTGGCTGTAAACCTTGCGTGTAATCTCCAAAACCGGCAGAATTAGAAATTTTAAAAACTAAAGGCTGCATCGCATATTTATGATTCGGATTGATTCCTTTTTTAGTAAACAAAGTTTCAGAATCATAAATCGTATAAGAACCAACATTTTTACCCGTTGTAGTTTCTCCAATCTGCACTACATTGATATAAGGCTTTAAACCATTTATAACCAATTCGCTTGCAGAAGCCGTACTCGCAGTTGTAATAATATAGACTGTAGTTAAATTTAAGCTGTTTAATGCTTTTCCTTCAATATTATTCACAAATCTATAATTCAAGCTTTCCAAATCTTCAGCGGTCATATCTTTCATCCACTTACTGTTAAATTGCGTTTTTGCAAAAATCTGAGTATCGAACTGTCCTGTAATCATACTAGAAAGTCTTATTGAAGAGGTAACAGCTCCTCCTCCATTGTATCGAAGATCTAAAACTAAATCTGTTATCCCTTGCGATTTCAATTCGCCAAAAGCCTGATTTAATTTATCATCATATCCAGGATAAAAGCCATTATACATTAAATAACCAATTTTATGACTTCCAGAAGTAATTACTTTATTGATCAAAATAGGATTTTCTTCTAAAACAGTTTTAGTCAAGGAAACTGATTTCCCATTCAAAACATAACTCGTTCCATTATAATCTGCCAGATTTAAAGTGTAACTATCCTGATTTAATAATAATTCCTGATAATTAGAAACCGTAAGTTTTGTTCCATTTACACTCGTAAATAAATCACCTCTCTTAATTGCTTTTGTAGAAGCATCAGAATTTGGAATAATATATCGGACAAAACCAACAACATCATTTGACCCCGAAGCCACACGGCTCAGTCTAAAATCAACACCATTATTTTTTGTAACGCCGCTTAATTCTTGTTCCAAAACAGTATAATCGTCAACAATCCAACTGAAACGGTCAATTGCGTCTCCGTTTGGATATTTGCTTACCGGCTTGTTCAATAGATCTTCGAACAAATCTTCAGGATGAGAGTATCCTCTCAAAAACTGATTGAAATCTGGTTGTAAATTACGACCATCGGCTAGATTTGGAACATCTTGCTGCCATAAGTAAACTTCATTTAATCCTCTCCAGATAAAATTATTAATCTGCAAGTCTGCTGGAGCAGCTACATCATCCTGATCTTCACAAGACTGTAAAGAAAAAGCGAATAAAAAGAGAAAAAGAACACTCTTTAAAGTTGTTTTCATATCGTGTAGTTATCTATATTCTGAATAAACGTAAAAATAGTATCTTTAGTTTTACCTTTATCGTTAAAGCAGTATTTTTTTTACATAAAAAAAATTTCTTTTTTGCTGTAACAAATATAATTGTGCCTCGTCTTGAATATATAAGCTAACGATTAACCATCTTATTAATGAACCAAGTTGTATTTATAGAATTAATAAATCCTTTTAAAGACAAAGTTTTTCGTCTGGCAAAAAGATTGCTTACTAGCACCGAAGAAGCAGAAGATGCGACTCAGGAAGTAATGGTAAAATTATGGAACAAAAAAGATAATCTGCAAAGCTACAATAGTGTCGAAGCATTGGCCATGACAATGACTAAAAATTATTGTCTCGATCAGCTAAAATCTAAAAGAGCCAGTAATCTGCAGATTGTCCATAATAATTTTACCGATCGGCAACCGCAATTGGATAAAAAATTAGAAGACCAAGATAGTTTAGAATGGGTCGAAAAAATTATAAACGAAATGCCCGAACAAATGCAGCTATTAATTCAGCTTCGGGATGTTGAACAATATGAATTTGAAGAAATAGCCAAAATCGTAAATATGAACGAAACAGCAATACGAGTGGCACTTTCTAGAGCGAGAAAAAAAATTAGAGAATCAATGACAAATACACACCTTTATGGAACTAAATAAAATAGAAGATATATTAGAAAAATACTTTCAGGGAGAAACTTCTATTGCTGAAGAAAATCAATTAAAAGAATATTTTTCTTCGCCGAATGTTGCGCAGCATTTGGAGCAATACAAACCTATGTTTGGCTATTTCTCTCAAGCAAGAGAACAGAAATCGACGTATGAGATTCCACTACAAACTAAGAAACGAAATGTGGCGTGGTTATCGATTGCAGCTTCTGCTGTTGTTTTGCTCGGAATCGGAACTTACTTTTTTGTTAGCGAAAAAAATGAAACTACTGCAGTAGCTTCGCAAGCAGAATTAGGAACTTACGATGATCCCGAAGAAGCCTTAAAAGCAACTCAAAAAGCTTTGGCTTTATTATCAAACAATGTTAATGTAGGTATTGAAAGTGTACACTACATTAAGGAATATGAACAATCAAAAAACAAAATTTTTAAACAGTAATTAAACAAAAATAATCATGAGAAATTTCATTATAACTTTAGTCTTCGCATTCGTTTCAACTACATTTTATGCACAAAGTGCTTTTGACAAATTTGATGGTCAGGATGATGTAACTTCAGTAATTGTAAACAAAAAAATGTTCGATTTAATGAGCAAAGTAAAAACTGATGCTTCTGATAAAGAGACTCAGCAATATATTGCTCTAATCAAAAAACTGGATTACTTGAAAGTATTCACCACTAAAAATCCAAAAATCGAAGCCGACATGAAAGCTACTGCCGATAAATATGTAAAAACTGCCGGTTTAGAAGAATTAATGCGAGTAAATGATGGCGGAAAAAACGTTAGAATAATGGTAAAATCTGGCGCTACAGATACGCAGATAAGAGAACTTTTAATGTATGTTGACGGTGCAAAAAATGATGAAACTGTTTTACTATCTTTAACTGGTAATTTTGACTTAAACGAGATTTCGGTATTAACAGATAAAATGCAGCTTCCTGGCGGTACAGACCTAAAGAAAGCTTCTAAAGGCAAAAAATAAAAATGAAAAACAACATCTTCATACTAGCACTTACAGCTCTTCTAACTTTGGGGAGCTGTAATTCTGAACCATCTCTGCAAAAATATTTCGTTGAGAATTCAGAGAAAAAAGATTTTATTGCTTTAGATATTTCACCAAACATTTTGAATGTTGATAAAACCAAATTATCAGCTGAGCAAAACGAGGCTTTGAATTCGTTTGACAAAATGAATATTCTGGCTTTTAAAGCAGATCAAAACAATAAAACAGAATTTGAGGCAGAAAGAAACAAAGTAAAAGCCATATTAAAAGATCCTAAATATCAAGAATTAATGAAGTTCGGCTCTGGTAAAGAAGGCGCTTCTATAAGCTACGTCGGAAGTGACGACAACATTAAAGAGTTTGTCATTTTTGCCAACAGAAAAGAAAATGGTTTTGCAGTAGTTCGTGTGTTAGGCGAAAATATGAATCCGAATAATATTATGACCTTAATGTCTGTTTTACAAAACTCTAAAATAGACATGGAGCAATTAAAACCTTTAGAGCAATTGCTTAAAAAATAAAAAAACATCTTACTTTTTAAAACAAGAAAAGCTCCAATTACGGAGCTTTTTCTTTTGTATTTGAAAGATTTTACTGAACAAAACATCGCGTTTTTATTTTGGCATGAATCTAATTTAATTATATTTGTGGCTTACCAAAATAATAAATTATGATACAAAAAACATCAAATGCCTTTATCGCTGCATCTTGGGTTGCACTTGGAGCCGGGACAATCGGTTTTATTGTTGGACTTGCCAGAGCCGAAATGCTTTTAAACGAAAAAGGATATTATTTCACCGTTCTAATGTTCGGCCTTTTTGCTGTTGTTTCGCTGCAAAAAAGCGTAAGAGACCGACTAGAAAAACTTCCTGTTACTGATATTTACTACGGAATCTGCTGGTTTGGAACATTCTTATCAATCGTTCTTTTAGTTGTTGGACTTTGGAATGCAACGATTCTTCCAAGCGAAAAAGGTTTCTATGCTTTTGCTTTTCTATTGGCATTGTTTGGCGCTATTTCAGTTCAAAAAAATACTAGAGACAATATAAACTTTAATCAAGGCGAATAAAGTTTCAAACAATTTCAGAAATAAAAAGCTCCAATTTTCATTGGAGCTTTTCTTTTATAATAGAACCTTGAGATTATTTACTCAAATACATTTTTCTTCTAGAGTACAATTCGTAGAATTGATCATCTTTTAAGTCATCAATAAACAAGATACTTTCTCCTGTTGATTTCATTTCTGGCCCTAACGCTTTGTTAACATTCGGGAATTTGCTGAAAGAGAAAACAGGTTGTTTGATTGCAAAACCGTTTAATTGTGGGTTGAAATCAAAGTCAGTTACTTTATTGTGGCCTAACATTACTTTAGTAGCGTAATTTACGTAAGGCTCTCCATAAGCTTTTGCAATGAACGGAACTGTTCTTGAAGCTCTTGGGTTTGCCTCGATGATGTAAACCGTATCATCTTTAATCGCAAACTGAATGTTGATTAATCCAACCGTTTTTAAAGCTCTAGCAATTTTATGTGTGTGATCTTTAATTTGCTGCATTACGAATTCTCCTAAGTTGAAAGGAGGCAATGTTGCGTTACTATCTCCAGAGTGAACACCGCAAGGCTCAATGTGCTCCATAATTCCGATGATGTACACATTTCCATCAGCATCACAGATGGCATCTGCTTCAGCTTCGATTGCTCCAGCTAAGTAATGGTCTAGTAACAATTTATTTCCTGGAATTGCTTTCAGCAAATCGATTACGTGCTCTTCAAGCTCTTTTTTGTTGATTACAATCTTCATTCCCTGACCTCCTAATACATAAGAAGGACGGATTAAAAGTGGGAAATCTAAAGTATCAGCTAATTTTGAAGCTTCATCAGCCGTTTCAGCGATTCCGAATCTTGGGAAAGGAATATTTAACTCAGTTAATAAGTCTGAGAAACGTCCTCTATCTTCAGCTAAGTCAAGTGCATCAAAACTAGTTCCGATGATTTTCACACCGTATTTAGACAATTTATCTGCTAATTTAAGAGCTGTCTGACCTCCAAGCTGAACGATCACACCTTCTGGTTTTTCGTGCTGGATAATGTCATAAATATGCTCCCAGAAAACTGGCTCAAAGTATAATTTATCAGCCGTATCAAAGTCTGTAGATACTGTTTCAGGATTACAATTAATCATGATGGTTTCGTAACCGCATTCTTTAGCAGCTAAAACTCCGTGTACACAAGAGTAATCAAACTCGATTCCTTGTCCAATTCTGTTTGGTCCAGAACCTAAAACGATCACTTTCTTTCTATCTGTTACAATGCTTTCGTTATCAACAAAACGCTCTCCATTTGGTTTTTCAATTTCAGCTTCAAAAGTGGAGTAGTAATAAGGAGTCTGCGCTTTAAACTCAGCTGCGCAAGTATCAACCAATTTAAACACACGGTTGATCTTCTGCTCCATACGTAAAGTATGCACTTCACTTTCCAGACAACTCATCATGTGGGCGATTTGTCTGTCTGCAAAACCTTTTTGTTTCGCCTCAAGCAATAATTCTTTAGGAAGATTAGAAACTTTGTAATTTGAGATTTCTTTTTCTAAAGTGTAAAGCTGTTCATATTGTTTTAAGAACCACATATCGATTCTTGTAATTTCATGAATGGTGCTCAGTGGAATTCCCATTGCGATTGCATCGTAGATTACAAAAACACGATCCCAACTTGCATACGTTAGTTTCTCAATAATCTGCTCGTAATTTTTATATCCTTTTCCGTCAGCACCTAAACCGTTTCTCTTAATTTCTAGAGATTGAGTCGCTTTGTGAAGCGCTTCCTGGAAAGAACGTCCGATCCCCATAACCTCACCTACAGATTTCATCTGAAGACCTAAAGTTCTGTCTGAACCTTCAAATTTATCGAAGTTCCAACGTGGTATTTTTACGATTACATAATCTAAAGTTGGTTCGAAAAGAGCCGAAGTAGATTTTGTAATTTGGTTTTGCAATTCATCTAAGTTGTATCCTAAAGCTAGTTTAGAAGCGATTTTTGCAATTGGATAACCTGTTGCTTTTGATGCCAAAGCAGAAGAACGAGATACACGAGGATTAATCTCGATTGCTACGATATCTTCTTTTTCGTCTGGCGAAACTGCGAATTGTACGTTACATCCTCCCGCAAAATTTCCGATACTTCTCATCATTAAGATAGCATAGTCACGTAATTTTTGGAAAGTAGTATCCGATAATGTCATCGCTGGCGCAACTGTAATCGAATCTCCAGTGTGGATTCCCATTGGATCCATGTTTTCGATAGAACAGATAATTACAACGTTGTCATTTTTATCTCTTAAAAGCTCTAGCTCGTACTCTTTCCATCCCATCAAAGCTTTGTCGATCAAAACTTCATGAATTGGAGAAGCTTCAAGTCCGCGAGTTAAAAGCTCATCAAAATCTTCTTTTTTGTACACCACAGCTGCTCCTGTTCCTCCAAGTGTAAACGAAGGACGAATTACAAGCGGGAAGCCAAATTCTTGAGCAATTTCTTTTCCTTCAAGGTAAGATGTAGCTGTTTTTGCTGGTGCAGTTGGCACATTGATTTTTTCTAAAAGCTGTTTAAATTGCTCTCTGTCTTCAGTAATATTAATTGCATTTACATCAACACCGATTAATCTTACTCCGAAATCTTGCCAGATTCCTTTTTCTTCAGCCTCCAAACACAAGTTCAAAGCAGTTTGTCCTCCCATTGTTGGAAGAACTGCATCAATTTGCGGATGTTCCTTAAGAATCTCAATAATCGATTTTGTCGTTAAAGGTTTCAAATAAATATGATCGGCCATAGATGGGTCGGTCATAATCGTCGCTGGATTCGAGTTAATCAAGATAACCTCAATTCCTTCTTCACGAATCGAGCGTGCAGATTGAGATCCCGCATAATCGAATTCGCAAGCTTGGCCAATAACAATAGGTCCTGAACCTATTATTAAAACTGATTTTATTGATGTGTCTTTAGGCATTTTGTATGTATTGTGTAGTTATTTACGATTTAAAAACCTCTCTAGTGCGTTATAAACTAGAAAGTTGAAAAAATTTGTACCGAAAAGGTATAAAAAAAGGCGATACTAAAAAAGTAATCGCCTTATGTATGTTTATACAAACATTATTTTTTGTGTCTAGGCTCGCTAGAAACAGTTAATTTATGTCTTCCTTTTGCTCTTCTACGCGCTAGAACTTTTCTTCCATTCGCAGAAGCCATTCTGTCCATAAATCCGTGCTTATTTCTTCTTTTTCTTTTCGATGGTTGAAATGTTCTTTTGCTCATTGCTTTGTATCTTTAAAAATGGTATCTATTAACTTATTAATTTGTTTTTGATATCGTTATTCAAAAACCGAGTGCAAATATACAAAGACTTTTTTTTCTAGCAAGTACTTTTATAAAAATATTTTTAATTCCTTTTACTATCTTTGCAATCACAAATTTACATTAATTATGTTTCACAAAAATATTAAACTTATTTTGGCCGGACTTCTTGTAGTGGCGGGCATTTGGCAATTTACAGAAAGTAATATCGGAAATGGAATCTTTCTTATATTATTGACTGCAATTCCGATTTTTCTTTATTTCAAAAACGAATTTATCCTTTTAGCTTTCCTTAAATTAAGAAAACAAGACTTCGCAGGAGCTAATAAATGGTTATCATATATCAAAAACCCGGAAGGTGCATTAGTAAGAAAACAACAAGGATACTTAAATTATTTGCAAGGTATCATGTTATCTCAAACCAATATCAACCAAGCAGAGAAACATTTCAAAAAAGCAATCGAACTTGGACTATCAATGGATATGGATTTAGCTGTAGCTAAACTAAACCTTGCAGGAGTAGCAATGTCACGCAGAAGAAAATTGGAAGCGACTAATTTATTAAACGAAGCTAAAAAATTAGACAAACAAGGAATGCTGAAAGAGCAAATCTCTATGATGAAAGAGCAAATGAAGAAAATCTAACGATTTTTTAAATTCCAAATATTAGAAATCTCAAATTCCAAAAGAGTTTGGGATTTTTTATTTTAGATTGTTGAGTTTAGATTTTAGATTTTTCTCATTTTATGTCTTCCTGAGCGGAGTCGAAGGACACGCAAAGTATAGACGCACTGAATAGATTTAGCATGCGATCCTTCGACTCCGCTCAGGAGGACAAAACTTTTTGGTTACTTTTTATAAATCCATTTATTTTAAAGAATCTTTTCTACGAGGTACAAATTTCACCTCTGAAATTACCATTTTATTGATTTCTCTTAAATTTATTTTTTTATTTATTTTAAAAAACTGAAGATTGAGCTTAATTCTATCTAATGTTTCTCCAAAATGCCAAAACTGTTTAGGACCAGAAATCCCATAAATTTTAAGCTTTTTAGATTCCTTACCATTCTTTAATACGAACGCATTGGTTTCTCCATCATTAAACACTATATCTTCAAAAGTATCATTCTTTGGAAAAGTTATAGTGTCTAATACATTTTGAATTCTTTCTTTTTGCTCTTTATTTAAAATTGCAAAAGAAGTCTCTAACTTAATTCTAGAGGCATCTACACAATAAAGCGTATCCGAAGAATTAAACTTCAAATAATACGCTTCATGAATATTCCTTTTAAAGAAAGTAAAGTCGTAATCTTTTTTTGGAGATTTACATCCGACCAAAATTAACATTAAAACGATTATGCAGATTCTCATACTTTTTTGAATTTCTTTGTCGAGCTACTTGCGAAGATTTCTCCCTACGGTCGAAATGACAAGATCGCGTGTAAATGTCCTTAAATACACCTTTGTCAAAGTTTAAAACTTTGACAAAGATTTGGAATTTGGATTTTTTAAAATTGGAATTTAATCCAGTATTATCGAAGGTAAATTCTCATTCAGCCATTTATACTTATTGAGAATCATAATATGGGTTCCCCCTTTAACCAAAATGCATTTATCAATATATTTAATTGGAAAAACTTCGTCTTGATCTCCGTGAATGTGCACTACATTTTCGTCAATTTTATCTCGATCCCATAAGATTACACTTTCTACAGCCCATTGCAGATAACCTAAATCGCGTACAGATAGAAACTTCTCGTATAATTTTATTCTCTTATTGACTTTTTCTCCAAAAGAAAACTTGGCAAGCTTTTCAATATTAAGAATCAACTGCATCGGGATTAGTTTATAAGCTTTTGTTCGCTTTCCTATTTTCATTCTTCTAGGAAATTCATGATTGCTTCTTACACTTGATATTATAATGACTTTTCGCGCTTTTATATGCTTCGAAATTTCCTGAACTAAGATGCCTCCAAAAGAAACTCCGATTAAAACAGGATTTTCTTCTTTTATGTTTTTACTAATTCGAAGCGCATAATCTGATAAAGATTCTTTAGGGTTTGGAATTTCCCACTCGAGAAGATGCGTTTCAAAAATATTTTCATCCAATTTTATCCTTTCAAAAATAGATGAACTCGCTGCCAGACCCGGCATAAAATAAACTGGAATTTTACTCATAACATTAAAATGAAATTACGATTGGGATATTTATTCTTAAAAAATAAAGTTACTTCTTTTAATATCATGATAATCAAATTTCAGACCTATTTATTACATCTGACTCAAAAAATCAAACTTCAAAACAATAACTTAAAGTTTACAGCTGCAAAAAATAATTTAATATTGAAAATCAAATGATTACCTTTGCATTTCGAAATATTTTTTGATTTTAAATCTTATAAAGAATTTTCTTTCAATACATGTTTCGAATCCCAAATTCACTATTTACCAATAACCTAACAAGAAATTAGTATGGAAACTTCTGTAACTATGGAAATCAAAGACAACACATTTGCACGCCAATTCGAAACTGTCATCCCTGAAGGAATGTTAGCAGTTGAGTATCAATTTCAAGAAAAAAAAATCTTTTTAACCAAAATCAACAAACCTGATTCGTACGAAAACGAAGAAACAATCAATACCTTACTTAAGAATATTTTAGATTTAAGTTCTGAAAAAAATTACAGAGTAGTTCCTATCCATCCAAAGATTGTTTCATTTTTCAAGAAAAACCCTAAATATAAAGAGTTACTTCCTCCAGGAATTAGAATCTAAAAATATCCAATAATTCGGAGCCACAATCCTCCTATCACCATATAGATCAAGAGCATAACCAAACCGGTTATAAGCCCTTTGACCCACCAGCTCTTTAGGTCAACGTAGCCACTCCCGAAAAATACGGGTGCCGGACCATGACCATAATGCGTTAAAGTTCCGTAAAGAGATCCGACGAAACCAAGCATAAATGCTAGCAGTAACCCAGGAATTCCGAGCGAAACACCAACACCAAGTAAAGCCGCATACATTGCTGCAACGTGTGCGGTTGCACTTGCGAAAAGATAATGACTAAAGAAATACACTAATATAATAATCGGAAAAGCCATCTGCCAGCTTAACCCGCCAATTTCTGCTTTCACTAAATCGCTAAACCAAGCAATAAAACCCAATTCGTTAAGCGAACTGGCCATCATTACCAGAACAGAAAACCAAACAATGGTATCCCAAGCTCCTTTTTCGGCTTTTACATCATCCCAAGTCAATACTGAAGTCAAAAGCAAAATTACCAACCCTATAAAGGCAGTTGTAGTTGCATCGATAGAAAATAAATCCCCTGTCATCCAAAGGAAAAGCAGAATAAAAAATGTTAGCAACATCATCCATTCATTTCTTGTTATCGCCCCCATTTCTTTTAATTTCTGCGTTGCTATCTGCGGAGCATCACCAGTTTTTTTTAATTCTGGAGGATAAATTTTGTAAAGCACAAATGGAATTACAATAAAAGCACACAAACCCGGAACAATTGCAGCAGCTGCCCATGACATCCAGCTGATTTTTATCCCTAAATTCAAAGCAAACTTCTGACACATCGGATTACTTGCAGTTCCTGTTAAAAACATAGAAGAAGCAATCAAATTCATGTTATAACTATTCAATGTCAAATATGCCCCTAATTTTCTATGTGTTTCAGGTTTGTCTGGCATTGAACCAAAACTCATTGACATTGATTTCATAATCGGATAAACAATTCCTCCTCCTCTAGCGGTATTACTCGGAACGGCTGGCGCTAGAACCAAATCTGCCAATCCTAAACCATAAGCCAATCCTAAAGAACTTTTCCCAAATATTTTTATGAATAAAAAAGCAATTCTATTTCCAAGACCTGTTTTTATAAATCCTCTTGCGATGAAAAATGAAATTCCAATAAGCCAAATTACTTTATCTCCAAATCCTTTTAATGCCAGCGTGATCGATTTTCCAGGATCTCCTGGAGCCAAAACCTGAGACATAGCTGTCAAAGCAATTGCAATCATACACATAGTTCCCATCGGAGCTGCTTTTAAGATGATTCCTAAAATAGTAGCTACGAAAATGGCAAATAAATGCCAAGCCTCTGTCACAACGCCTTCTGGAGCTGGAATAAACCAAATGGCAACTAAAACTGCCAGCGTAATTAGGGTCTGTGGAATTTTTACTTCTTTCATAAAAACAAAAATTAAGTGAGTTAAATTCTGAGCTGTAACTGAATTAAAAATAAATTATCGTTGTAGGTTGATGTATCCGGGATGCTTTTATCGAATCTGTCAATTTCAAATCCCATTTCGATACGGCCTGTATACGACTTTCCGAATTCTAAACTAATCATTGGCGTGTAAGTGGTACGCACGTTTGAATTAATTTTATAACTAGGGTCGAAAGTTTCGTAACGACACGACAATTCAAGCGCAGTAAGTTTTTGATAATTTACCTCATATCTAAAGTTCGGCAAGAAATAAATACCTCGCATTTGATAATCGGCAACATTATCTGTTCGGCTTTCAACTGGCAAGGAATAATATAAATTATGGTTTGTTCCCTGTTTATATTCGATCTGCAGATCAAAACTAAGTTTATCGGTTAGTTTAAAATCGCTTGTAATATCTGCTCCTAGCGCAAATACATCTTCTTTAAAAACCTTTCCAAAACCACCATTCAAGCCCAGATTAATTTTATGTTCTTTTGACAAACCGAAAACCCATCTCGAAGAATATTGTTTTCCATTGTCTTTGTCCATTTCTACATTTTTCCCATTTCCATTTAAAACCGAAATAGCATAATTCACTGGAATTTTCCCAATATCAAAAGCTCCAGTTGCCGACGCTCCAATTTGAAAACTTGTCCATCCGTTTTTCCCGAATTCATAATATTGATTTGAAAAGTCAAAAGACTTAATAATATCTACCGGAACAAGCTCTTCTATACCAAAAGCTGGACGAAATTGACCTCCTGTTAGAGCAATATATTTATTGAAAGTATATTTTCCATAGGCATTTTCGAGAACTTTACCTTTTGTATCTGACTTAAAATCTGCCAAATTCACCAGAATTACAATTTCCGTAGTTTCGCTTAATTTGGTATTTAGCCCCACACGCATTCTTTTAATATCAAAAGAACTTTGCGTTACATCTCCAGTAGAGTGATGAGTTCCTAAAACATCTACGTTATCTCCAAAACTTTCCAAATATCTGGCTTGAAGTAGCCCTTTTAACTGAAATTGCGGATATTTTACTTCCTCATTCTCTATTTTATCTGTTTTATCGGCTCCTTGATTCAAATCGCCTTGGGCGTGTAAAAAAGTTGGCGTTATAAAAAAAAGAAAAAAAATTGGCATTAGTAGACTTTTACTCATAGGCTTAAAATAAATTGAAACATTAATGCTTGTATAGCGATTTAAAAATCAGCTCTTTATTCTTGAGTTCAAAAGTTAACTGCTTATAGTCAACAGGAAAATGGAAGTACTAAAATAACAAAAAAAGATATTTTATGTAAAAAAAATTGCATTAAAATATTGTTACAATAACAAAAAAAGGGCATAAGATTAAAACTTATGCCTTTTTCAAATTTTAATGAAAAATATTATTTCTCGATTTCTCTCATAGAGTCCATTTTCTTATGCGCTAAGAAACCTGCCACATCTTCAAAATGTTCTTTTACTCGTTTATTTCCAAATTCAAAAACCTTAGTTGCCAATCCGTCAAGGAAATCACGATCGTGAGAAACTAGGATCAAAGTTCCGTCAAAATCACGCAAAGCATCTTTAATAATATCTTTGGTTTTCATATCAAGGTGATTCGAAGGTTCATCCAGAATTAATAAGTTTACTGGCTCCAACAATAATTTAATCATTGCCAAACGCGTTTTTTCTCCTCCAGAAAGCACTTTAACTTTTTTAGTGATATCATCACCTTGAAACATGAAAGCTCCTAAAATATTTTTAATCTGTGTTCTAATATCTCCAACAGCAATATTATCTATGGTTTCAAAAATAGTTGCATTTTCATCCAACAAAGAAGCTTGGTTTTGTGCAAAATATCCAATTTGCGCATTATGTCCGATTTCAACGCTTCCAGAATCAACGCCGATTTCCTTCATGATCGCTTTAATCATTGTCGATTTACCTTCACCATTTTTTCCAACAAAAGCCACTTTCTGTCCGCGTTCGATAACAATATTGGCATCTTTAAAAACAACATGATCTCCATACGATTTAGACATTTCCTTTACAATAACTGGATATTGTCCTGAACGTGGTGCTGGAGGGAATTTTAATCGCAATGCCGAAGTATCTACTTCGTCAACCTGAACAATTTCTAATTTTTCAAGCATTTTCACACGAGACTGAACGGCATCTGTTTTAGAAAATGTTCCTTTAAAACGCTCAATAAAAGCACGATTTTCAGCAATCATTTTTTGCTGCTCATCGTATGCTTTCTGCTGGTGAATTCTACGATCTTTTCTTAATTCTAAGTAATGAGAATATTTTGCTTTGTAATCGTAAATTCTTCCCATTGTAACCTCGATAGTTCTGTTTGTGATATTATCTACGAATGCTCTATCGTGCGAAATTACCACAACGGCTTTTGCTTGAGTCAACAAGAAGTCTTCTAACCATTGAATGCTCTCAATATCCATGTGGTTGGTAGGCTCATCCAGCAAAATCAAATCTGGTTTTCTTAGAAGGATTTTAGCCAATTCAATACGCATTCTCCATCCTCCAGAAAATTCAGAAGTCTGACGTATAAAATCTTCACGTTCGAATCCAAGACCTGATAATACTTTTTCAACTTCAGCTTCATAATTTACTTCTTCGATAGCATAAAATTTCTCACTTAAGTCAGAAACCCTTTCGATCAATTTCATATATTCGTCACTTTCATAATCGGTACGAACGGTCAACTGCTCATTGATATCGTCGATTTCAGCTTTCATTTTAAAAACCTCACTGAAAGCTTTTGACGCTTCTTCCATAACCGTAGCACCATCTTCAGTAAGCAAATGCTGAGGCAAATAGGCAATTACAGCTTCTTTTGGAGCAGAAATATTTCCTGTAGAAGGTTTATTTACACCTGCAATTATCTTTAAAAGTGTCGATTTTCCCGCACCATTTTTACCCATAAGGGCAATTTTATCATTTTCATTAATAGCAAAAGAAACATCGCTAAAAAGTGTAGTTCCGCCAAACTGAACCGAAATATCGTTAACTGTAATCATTTGTGTTTGTGAATTTTGTTTAATCGGTTAATCGTTTATTTGACTACCCATTTTTTTCGTGCTGCAAAGATAGATTTAATTAGATAATGTCCCAATTTGATAATTAGATAATTTTGAAAATGTGATAATTAGATAATTTGCCAATGAGACAATTTGATAATGCAAAAATTTAAAAGAATTAAACAAAGCCTAAATTGCAAAGAATCAAACCAAATCGATTTGTTTCTATTTTTAAAATTTAAATCTTACCTTGTATAAGAATTTAAAAATCAGCAAAATATGAAAACGAAATTAAAATTGGCTGTTTACGTAATTGCAGGACTGATGATTGGTTTTTCTGCAAATGCACAAAAAACCGTAATTAAAAAAGAAGCTTTACCAGCAAATGCCCAAACATTCTTAAAAACACATTTTGGATCTAAAAAACCGAGCTATATCTTAGAAGACAAAGAAATTCTTTCTACAGAATACAAAGTTCAGTTTGACAATAAAATTGAAATTGAATTTGACAAGAAAGGAAATTGGAAAGAAGTGGACGCCAAAATTGGCAAAGTCCCAAAATCTATCATCCCGAAAAAAATTGCTTCTTATATAAAAGCTAATTTTCCTAAAGAAGATGTAACCAAAATAGAAATTGAGACTTCTGGTTATGAAACAAAACTTACCAACGGTTTAGAATTAAAATTCAACATGAAAGGAGATTTTATTAAAATTGACAAATAAGTAAAATTAGAAAATGTGTCAATTAGAAAATTAGAAAATTCTCTAAAACCCTAAAATAACAAAACCCGACAGGTTATTAAAACCTGTCGGGTTTGCAAAAAATTATCTAATTATCTAATTATCTCCATTAAAATCAGTCTTTTCTCCATTTTTTAGTTTCCTCGAAAATATGTTCCATAATTGCAGCTTCAGTTGCATCAAATTCTATATTTCGTCTACTCATAACTAATCTTGCTGTTTCAAAAGCTTTTTTAGTTACATAAGTCGTAAATCCGGCTGCACCGCCCCAAGAAAAACTCGGAACAAAGTTGCGAGGAAATCCGCTTCCGAAAATATTAGCGCTTACCCCAACCACAGTTCCTGTATTAAACATCGTGTTGATTCCGCATTTACTGTGATCTCCCATCATTAAACCGCAAAACTGAAGCCCTGTTTTAGCAAAACTTTCTGTTTCATAGCTCCATAATTTCACTTCTTCATAATTGTTCTTTAGGTTCGAGTTATTAGAATCTGCTCCGATATTGCACCATTCTCCTAAAACTGAATCTCCTAAAAATCCTTCATGTCCTTTATTTGAATTAGCAAAAAGAACCGAGTTTTTAACCTCGCCTCCTATTCGGCTTCCAGGCCCAACAGTTGTTGCTCCATAAACCTTAGCCGACATTTTTACCATTGCATTTTCGCATAAAGCGAATGGTCCTCGAATTACGGTTCCTTCCATAATTTCGGTATTCTTACCTATATATATAGGACCAGTCGATGCATTTAAAGTTACAAACTCTAGTTTTGCTCCTTCTTCAATAAAAATATTCTCTGGCGAAATTACATTAACACTTTTAGGAATTGGCTGAGACGTGCGGTCTTCTGTCAGATATTTAAAATCCTGACGAATCGCAACATCGTTTTTAGAAAAAATATCCCAAGTATGTTCAATGGTGATACAATCTTCATTGTACTGAATGATTTCGTAAGAATCAAAATCGACTTCTTCCTGATTTTCGCTCGCAAAAAATGCAATTACATCTTCACCTTTAAAGATTGCCTGATTTTCTGTCAAATTAGAAACCATCTCCGCAAGAGTATCATTTGGCAAATACGCTGCGTTGATCATTACATTTTCCTCCATTTCAACCATTGGAAATTTTTCAGACAAATATTCTTCGGTTATCGTAGTGATTGTCGAACCAAGATATTTTTCCCATTTCTGACGAATCGTCATAATTCCTACCAAAATATCAGCTACCGGCCGTGTAAAAGTAAAGGGTAATAAAGCATTCCGAACGGGACCGTCGAAAAGAATGTAGTTCATAAATAATTGAGTGTTTGTTAAAATTTGATTTGGTTACCTGGCTTCAAAGTTACGAATATTTTACCGGTTTACTAAAAAACCATTTTAACGAAAAGTAATATTTAACGCATAAAAAAAGCCTCCCAGAATTGGAAGGCTTTTGTATAATTTAAAACAGCTATTATTTTTTAGCGTGTTTAGCATATTTAGTTTTGAATTTATCAATACGTCCTGCAGTATCGATAAGTTTAGATTTACCAGTATAGAAAGGGTGAGATGTTCTAGAAATCTCCATTTTTACAACTGGATACTCAACTCCGTCAACTTCAATTGTTTCTTTTGTATCTGCAGTAGATTTAGTGATAAAAACCTCATCATTCGACATGTCTTTAAATGCAACTAATCTGTAATTTTCTGGGTGAATTCCTTTTTTCATCTTTTCTTTTATTTATTGTTTGGAGCACCTTTATTTTGAAGCTTTTTCATGGTTAGAAAAAGGTGTAAACAAATAATACTCTTTTTTGTTTAAAAATTTAATTATTTTTGAGTGTGCAAATTTACAATTCTTTTTTAATAAACAAACAGTTAGCTTACTTTTTTTTAGTTTATTTCGAAAAGCTTTTTTTATATCCGATTATAGTGGGAATTACTATATTTGTGGATTAATTTTAAACATATCGAAATATGATTAATGAAGTTATAAAAAAGAATGGAGTTACGTATGGTGTAATGATCGGAATTGCATCTGCTTTGGTTACAGCTACAATCTATGCTATTGATTTAAATCTGTTTACAGCTTGGTGGATGGGAATACTAGGAATCGTAATAAGCCTTACAATTAGTATCATTTTACTTTCTAAAACTAAGAAAGATTTAAACGGTGTTTTTCCTTTTAAAGATGCTTTCACTACTTATTTTATAGCTGCAGTAATTGGTATTTTAATATCAACAACTTTCAACATCGTATTATTTAATGTAATTGATCCAGGCGCAAAAGACACTTTGAGCGAAATTATGATCAAATATACTATTGGTATGATGCAGAAATTTGGCACGCCAGCTTCAGCAATTAATGAAGCTGTTGCTAAAATGAAAGAAAGCAATCCGTATTCTACTTTTGAATTATTAAAAGGATCTGTTTTTGCTATGGTTATAAGCGCAATTTTCGGATTAATTTTCGCAGCATTTTTTAAAAGCAAATCTACACAAGAATAAAAATATAAATGAATTTATCTATACTTATACCGCTTCTAAACGAGGAGGAATCACTTAAAGAACTCTACACTTGGATCATTAAAGTGATGCAGTCTAACAATTACTCTTATGAAATCATTTTTGTAGATGATGGTAGTACAGATAATTCTTGGCAGATTATTGAAGGTTTCTCTAACGAAAATCCTAATGTAAAAGGAATTCGTTTCATGAAAAACTTCGGAAAATCTCAGGCTTTACATGCTGGTTTTGCAAAAGCAAAAGGCGATGTTATTATTACAATGGATGCCGACTTGCAAGATAGTCCAGACGAAATTCCTGAATTGTATGAAATGATTACAGCTCAGAAATACGATTTGGTTTCAGGTTGGAAAAAGAAACGTTACGATTCTGTTGTGGCAAAAAATCTTCCGTCAAAATTATTCAACTGGGCCGCTAGAAAAACTTCTGGCGTTGATCTGAATGATTTTAATTGCGGATTGAAAGCTTATAAAAATGTTGTGGTAAAAAACATTGAAGTTTCTGGCGAAATGCACCGCTACATTCCTGTTTTGGCTAAAAATGCCGGATTCGGAAAAATTGGAGAAAAAGTGGTAATTCACCAAGCCAGAAAGTATGGTGAAACTAAATTTGGAATGGAACGTTTTATAAACGGATTTCTAGATTTGATTACCATTTGGTTTTTATCAAGATTCGGAAAAAGACCCATGCATTTATTTGGCGCAATAGGCTCTTTAATGTTTATTATCGGATTTTTAGCCGCTGGATACATTGGAATTTCTAAACTGTACCATATGTATACTGGAATGAAATATAGCTTAGTTACCAACAATCCATGGTTTTATATTGCTTTAACTACCATGATTTTGGGAACTCAGTTATTTTTAGCAGGATTCTTGGGCGAAATTATTTTAAGAACAAAAAATAACGAGGCAAGATATAAAGTAGCACGAGAGGTTAATTTTTAAAAAAGTTCTTTATAAGTTATATTTTTAAATCTATGTTTAATTAAGATATAAAAATATTTCATAAAGCACCTTAAACTCTCAATAACAAACTATTTTTAAACAAACATAAAAACGAAATCATATAATGAATATAGCACCAAATATATTAAATGCTGTAAACGAATGGCTGACGCCAACATTTGATCAGGAAACGCAAGCTGCGGTTAAGGAATTAATGACTACTTCTCCAAAAGAACTTGAAGAGAGTTTTTACAAAAACCTAGAGTTTGGAACTGGAGGAATGCGCGGTGTAATGGGTATTGGAAATAACAGAATCAACAAATACACACTTGGAAAAAATACTCAAGGATTATCTGATTATCTGCATAAAGTTTTTCCAAACGAACCTTTAAAAGTAGTTATTGCTTACGATTGTCGTCACAATAGCAACACGTTGGCTAAAGTGGTAGCTGATGTTTTCTCGGCAAACGGAATTCAGGTTTATTTGTTTTCTGATTTGAGACCAACTCCAGAATTGTCTTTTGCTCTTAAATATTTAAAATGCCAATGCGGAATTGTTTTAACAGCTTCTCACAATCCACCGGAGTACAACGGATATAAAGTATATTGGCAAGATGGAGGGCAAATTGTTCCTCCTCAGGACAAAGAAATTGTAAATGTGATTGAAAGCTTAGGTTATGACAAAATCAAATTTAACGCAAACGAAAGTTTGATTCAGTACATTGATACCGAAATAGACAAAGCATTTATAAAATCATCTATCGAAAACGCAAGTTTTAATACGCCTGCCGAAGCCAAAGACAATCTTCATATTGTTTTTACTTCATTGCACGGAACTTCTATAAAATCAATTCCAGATGTTTTATCGCAAGCTGGATATAAGAATGTTCATATCGTTCCGGAACAAGCTATTCCAGATGGAGATTTCCCAACGGTAAAATCTCCAAACCCAGAAGAACCAGAAGCTTTAACTATGGCTTTGGCTCTAGCAGATAAAACAAATTCTGACATTGTAGTGGGAACAGATCCTGACTGCGACCGTTTAGGAGTTGCTGTTCGTAACAATGACGGCAAAATGATTTTATTAAACGGAAACCAAACGATGGTTTTGATGACTTCTTTCTTATTGAAACAATGGAAAAAAGCAGGTAAACTTAACGGAAAACAATTCGTTGGCTCAACAATCGTTTCAACTCCAATGATGATGGAATTGGCAACAAGTTATGGCGTTGAGTGTAAAGTTGGCTTGACTGGATTTAAATGGATCGCAAAAATGATCAAAGATTTTCCTGAACTTGAATTTATCGGAGGTGGTGAAGAAAGTTTCGGATTTATGGTTGGCGATGCTGTTAGAGATAAAGATGCAGTTGCCGCTACTTTATTGATATGCGAAGTTGCCGCTCAGGCAAAAGCTGCGGGAAGCTCTGTTTATAAAGAACTTTTACAGCTTTATGTTGAAAATGGTTTTTATAAAGAATTCTTAGTTTCTTTAACCAAAAAAGGAATGGAAGGCTTACAGGAAATCAATCAAATGATGATCGATTTACGTGAAAATCCTTTGAAAGAAATTAACGGACAAAGAGTTATTATGGTTGAAGATTATCAATCGTCTATCGCTTTAAATTTATTAGACGGTTCAGAATCAACAATGGATATTCCGAAATCGAATGTATTGATTTATTATACTGAGGATGGCTCTAAAATTTGCGCAAGACCAAGCGGAACTGAACCTAAAATTAAATTCTACATTAGTGTGAATGCTGAAATCGAATCGGTTTCTGATTTTGATGAAGCAGAAAGTTTCTTAGATCAAAAGATTCAAAACATTATTGCAGATATGCAGTTAAATTAAATAAATCCTTTTTTTGAAAATATTGCCATTTGCAAATAGTCTTTAAAAACAAGGAGTCCAATATTTAAAACTCTGATTTGCATCTTTAAGAATGCAAATCAGAGTTTTTTTTATAAAAAAAACCTAAAAGAAATTGAAAACAATCCAATTGGATTAATTTTGTGCAGTAAAAATTCGTTAACGCGAATTTATTGTAACAAAAAATGTAATGCTAAAACTCAAGCAAGCATAACCAAGCAAAAAAAATAACATCCAAAAATAAATGAGTAATTTCAAAAAAATAGTTCCTTTTATATACCCTTATAAGAAGTATGCGTTCTTAAATATCTTTTTCAATATTTTGTATGCGCTTTTCAGCACACTTTCTTTTGTGGCTTTAATTCCGATGCTTCAGGTTTTATTTGACCAGACAAAAGCTAGATACGAAAAACCGGTTTATGAAGGTATTTTAAAATTGCAGCAATATGGTGAAGACTATTTAAGCTACTACATCACTACAACAAAAGGCAATCATGACCCAGGTTATATTTTAGCCATAATGGTGACAATTATAATTTCGATCTTCTTATTAAAAAACTTAGCCGATTATTTAGCTATGTTTTTTATCACTTTTTTACGAAATGGAGTTTTACAAGACATGCGAAATGCTATGTACAAAAAAACACTGGAACTTCCTTTGGCATTTTACTCTGAAAAAAGAAAAGGAGATGTCATTTCAAGAATTTCAGCTGACGTAAACGAGGTACAAAACTCTTTTCTAGCCATATTAGAGCTTATAGTAAAAGAACCTTTAACTATCATTTTCACCATCACTACAATGCTGATCATCAGCACCAAGTTAACCTTATTTGTATTCATTTTTATTCCGATTTCTGGTTACATAATTTCTTTAATCGGAAAACAATTGAAAAAGCAATCCACAAAAGCGCAAGAAGAGCAAGGTACTTTCTTATCTACAATTGAAGAAACTATTGGCGGATTAAAAGTTGTAAAAGGATATAATGCTGAAAACTATTTCAATACCGTTTTTCAAAATTCAACTCAGCGCTTTTTTAATTTATCAAATAAAATAGGAAACCGTCAGAACTTAGCTTCTCCTGCTAGTGAATTTATGGGAATTACTGTTATTGCTATTTTATTATGGTATGGAGGACAAATGGTCTTGATTGACAAAACTCTAAGCGGTCCTTCGTTTATCGCTTACATGGGACTTGCTTATAACATTCTTACTCCTGCAAAAGCAATTTCTAAAGCGTCATACGGAGTAAAAAGAGGAAATGCAGCTGCAGAACGTGTTCTTGAAGTTTTAGACCAAGAAAATACTATTGTTTCTAAAGAAAATGCAATCGAAAAAACAACGTTTGACAACAACATCAGCGTTCAGAATATCAACTTTAAATATGAAAATGAAAATGTTTTAAAAGACTTTTCTCTTGAAATTAAAAAAGGCCAAACTGTTGCGCTTGTTGGACAATCTGGAAGCGGGAAAAGTACTATTGCAAATTTATTGACTCGTTTTTATGATGTAAACGAAGGTTCTATAGCTATAGACGGAATCAACATTAAAGACATGAATCTTCACTCACTGAGAAGTTTGATGGGATTGGTAACGCAAGATAGCATTTTGTTTAATGATACGATAAAAGCCAATATTTCTTTAGGAAAATTAGACGCTACTGATGATGAAATTATCGAAGCTCTAAAAATCGCAAATGCTTATGAGTTCGTTAAAGATCTTCCAAAAGGCATTTACACCAATATTGGAGACAGCGGAAACAAACTTTCAGGAGGTCAAAAACAACGTTTGTCTATTGCTCGTGCTGTATTAAAAAATCCACCTATTATGATTTTGGACGAAGCAACATCTGCATTGGATACAGAAAGCGAAAAATTTGTTCAGGTTGCACTGGAAAACATGATGCAAAACAGAACATCGATCGTAATTGCACACCGTCTTTCTACAATTCAAAAAGCAGATGTAATTGTAGTAATGCAAAAAGGAAAAATCGTTGAACAAGGAACTCACGAAGAGCTGATTGCACACAACGGAACTTACAATAAACTGGTAACGATGCAATCTTTCGAATCATAAAAAAAACATTAAACCCGATTTAATTTACACAGATTAAGGAAACATTAAAACTCAATTTAAGTTCTTTAATCTGTGTTTATTTTTATAACTTTAGGTTAGTTAAGAATAATCTATAACTCTTCCTGAAATGTATCTTAAAAACCCCAACATAAAACTTCCTGACGATCCCGATACTATTGTTTGGAAATATCTAGATCTATCCAAATTTCTTGATTTATTGCTTTCGAAAAAGCTTTTTATGTCACGTTCAGACAAGTTTGAAGATCAATATGAAGGAACTTTCAGCGAACCTACTTATGAAGAGATTAAAAAACTTGCCGCAGATAATCCTGAGTTTTTAAATTACTACAAAACACACCGCGAAAAAGTAGCGATTAGCAGCTGGCACATTAATGAATATGAATCGTTTGCCATGTGGCAGATTTTCACAAAAAACAACGAAGGATTAGCCATTCAATCTACAATTGGAAAACTTCAGAAAGCAGTGAAGCCAGAAAATAATTTTGACCAGTTTATTGGCGAAGTAAATTATATCGATTATAAAAAAGAATACATTCCGTTTGATGATTTGTTCTTTCCATTCTTATTTAAAAGAAAAAGTTTCCAATACGAAAGAGAAGTACGAATTCTAAGTGACACTTCAAAAAGCGGCATCAAATTAAATGACGGATTAAAAATCAATGTTGACATCAATCAATTAATTGAAAAAATATACATTCATCCAAAATCTGAAAACTGGTATAAAAAACTGGTAATAGAATTGGTAGAACGCTTAGGTTTTGGTTTCGAAATTGAAAAATCGGATTTGGAAAGTGATATATTAATTTGAAGTTTCTAAGATACTGAGACGCTATGATTCTAAGTTTTTTTTCTTGCCACAGATTAAAAGAATTTGAAAAGATTAAATATATTAGTCTAATTTATTTTTCTTTGAGTTTTTCTAAATACCTATTTCTAAGATACAAATTTTGATCTTCAATGATGATTTGTCTTCCTTTTTTATAATAATAAACAGAATCAGATTTAGACTTTTTCACCACAGAATCACCAATCTCTATTTTATCATATAGTTCACTACTCACTTGCCATCTAATTCCTGAATTCAAAAATAAATAATGAGGAAAACGATATCCCTCTCCACCTTCTATTTCCTTTTCATAAACTACTCCTGAAAAACTATATTCATTAGCTTCTTTATATTCCTTTTCTATATATCCCATTGAATTACCCACGAAATATGCTCCAATAACAGTAAGAATGAATATGGGCATAAAAACATAAGTCAAAACAGTACTAAATTCCTTCTCCTGTTCTTTTAATTCATCTTCAGAATACATTTTAAAATTTTAAAAAGTTATATCGGCTTATAACTCTTCACCTCCCATTTTTTAGAAGCCAAATCTATATAATTGTAATGCAAAACATCATTTTTATCAAACTGGCCGTTTTGATTGGTATCTTCGATAGTTCTAAAATACAAACGGTTTTTAGATTCAATTAAGCTCCAATCTACCAGTTCTTGAAGGTCAGCAGAAACTTTCGTAAAATTTTCTCCGCTGATGTCACTTAAATATAAAGTTTTAATATCGCTGGTGTCTATTTTTCCATCTTTGTTGGTATCTGAATCTGTCAAGGTGTAAACCATCACATTATTATGAGTTTTATCTGCAACCGTTTTCAAATACGTAGCTGTTAAAATCAAAACCGGTTTATCTGATAATGGTCGGATAGAATCTGAATCTACTTTTTGGAATTTTAAATTCTGAAGGTATCCTGTAATTTCATATTCGCCTAAATTAGAAATTGTAAAACTCACATCATTTACGCTCGAAGAACCATATCTAGCTTTAGATCCTCTTTCAAAAACCCTTAAATCTCCAACTGGGTGAATTAAATAACTTGTTCCTTCCATTTGAATTGGCAAATCGGCGATTTCAATTTGAGTTGTATCGGCTTTAGTAACACTTACTTTGTTTGAAGCGCCATAACTTACTTTTGGTTTCTGAACTTCCTCTCGACAGCTGATTACTGTTCCGACAAGTATTAGCGCGATATATTTAAAATACTTTTTCATCTACAATGATTATATACGATTATCAAATATACTATTTTTGATTGTAATTTTTGTTTTTATTAAATTTTACTAGCGCAAAGATGTTTAGTAGAACAATTCCTAGATAACCTAGAAAAATAAGCCAGCTCTTTTTATACAAAGAAAGATGATAAGACCGTTCTCTTTCCTTATCTTCTTTTAACCAGAAATCTTTATTGGCTTCATAATAACCACAAGTTATTACACGATAATTATTTTTATTTGGTTTTGGTTTTGGGCTTGTTAATACATAAATATCATTCCCAAACAAAGCCCAAGTTGGCACTTTTTCTTCTGCTACCAAATTAATTACATTAACAAAAGTATCATAATCTGTTTTTGACCCAAAATGAATTTTAGCGCCATTTATAGTGTCATACTTTTTGACTATATCTCGAACAAAAAATCTTAATTCTTTTATTTTGTCAAGTTCTTTTAATTTTACATCATTAAAATTAAACCTTTTATACTTTCTTAAATCTGCGATTTTATATTTTTCAAATTCTTCTTTATCAGGAACCATTAAATTTAAGGATCCATAAACCATAAAAGCATCAACTTTAAAAAAATGATAAAAACAAAACAGCGGTATTAAGACTAAAGAAATCATTCCTGGAACGTAAAAAATCTTTTTTCTCTTTTCACGTTTTTCTATCATAACCTCGCATTTATCTTAACGTTAAAAACCCTCGAAGTCATATAATTTGGAATCGCATATTGATTTTTTGAATAGACGTCACGAACCCAAGTATTGGTAATAGCATTTTGATTATTGAAAAGATTGAAAATTTCCAGTCCAACAGCCAATTCTTTAAAGTTTTTCAGCCAGCCTTTTTTTGTATTTTGCGTACTAGCGTCTACAAAAACTTTTGCAAAACCAATATCTGCTCTCCTATAATCATTTAATCGGCTTTGATATAAATACGGATCAGAATATGCTGGCGCACCTCCAGGCAAACCTGTATTATAAACCAAATTCAAATACACTTTCACGCTTGGAATATTCGGCATATAATCTTGAAACAGCATCGCAAATTTCAAACGCTGATCTGTCGGACGGGCAATATACCCTTTGTTTTCATAATTCTCCTCCGTTTTCATATATCCGAAACTTACCCAAGATTCTGTTCCTTGAACAAATTCTCCATTTAATCTAAAATCAAGACCTTGTGCATAGGCTTTTGCATTGTTATTGGCAACATAACGAATTCGGACATTGTCAATTGAATACACATTTACATCTGAAAGTGATTTATAATACAGTTCGGTCACCCATTTAAAAGGGCGATTCCACATTTTAAAATTATAATCATTTCCTAAAACTATATGAATTGCTTCTTGAGCTTTCACATTTGGATTCACAACACCATTTAAATCTCGTAATTCTCTGTAAAACGGCGGCTGATGGTATAATCCGCCCGAAATTCTAAAAACCATATCGTGATCCCAATCTGGTTTTATCGCAAATTGCGCACGCGGACTTACTACAAACTTCGTCTTTCCTTCTTCTAAAGCTCCCGCAACATTCCAGCCTTGAAAACGCGCTCCCAAATGATACCAAATCTGACTTGAGCCTAATTCCGACTGCTTATTCCATTGAGCATAACCAGAAAATCTGTTAATGGTATTAAAATTTGTCGCTCGTATATTTTGGTATGGCAAAAGTGGCCCTGTATAAGGCGTGTAAGGCTGATTATTTTTTGGAATAATAACCAAAGGCGGATTTATAGAAAATCCTGCCGAATCAATAACTTCCCACTCCACTACTCGATCGCGAATAGATTCTCTAGTATATTTTAAACCAAATTCCAACTGGCTTTCTTTCCAATCTTTAGTTCCTTTGAGTTCAATATTTGCAATTAAAGCATCGAGATCATTTCGAGCGTGGTTTAACTGAGAGCCAATTCCACGAGTAAAATCAACTGCAGATGTATTTTCTGGATCTTCAGCATTTACACTGCCTAAACGATATTGCGCCAAAATATCAAAATGTTCTTGTTCTGTCGTGTGAAATAAAGACCCAATTAATTTAAGAGTCAGCGTAGGCGATGCTTTATAAGTCGTTTTTAAAGCTCCAAAATAGGTATCGTATTGATCTTTTTCTTGTCCGTCATAATAAACCGCAAGCGCCATTGGCTGATCTGCCGTTCCAAAATTAGTTTGGCGCACCAAAGGCTCATACGAATATTTGTTTTGAGAAATATTTCCTAGAAAGCTCATTTGCCATTTTTCAGAAATATCATAATTCACATTGGTTTGAATATCTGCAAAAGTTGGTTTATAATTCGTCTCTGTATCTTGACTATTCACCAAAAGACTATTATTTCTATAACGAACTCCTGTTACAGCAGACCATTTTTTATTCTTCGAAACCAGATCGACTGCAGCGCTTCCGCCTAAAAAACTGGCTTCAAAAGCAGCGCCAAACTGAGTCGGCTTTCGATACGTAATATCTAAAACAGAAGATAACTTATCTCCGAACTTCGCCTGAAATCCTCCTGCAGAAAATTCAACATTTTGCACTAAATCAGTATTGGTAAAACTTAGTCCTTCCTGCTGTCCTGAACGAATTAAAAATGGACGATATACTTCTACTTCGTTTACATAAACTAGATTTTCATCATAATTCCCGCCACGAACCATGTACTGTGTGCTTAATTCGTTATTTGAATTAACGCCAGGAAGTGTTTTGAGAATATTTTCGATTCCTGAATTTGCACCCGGAATCTTTTTTATGGTTTCAGTATCAACAGAAGTTATTCCTTGAACTCGTTTTCTGTTTCCAGAAGAAACAAAAACTTCTCCCATCTGTTCTTCAGAATTACTCATAATCGGATTAAAAACAAAAACTTCATTTGTTTTCAAATTCACCGTCAAACTCATCATTTTTAAAGAAACGTGAGTAAAAATCAAAGAGACTTTTTTGTTTGATGGAATTACAATTTCATAAAAACCATTTGAATCAGACTGCACTGTAATATCTTGTGAGGAAACATTTACCTCCGCAACAGGATGTTTTTCATTATCTAAAATAAGCCCTTTGATACGAGCGTTTTGAGCTAATGCAATGCAGCTGAAAAAGAAAAAAAGAAAAACGAATGTAAACCTGTTATGACTCAAAGATTTTGGGTTTTATTTTTGTTGACTTCTAAAAAAACGAGTTTCAAAGATAGTAGTATTTCCTACATTATCAACAACTTCAACTTTTAATACGTTTTCACCTTCAGCCAAATACTGATCATCAAAAGTATGCGTAATTCTTCTCGCTTTATTTTCGTATTCAAACAAAACCCAACTTCCATTCAAATATCCGTTATAAGATTTTATTCCTGATAAAGAATCGCTTATCGTTAAATCAATTTTCTTTTGATCGCTAATCCATTTTCCTTCAATTGGTTTTGCAATTTTAATCACTGGAGCAATCGTATCCAGAACCAAACCGTATGTACCCAATATTTTTGCCTTCGCAGTAAAAATATCATCTTTTCTGATCGTTCCATTATAGCTTGTTCCCTTTCCGATATAAAGTTTATCACGCAAAGATTCTGGATAAGTATCGTCTTTTATGGTGATGGTAAAATTAGAATGCACTGGAACAGTATCGTCATGAATAAAAATTTTGTTATTTCTCACATCAAAATTCATATTGAAGTCATCGTAAAAAGTTCCAGCCGGAAAGAAAACCGACATATTATCTTTCTCAAAATTGGCATCTCTATTATACTTGATAAAATACTGCCCATTAACTGGCTCCGCTTCCACAAGAGGTGTTGTGGCATCAAACTCAATTGGGACTGTAACCGAATTCATATTTCCAAAATAATCCGAAACTTCAATTTTATAATTTGAAGTTAGATTAGGTTCAGCTTTTACAATACCGCGAAGAGAATCTGTTTTGATAATGCTTAAAGCAAAAGGCGTTTTCATGAAAAGCTTCTGCACGCGTTGCCCCGATTTTTTATATCTAGAATAATCAATCAAAGCATTGATATAACGCATTTCATCAAAGGAATACGTATTAAACTGATAATTATAATTCTGATTTCCGTTTAAAAAAGTCGAAACATTAAAAACTCCATTTTTATTATGCGACACATCATCGGTATCAACGGCATTAATTCCGAAACCAATTTTTCCGTTTGCTTTAATTTTAGATGCTAAATAAGTCCCGTCTTTCTGAAGTGCCATACTTACCAGCAATGGCTGTTTTGACTGATTTACCGTTGCATTATCCAAAGGATAAACATACAAACTAGACAAAGTTGGCTTCTTGGTGTCTTTTAAATTTTGGTCAAAGCCAAAGAAAATCGGATTGATAACAAACTCTGTTTTTGTATCTCTGATTTCAAAATGAAGATGCGGTCCTTCTGATGAACCCGTATTCCCCGAAAGTCCAATTATATCTCCTTTTTTTACAGGAAGCTCGTCTGGCTTTGGAAACATTTCAATCTCATAGGCTTTTTCTTTGTAATGCGTTTTTTTTACATAATCTAAAATTGCCCCAGTTGGCGTTTGCAAATGTCCGTAAACAGAAGTATATCCATTTGGATGTGTAATGTAAATGCATTTTCCGTTTCCAAAAGTCGAAATTTTTATTCTCGAAACATAGCCATCTGCGATCGCATGTACAGTCAAACCTTCTCTCTGGTTGGTTTTTAAATCAAAACCCGCATGAAAGTGATTAGGTCTTAACTCTCCAAAATTGCCAGAAAGCTGCATTGGAATATCTAATGGGGGGCGGAAATAATCTTTAGGATATTGTGTTTGAGCAAACACAGAATTACAAATTAAAAGGGCAAGTACATATAATCTCATAAACAACATTTTTGCTAAGATAAGCAAAAATAAGCCAATAAAAGCAAGAAAAAAGCTTCAAAAACCCAATTGATTGAATTACAATATATTTATCTAAAATAATGCAAAAAAATCGATAAAAAATTGCATTAATAAAAAGGAATATTAACTTTGTAGGATTAAGTAATGAATAGGATGTATAATGAGTGTAATTGCAGAAATAATTGATACTCTTGAATATAAAGTTGAAAAGCTTTTTGAGAAATCAAAAGCCTTTGAACAAAACAATCAAGTATTACGATTAGAACTAGCCAAAGCTGCGCAAATTATCCAGAAACAATCTGAGGAAATGGAAGCTTTGAAGAAGCAAAATGAAACACTTAAGATAGCCAATTCGTTGCTCGGCAGCGACAATAACAAGAGAGAGACAAAGCTTAAAATAAATTCATTAATTCGCGAAATCGATTACTGCATAGCGCAACTATCAGATTAATAACATGGACGGAAAGCTTAGAATTAAAATATCAATTGCCGACCGCGTTTACCCACTTACGGTTGAACCCGCTCAGGAAGAAGGACTAAGAAGTGCTTCTAAAAAAATTGATGCCATGATTAAGCAATTCGAAGAAAATTATGCGGTACGTGACAAACAAGATGTTCTAGCTATGTGTGCATTGCAATTTGCATCGCAGGTAGAACAAAAACAGATTGATAATGCAATCGATGGAGAAGAGACTATCGAAAGAATTAAAAGATTAAATACGCTTTTAGATCAATATCTCGAAAATTAAACGTTCTTTACAGAAACTAAGATACTGCCTACATTAGTTCACATTTGGTAAACTCAACACTAACAATTTAGAATGAGCAAATCGTCGCTACTATAGTATGCCCTCCTTTTGGCTGGGAAACTTGAACAGTGAGTTAGCTCAAAACTTGTCTTTACGAGTTTATACAAGCAATTAATGTAGGCTTTTTTTATATATAAACCCTAACAAACATGGACATCATAACGATCATTATTGGTATTGTAGGTATTGCGGCAGGATTTGCAATAGCTAAAATTATCGAGAAAAGTAATATTTCAAACCTAATTAAAAACGCTAAAAAAGAAGCGGCCTCCATCTTAAAAGACGCTAATTTAGAAGCTGAAAATATCAAAAAAGATAAAATTCTTCAAGCCAAAGAGCGTTTTATCGAACTAAAATCAGAACACGAACAAGTTATTTTAGCGCGCGATAAAAAAGTTGCTGAAGTAGAAAAACGCGTTCGCGATAAAGAATCTCAAGTTTCTAATGAACTTTCTAAAGCTAAAAAAATAAACGAAGATTTTGAAGCTAAAACAGCTGAATACAACAATAAAATTGAGCTATTAGACAAAAAACAAGCTGAAGTTGACAAACTTCATAAAAGCCAGCTACAGCAATTGGAAGTAATCTCTGGTCTTTCTGCTGAAGAAGCAAAAGAACAATTGGTAGAAGGATTAAAAGCAGAAGCTAAAACAAAAGCAATGTCTCATATTCAAGAAACTATTGAAGAGGCAAAATTGACTGCGCAGCAAGAAGCTAAAAAAATCATAATTAATACTATTCAAAGAGTTGGAACGGAAGAAGCAGTTGAAAACTGTGTATCTGTTTTCAATATCGAATCTGATGATGTTAAAGGTAGAATTATCGGACGTGAAGGGCGTAACATTAGAGCGCTTGAAGCCGCAACTGGTGTGGAAATCATTGTTGACGATACGCCAGAAGCAATTATTCTTTCTTGTTTTGATCCTGTTCGTAGAGAAATTGCTCGTTTATCTTTACACAAATTAGTAACTGACGGACGTATTCACCCAGCAAGAATCGAAGAAGTTGTGGCTAAAACGGCCAAACAAATCGATGATGAAATTATCGAAGTTGGAAAACGTACTGTTATCGACTTAGGAATTCACGGTTTACACCCAGAATTAATTAAAGTTGTGGGTAGAATGAAATATCGTTCTTCTTATGGACAAAACTTATTACAGCACTCAAGAGAGGTTTCTAAACTTTGCGGTATAATGGCTGCAGAATTAGGACTAAACGTAAAACTGGCAAAAAGAGCAGGTTTATTACACGATATCGGAAAAGTGCCTGATACAGAGAGTGATTTGCCACACGCACTTTTAGGTATGCAGTGGGCTGAGAAATACGGCGAGAAAGAAGAGGTTTGCAACGCAATTGGAGCACACCACGATGAGATTGAAATGAAATCTTTATTATCTCCAATCATCCAGGTTTGCGATGCTATTTCTGGAGCTAGACCAGGTGCTAGACGTCAGGTTCTTGATTCTTACATCCAACGTTTGAAAGACCTTGAAGATGTAGCTTACGGATTCAGCGGAGTTAAAAATGCTTATGCAATCCAAGCTGGTAGAGAGCTTCGTGTAATTGTGGAAAGCGAAAAAGTTTCTGATGACAATGCAGCAAACTTATCTTTCGAAATTTCACAAAAAATTCAAACAGAAATGACTTATCCTGGACAAGTAAAAGTTACAGTTATTAGAGAAACTAGAGCTGTAAACATTGCTAAATAAATTAAGGAACATAGATAAAAATAAAGGCTGTCAATTGACAGCCTTTATTTTATTTAGCTCTTTGCAAGCTTACATATCATTAAAAATGATTTTAAAACTTGTCCCTACTCCCACTTCACTTTCTACTTCAACAGTTCCTTTCATTGCTTCAATTTGATTTCTTGTAATGTATAATCCAATACCTCGCGCTTCTTCATGTTTATGAAAGGTTTTATACATACCAAACAGCAAATCACCATAGACTTTCAAATCGATTCCGAGACCATTATCTGTTATTTTAAGGGATTTAAAACCTTCAGGCTCAATAGCAAAATCAAAAGTAATTACAGGATCACGATCTGGATGCGCATATTTAATTGCGTTTGTCGTAAAATTCAACAAAACGCTTTCCATATAAGCCGGATTAAAATTAACCGTCAAATACTTCGGTACATTATTGATGATCGTAACTTTTCGCTCTTTATGATACCCTTTAATCGTTGAAATAGTTTTCTCGATATATTCACAAAGTTTTAGTGGCACTACCGCAATATTAATATTACTCTGCGTTTTTACAATTTGGGTAAGATTCGAAATAGTTTCATTCAGGTCATTAGAAACGGTGCGTAAATATTCCAGCATTTCTGTCACGGTCTGTTTACTAACATCTGCATCAATAAGATCTAAAATCGATTTTATATTTCCAGCCTGTGTATTTAGATTATGAGAAACAATATGCGAGAAGTTCAATAAACGGCTATTTTGATCGCTATACAGCTTCATTGTTTTCATAAGTTCCAGCTCTTTTTCTTTCTGAGCCGAAACATCAGTATGCGTACCAATTACACGCAAAGGCCTTCCGTTTTCATCGCGTTTAATTACTTTTCCGCGGTCTAAAATCCATTTGTAATTACCGCTGGAAGTCATTACACGATGATAATTTTCATAAAACGGAATCTTATTGTCAAAGTGTTCATGAATATCCGAATAATATTTGGGAAGATCATCTGGATGCACAATTTTATCCCATCGTTCTGGATCATCAAAAATATCAGTCGATTCTAATTCTAAAATTTTAAGAGACAGAGAAGAGTAAAAAACCCTATTGGTGACCATATCCCAATCCCAAATTCCGGCAGTAGAAGCATCTAAGGCAAATTGAAAACGCTCTTCCGAAATTCTTAGCTTTTCTTCTTTATCTTTCAATTCGGTAATATCCGAAACATGACCATAGAAAATCACATTTCCATTTGCCGCAGATTCTGTTTTTGCAGCAATTTTAAACCAGCGAATTCCTTTTTTAGGAAGAGTAGCTCTAAACTCTATTTCCCAAGGTTTTATTTCCTTTCTGGCTTTGACTAAAGACTGAAAAAAAAGTTCACGATCCTGCGGTAAAATTCGATCGTAAACTATAAGCTTTATATCATTATTAAAATCTGCAGCAGAAAGTTCAAATATTTCGTCTGCCGATTTGCTTACAAGGGGAAACGAGTAATCATTATCAGCATCAATAACAAACTGAAAAAGCAAGTCCGGCATTTCGGCCAACAATTTTCTATAAAAATTATTTACCTCTAAGCAATCTTCGTTTCCATATAAATCAAAAACCATATGTTACTCTTTTATGTAAATAAGATATCCAAACTTATTCCGAAAAGCAAAAAACGAAACTCACCTGTCAACGTCTTTACTTTAATCAAAACAATATTTTAACACAATATATGGATTTTCATAACAAAAACATAGACTATTATAAAAATAATTACTTTCTAGGATGAAAGCTATGCATTACTTCCTTTAAAAAACTGCGATCCAAATGCACATAGATTTCAGTTGTTGTAATAGATTCGTGACCCAGCATCAATTGAATTGATCTCAAGTCAGCGCCGTTTTCAAGCAAATGAGTCGCAAAAGAATGTCTCAGGGTATGCGGACTAATACTTTTTTTAAGTCCCATTTTCTGAGCAAGATCTTTGATGATAGTAAAAACCATGGCACGCGTTAACTGATTTCCACGTCTGTTTAAGAACAAAGTGTCTTCGGCACCTTTTTTTATATTGAGATTTGAACGGACTGCATTTTTGTAAATATCAATATACTTTTGAGTTAGAGGACCAATTGGAACAAATCTTTCTTTATTTCCTTTACCCGTGATTTTAATAAAACCTTCATCAAAAAAAAGATCTGAAATTTTAAGCGTAATCAATTCAGAAACACGTAATCCGCAACCATACAAAGTTTCGAGCATAGCTCTGTTTCTCTCGCCTTCATTTGTACTTAAATCGATTGTTTCGATCAGCGCATCGATTTCCTGAAGCGATAAAGTATCTGGCAATTTACGGCCTGTTTTTGGCGCCTCAATTAATTCTAAAGGATTGTCATTTCTATAATCTTCAAAAACCAGATAATTAAAAAAACTTTTAAGCCCAGAAATAATCCTCGCCTGTGATCTCGGATTCACCTCCTTAGCAACCGAATAAATAAATTGCTGTAAAGTTTCATCGGAAATTTTTATTGGTGAAACATCAATTTGATTGGTTTCTAAAAAAAGACACAAACGTTCAATGTCAAAACCATAATTTTCGATCGTATTTTTAGACAAGCCTCTCTCTATCCTCAAATACGACTGATAATCTTTTATATATCTGCTCCAATTCATACTCACAAAGTAAGTGATTTTTTGGCATAAAAAAACCTTCCTTTTAGGGAAGGTTTTTTGGAATACATTACAATAATGCATTAAAATTTATATCCTAAAGAAATCTGGAAATTACTGTTTTTTGTACTGTCATAATAATCACTAAAATCTTCGTAATTGCGGTCAAATATTCCAGAAAGACCAATTGCATAACGTAAGCCAACAGAAAAATTATCTGTAAAATTATAACCTGCACCAAAATTAAATCCGTAATCTGCAGTTTTGTAAGCATCTTTAATATCTCTATCTTCATTTTTAGCAGAAACTAAGAATCCAATCTGCGGACCTGCTTCAACGGTAAATTGTTTCGTAACATAAAATTTAGCCAAAACAGGTACATTAATGTAATCCAACTTATAAGACCCGCTTTGATTACCACCAATCATATTGTATCTAGCACCTTGAGTAGAAAACAAAAGCTCTGGCTGAATGGCTAAATTTTCGATAATTTTAATTTCAGCAAAACCTCCAACATGAAAACCAGCTTTAATATTGGTGTCAACATCTCCAGTAAAATTGGTAAGATTAAGACCTCCTTTTATTCCAAATCTTGTTTCTTGGGCATTTGAGAATGCAAAAGCCATAATCGCAATGGCCGATAAAATAAGTTTTTTCATTTTAATTTGGTTTGGGTTTAAATAGAGATTCAAATATAAATATATACTTATTAAAAAGCCTTCATTCCCTCAATAAAACATTCGTTTATAAAAAAACCTTCCTTTTTAGGGAAGGTTTTTTGGAATGCATTCCAATAATGCATTAAAATTTATATCCTAAAGAAATCTGGAAATTACCATTTTTCGCACTATCATAATAATCATCCGAATTATCAATATCTCTATCAGAAATAGGAGACAAACCGATAGTGTAACGAAGACCTACAAAGAAATTTTCAGTAAAATCATAGCCAGCTCCTAAATTAAAGCCTAAATCTGTTGATCTTGTATAATCTTTGAAATCTTCTCCATCTGATTTAGCTGATAGTAAAATACCCAGTTGTGGACCAGCTTCTACGCTAAACTTCTTGTCAACAATGTAATACTTTGCTAATACAGGAATGTTTAAATAATTTAATTTTAAGTCTGCGTCAGATCCAAAAGGTCCGTCAAATTTAGCACCTTGAGCAGAGAATAATAGCTCTGGTTGAATATAAAACTTTTCAACTACGTGAATTTCAGCTAAGCCTCCAACGTGAAATCCTACTAATGATTTAGTATTGTCTACGTCTCCTCCAACAATACTTGAAATATTAAGACCTCCTTTTACTCCAAATCTTGTTGACTGAGCATTTGAAAATGCAAAAGCCATAATTGCAATGGCAGATAAGATAATTTTTTTCATTCTAATTTGTTTTGGGTTAAATTAATCGAGTCAAATATAAAAATATTCTTCATAATTCTACATTAGGAATTTAACAAATAAAATAGTAACTATTACGCTAATTGTTAATTTTAGATTAACTCAAGTTAAAATTAGAATTATAAGTATAAAAAAAGCCTTCCCTAAAATTAAGGAAGGCCTTTTAAAATTAACTAACTGTTTCTTTAACTTAGAATTTATAAACAACTCCGAAGCTTACATCTCTTAAGTCTGTTCCAAAACCAAAAGAATTAGTTTTTTCAGCTCCATGTCCTCCATTGTTGTTTACGGTGTATCCTAAACCAAGCCAAGTTGCTTCGATTGCAAAATGGTTAGATAAGAAATAACTCAAACCTAAACCAAGGTTAGCTCCAATCTCATTTGATTTAAAATCTCCTGGCTTGTGTTTGTAATTTGTAAAATCTAGACCCGCTTGTCCGTAGATTGAAAATTGTGAAGCAGGTGTAAAATAGTATCTACCAAAAGCCCCAGCAGTAAATGAATTTGTTTTATCATCCCCTACTTTATCTGAACCAAATCCTAATTTTGCTCCAATCGCAATATTTTCAGTAAAAAAATAACCTACTTTTGGCTCAATTGTGAAACCGCTACTTTTAGCATCACCTGTTTTTTCTGAACTCACATTCAATGCTCCAGAAATAAATGTATCTCCTTTTGCGAATCCTCCCGTTTGTGCATTAGCAAATGTAAAGCCTAATACTGCAATAGCAGCCAAAACAATTTTTTTCATAATTTTTAAAATATTATTTGATTAATATTCGGCAAAACTAAGATTAGACTTACAAAACAAACTCCGCAATAAGTTTAAAAAGTATTAAAATAAGACAAAAATGAAATCGATATAGACTAATTGAAAATCAAAGCATTGAAAGAAGAAAAGGCATTTATGAGACAAGAAAAAGCAATTTGAGTGGGAATTTTAGTAATTATTTAATCCAAATTATAATGCAATAAAATGCTAAATATGTAGTTTTGAACTTTAAATAACATTTTAAAATACCAATTTTTAAAAACCTTTTTATGAAGAAAATAATTTTAGCAGCTGTAATGTTCATTGCAACATCAGCGGCAGTAAACGCACAATTTGTACAAATCGGGGTTAAAGCAGGGGTTAACTTTGCCAACCAAACTGGAGGTTCTGATTTTGATGGAATTTCTGTTGACAAAGAAGGTATTACAAGTTACCACGCAGGTCTTGTAGCAGAACTTAAATTATTAGAAAAATTCTCAATTCAACCAGAACTTTTATATACTACACAAGGAGCAGAATACAAAAGTGCTGTGCAGGATTTTAAAAACGAAATGGGTTATATCGCTATTCCTGTAATGGCAAAATTCTACATGACTAAATCTCTTAGTTTAGAACTTGGTCCACAAGCATCATTCCTTGTTAGCAATAAAAAAGAATTTGATGTTGCAGATCCAAAAACATTTGATTTTTCTCTTAATGCTGGTTTAGGATTAAAAGTTGTTGGAGGTCTTTTTGTTCAAGCACGTTATGGAATAGGTTTAACAGAAATTTCAGAAGAAGCTGATTTTAAAAACTCTGTTTTCCAACTTTCAGCAGGATATATGTTCTAAAAGAATATCACATACTTTTATAAAAACCGCTCTATTTATTAGTGCGGTTTTTTTATTTTTACAAAGTTCAATGACAATTGCAATATCAATTGCAATATCAATATCTCAAAATAAAAAAACTTATGAAAATCTGCATTATCAATGGACCAAATTTGAATCTTTTAGGAAAACGCGAACCAGAAGTTTACGGAAGCCAAACTTTTGAAGATTATTTTGAAACGTTGAAACAAAAATTCCCAAACATTGAACTTTCTTATTACCAAAGCAATATTGAAGGCGAATTGATTGGTAAAATTCAAGAAGTTGGTTTTTCATTTGATGGCATTATTCTGAATGCTGGAGCGTACACACACACTTCCATCGGTTTGGGCGATGCAATCAAAGCCGTTACCACGCCAGTCATTGAGGTTCATATTTCAAATACATATGCGCGCGAAAGCTTTAGACATCAATCGTATTTATCTGGAAATGCAAAAGGTGTTATTCTAGGCTTCGGACTAAAAAGTTACGAATTGGCTATTCAATCTTTTTTATAATGTAATTATAATTTTAAGGGAAAATTTCGATTTCTCGCAGAATGATACAGTCTCATCAATTTAACAAATTATTAATAAGCTCAGATTTAACTTATTATATTTTTGTAAGATATACCACATTTGCATGAGAAACTATACTTTATTTGCCTTTCTATTTTTTTCACTTTCCAATTTTGCTCAAATAAGAGGAACAGTTACAGACGACAAGGGAAATCCGCTTCCTTTTGTATCCGTTTTTGAAGAAAACACCTATGCTGGAACCACTACAAATGAACAGGGAAAATATCAGCTGAACGTAAAAGAAATTGGCGGAAACATCATCACATTTCAATATTTAGGTTATAAAACCAAAAAAATAACTGTTCTGGCCGCAACAAGAATAGTCAATATAGATGTTAGTCTTCAGGAAGAAAGTTTTGCATTAAATGAAGTAATCATTGATCCTAAAAACAATCCTGCAAACGCTATTATAAAAAGCGCAATAGCTCATAAAAAAGAAAACTCAGATAAAACTGGACGTTATACAGCCGATTATTATTCGAAAGGAATGTTTAAGGTTAAAGATCTTCCTAAAAAAATTCTAGGCAAAAAAGTAGATTTGGGCGATGACATGGCTTCAAATCTCGATTCTACTGGAACAGGAATTTTGTATTTATCTGAGACGATTTCGAAGGTGACTTTTGAGAAACCAAACAAACTCAAGGAAAAAATTATTGCTTCTAAAATTTCAGGAAACAATCGCGGTTATAGCTATAATACGGCTGCTTTATCGACTTATGATTTTTACGACAATACTTTAGATTTTGATGTAAAACTCATCTCTCCTATTGCCGACAATGCTTTCAATTATTACAAATATAAGCTTGAAAGCACTTTTTATGACGACAATAACCAGCAAATTAATAAAATCAAAGTTACTCCAAAACGAGATAAAGAACCTGTTTTTGAAGGTTACATCTATATTGTAGATGACAGTTTTGCGATTTATGCCATTGATCTTGATATCAAAGGGTATCGAATGAAAAACGAGTTTACAGAAATCATGACTTTAAAACAGAGTTTTAGCTACAATACCAAAAATAAAATTTGGTCTAAGAATGCACAGACGCTTTCTTTTAATGCGGGTATTTTTGGTGTGAAATTTTCTGGAAACTTCAATTATGTATATTCAAATTATGAATTTCCTGATTCTTTTGATAAGAAAACTTTCGGAAACGAAATTGTTGCTTTTGACCTTAATGCCAACAAAAAAGATGATGCTTTCTGGAATGAAATTCGCCCAATTCCGTTAACTATTGAAGAAAGCTCAGATTATACCAAGAAAGACAGTCTGCAGACTATTAGAAAATCAAAAAAATACACCGATTCCATTGACGCCAAAAACAATAAATTTAAGGTTTGGGATATTTTATTGGGTTATGATTATAAAAATACTTTCAAAAAATATTCTTTTGACTATAAAGGCTTGCTGAACATTAGTTCTTTAAGTTTCAATACTGTTCAGGGTTTTAATTTGGATTCTGGCTTTTCTTTTAGAAAATGGGATGAAGAAAAAGGAACAAACACTTCTATAAGCACGACTTTCAATTATGGCTTTTCTGATGAACGCTTTCGTGCAATTGGCCAATTCAGCCATCGTTTCAATACTATAAATTATGCCACAATATGGGGTTCTGGAGGGGTAAAAACTACTCAGTTTAACAGTGCTGAACCTATTAGTAAGTTTGTCAATTCTATAAGTTCTTTGTTTTTTAAAGACAATTATATGAAGCTGTACAACTTGGAATTTGCTGAAATCAATTACGGACAAGACGTTGCAAATGGAATAAATCTTACGGGAAAAATAGGTTACGAACAGCGTAAACCTCTTTTCAATACGACTGATTATTCTTTTTTTAAAAAAGATGATATTTATTCTTCGAACAATCCTTTGGCGCCAAACGATTTTGCAACTCCAGCTTTTAACCAGCATCATTTGTTTAAAGCTCTTGTAACAACTAGAATTAACTTTGGAAATAAATACATATCAAGACCTGACGGAAGATATAATTTTAAAAACGATAAATATCCTACAGTTTATCTGGCTTTTGAAAAAGCATTCGCGGCAAGCGAAAAAAAATATCAATATGAACGAATCGGTGCTTCGGTACAATATGATTTGTCGCTTGGAAACAAAGGTCTTTTAGGAACCAATTTTAGAGCTGGTAAATTCTTTAATGCAGAGAATATTTCGTTTATCGATTATAGACATTTTAATGGAAATCAGACTCATATCGGAACAAGTGATCGCTATTTGAATGTCTTTAACATGATGCCATATTATGCGAACAGCACAAACGATAGTTATTTTGAAATGCACACTGAATATAATGACACTGGCTTCATCATGAATAAAATTCCGTTGTTAAATCTTTTAAAGTCAACAATGAATATTGGTTTTCATGCTTTGGCTATTCCCGACCGAAAACCATACTCTGAATTTACTGTTGGTTTAGACAATCTAGGTTTTGGAAAATTCAAATTATTCCGAATCGATTATGTGCATTCTTATCAAGGTGGCATTCAGCAAAACGGCGTTGTCTTTGGTTTGAAGATTTTGAATATTTTAGATTAAGATGCAAAGCCACAAAGTGACAAAGGCACAAAGTTTTTTCTTAACTAAAATTAAAACCCCCATTAT
>NZ_AKZQ01000023.1:0-373626 GCF_000278705.1 Flavobacterium sp. F52 | reverse complement strand
ATAATGGGGGTTTTAATTTTAGCCTACTTCTCAGTTTGAGCAAAGTCAAGGATACATAAAGTACTTCAGCTCTGTTTCTTTGTCACTTTGCAACTTTGAACCTCTCAATGATAATCATCTGGTTCAACATGAATCAATACATGTCCTAATTCGGGATTTTTTTCTCTGAGTGTATCTTTCAGTTTATGTGCCAAATCGTGCCCTTCTTTAACCGAAATTTTTGCCGAAACAATAGCATGAAGATCAACATGGTATTTCATTCCAGCTTTACGGATAAAACATTTTTCAGTCCCTAAAATACCGGGAACTGTAAGTGCTACAACACGGATTTCTTCAACCAAATCTTCATTTAGATTCTCATCCATAATTTCGCCAAGCGCCGGTCTGAATATTTTATAACTATTATAAAGAATAAAAAACGCTGCAAAAAGTGCTGCCCAGTCATCTGCAGATTCGTAGCCTTTTCCCATAATTAAAGCAATCGAAATTCCGATAAAAGCCGCTACAGAAGTTATGGCATCGCTTCTATGGTGCCAGGCGTCGGCTGCTAAAGATGTGCTATTGGTTTGTCGGCTTCGTTTCATAACCAAACGGAAAGAGTATTCCTTCCAAACAATAATGGCGCCTAAAATATACAAAGTCCAAGATTTAGGTAAATCGTGCGAAGTGCCAATATTAGCAATACTTTCGTAACCAATAACAGTTGCCGAAGTAATTAAAAAACCCACAACCAAAAACGTAATCAGAGGTTCTGCACGACCATGCCCGTAAGGATGATTTTCATCGGCAGGCTTATTTGAATATTTTATTCCAAAAAGAACCAAAAAAGACGCAAATATATCAGTCGTTGATTCAATAGCGTCTGCAATTAGGGCATAAGAATTGCCAAAAAAACCTGCTAAGCCTTTTATAAGGGCCAAGCAGGTGTTTCCTATTATACTAAAAATAGTAGCTTTAACAGCTTTTTGTTCGTTTGTCATTTAGACTATTTTTTTCGCCACGAATTCGCGAATTATTTTTTATAATCTTTGAAAATAAAAATTCGTGAATTCGTGGCTATAAACTTTTTAAGCTCTCACAATTTTTGCACCGATTGCTCTTAAACGCTCATCGATACGCTCATATCCACGGTCGATTTGCTCGATATTTTGGATTGTGCTTGTTCCTTTTGCAGAAAGCGCCGCGATTAATAATGAAATTCCCGCACGAATATCAGGAGAAGACATTGTGGTTGCTTTCAATTGAGATTCGAAATTGTGCCCCATAACCACAGCTCTGTGCGGATCACACAACATAATTTTTGCTCCCATATCGATCAATTTATCCACGAAGAATAAACGGCTTTCGAACATTTTTTGGTGAATTAAAACATCTCCTTTTGCTTGAGTTGCGACAACTAAAACAATACTTAACAAGTCAGGCGTAAATCCTGGCCATGGTGCATCGGCAATAGTCAAGATAGAACCGTCGATATCTGTTTTTACTTCGTACCCATTTGTGTGAGCAGGAATATAAATATCATCATTGCGTTTTTCAACTGTAATTCCAAGTTTTCTAAAAGTATTCGGAATCAACCCTAAGTTTTCCCAGCTAACATTCTTGATTGTGATTTCGCTTTTTGTCATAGCTGCAAGACCAATCCAAGAACCAATTTCAATCATATCAGGAAGAATTGTATGCTCGCATCCTCCAAGGCTTTCAACACCTTCAATAGTCAATAAGTTCGAACCAACTCCAGTGATTTTAGCTCCCATAGAGTTCAGCATTTTACACAATTGCTGTAAATAAGGCTCACAAGCAGCGTTGTAAACTGTAGTTGTTCCTTTTGCTAAAACAGCAGCCATTACAATGTTTGCAGTTCCAGTTACAGAAGCTTCATCAAGAAGCATATCTGTTCCTTTTAGACCTTCTTCAGGAGTTTCTACTCCGTAAAAATGATCTTCTCTATTGTATCTGAATTTTGCTCCAAGGTTAATAAAACCTTCAAAATGTGTATCTAATCTACGGCGACCAATTTTATCTCCTCCTGGTTTTGGAATATATCCTTTTCCGAAACGAGCCAAAAGCGGACCAACAATCATAATAGAACCACGAAGCGCTCCACCTTCTTTCTTGAAAGCTTCAGTTTCTAAGTATCCAACATTAACTTCATCAGCTTGAAAAGTAATTGAACCTGGTTCGTTACGTTGAATTTTCACCCCTAAATTCCCCAACAAAGTGATTAATTTATTGATGTCTATAATATCAGGAATGTTATTAATTTTTACTTTCTCTCCTGTTAGAAGCACGGCACATAAAATTTGTAATGCCTCATTCTTTGCTCCTTGCGGAGTGATTTCTCCTTTTAAAGGAGTTCCTCCTTCGATTTTAAAAATTCCCATAGATTTTTTTTAGGTTCTTTCAAAGTTTCTAAGATTCTAAGATTCTAAGTAAAAAAACTCATCAACTTAGTAGCTTAGCAGCTTTTTTTATTTTTGTTTTTGTTTGTTTTTTTAAAGTGTCAAAGTAAAAAACTTAGCAACTTAGAAGCTTGCCTCTTAGCACCTTTTTTTACTTCTGATTATTGTTTTTTTGAAAATTCTTTTTTTGACCGCCTTTGTTGTTTTTGTTATTCTGAATTTTTGGCTGTGTTCCAGAAGCTGTTTTATTAGACATGCGTTTGTTGGTACGCATTAAATCTGTCGTGTTTAACAGCTCTTCTGTACTGTGCAATAAATTGATTTTACCACCAGATAACTCATATAAATGCTCAAAAATCACATCGTCTTTTACGGTGTCTTTGTTCCAGCTCAAGAAAGATTTTTTCATATGATTGGCAATTACCATTACCAGCGCATTTTTCATCTCTCCTTCTTCCCATTTATTGGCAACTTCAATCATGTATTTGATATTATTGCCATAAAATCTGTATTTCGGAAAATTTTGTGGATATTGCAATATCTCTGGTTTTAGCTGCAAAACATCTCTTGACGGAATCGGATATGGAGATTCAACATTCAGTTTAAAATCAGACATGATAAAAAGCTGATCCCAAAGTTTGTGCTGAAAATCTGGCACATCACGTAAATGCGGATTCAGACTTCCCATAACCTGAATGATGTATTTTGCGGCTTTATTGCGCGTTTCATCATCTTCGATTGCAGTAGCCTGATCAATCAATTTTTGCAAATGACGTCCATATTCCGGAATAATTAAACGCTGTCTTTCAGAATTGTATTCCAAATTGTACACAACATCTCTTGCGGCTTCTCTTTTATATTTTTCGATCATAAGTTTATAATGAAACTATACCTTCTATTGTAGAAACTTCTTTGTATTTGCTGATCACTTCATCTGAGCTGTGCATTGTAACATCAACAGAAACACTAGTAAATTTACCTGTTTTTGATTTTGTTGTTTTAATAACTGCTCCCATTCTATCAAAAGCTTTTTCAACACGCTCAACATTATCTGCTACAGAAGGCACAATAAATTTGTACAAGTATTCTGCTGGCCAAGTATTTGCGTTATCTAGCTCGACTTTTAATCTTTCGTAAAATTCGGCTGTATTTTTTTCTTTATCGTTCTCCATTCGTAATTAAAAATAAACGCAAATATACGTTTTTGATTTCAGATTTATGATTTTAGATTTTAGATTTTTTGTCTCTAAAAATGAGGTTGTTTTTTTGCCACAAATTACACTAATTAACACAAATTATTAAATCCTAAAATTCAATTTCCCTAATTTTAATTAACTTGGCAAATCAAAAAATAATAATTAGCGAAAATTCGTGGCAGAAAAACTTTGCGACTTAGCGGCTTTTGTGAGATTAAAACCATTTCAAATGAAAAAAATCCTTTTACTTTTTATCGTTCTTACATTAAATTCGATTCAAGCCCAAGAAGTCAAAACTTTGACTTATTTCCAAAACGACACTTTAAAACTAGATTTAGATTTATATCTGCCAAAGAAAAAAGCTGGTGAGAAAATCCCTTTAATTATGTTTGCTTTTGGTGGAGGTTTTTCTGGTGGAGAGCGCACAAACGAGAAAAACTTCGGATTATTTATGGCACAAAACGGTTATGCGGTTGCAAGCATTTCGTACAGCCTATATATGAAAGGAAAAGATTTTGGCTGTAAAGGAACTTTAACAGAAAAAATAAAAGCGATACAAATTGGCGTAAGCGACATGTGGCAAGCAACAGCTTTCATGATTGAGAATGCTGACAAATACAATCTTGATACTTCAAAAATCTTTATTTCTGGAATTAGTGCGGGTGCCGAAATTGGTTTCCATGCTTCATTTTGGGATTATAAATTGATGAATTTATACAAAAGCAATTTGCCTGAAAACTTCAAATACAAAGGTTTCATAGGCGGTTCTGGAGCTATTCAAGACATTAATTTAATTACGAAAGAAAAAGCGATTCCGATGTTATTGGCACATGGAAGTAATGACGACACCGTTCCATACGCTGCGGGTTCACACCGTTCTTGTCCAACAAATGCATCGGGCTGGCTGATTCTTTTTGGTTCTTATGCAGTATATAACCAAATGAAAGATTTACATAAAGACATTGAACTAATTACTTTTTGTGGCGGTGGACATGAATTTTCGGGTTATCTTTTTCATGAAGGACAACAATATGTTTTGGATTTTGTGAATGATGCTTTGAATGGCAAAAAGTTCCAATCGCATTTGATTGTTCCTTCTAAAAATGGGAAAAGTTCAGGAAAGTATTCATTTTGTGAATAGTTTATTTGGTTAAAGCCGAGATTTAAAAAATCATTTAACCTCGTTGGTTAAAACCAACGGCAATTCAAATAAAAACTGCTCCAGCGGAGCAAAATATTTATAGCAAAATAAATTTTCCGCATATCAAAAGCTCCAGCGGAGCGACATATAAATTATCCAAATTGTGTCGCTCCGCTGGAGCTTTTGATTTATAATGTATAATCTTTCTATAAATATCGTCACGCTGGGACTTTCTTCTTTTAAAACAATCCCAAAAACAAAACCATCTCTCCTATTTAGCCCTGATGGCAGCGGAAATCCTTTTGCTTTTTTCTTTAAAAAGCAAAAGATTGGAGCGGACAGCAGGAACCCATGCTAGCTAAAAATGCCAAATCTTTCGCTTCAAGTAAAAATTCTTTTTAATTATGAATAAGTTTAGGTAAATTTGCCCTTTATTTTTAGAATAGTGCAAAAAGAAATTATAGTCCTGCTTGGCGGACCTGGTACTGGAAAATCAACACTTATTAACGAATTGGTAGCTCGTGGCTTTTGCTGCTATCCAGAAATCTCTAGACAGGTTACTATGAAAGCGCAACAAGAAGGCATTGAACAGTTGTTTTTAGAACAGCCGCTTCTGTTTAGCGAAATGTTATTGGAAGGTCGTATTGAACAATATAAAAACGCTCTTGAAGAACCTGATAATGTGGTTTTTATTGACCGCGGAATTCCAGATGTTGTAGCTTATATGGATTACATTGGCGATGAATATCCAGCAAGTTTCGTTAAGGCATGCGAAGACTATAAATATTCTAAAACTTTTATTTTACCGCCTTGGGAAGAAATTTACCAAAGTGATTCTGAGCGTTATGAAAATTTTGATCAGGCAGTAAAAATTCAAGAGCATCTTGTTGATACCTATAAAAAATATGGTTACGAACTGATTGAGGTTCCTAAAGATACAGTTGAAAACAGAATTCTTTATATCTTAGACAAAATTTAGCGGCATGGTTTAAAGTTGCAAAACTAGAAACTGTTTTCTAAATTTTTAACTTTAAAACAAACGCAATGCTCGGAGCGCAGGATATTCTTCTAAAATACTGGAAACACGACAGTTTTAGACCGTTGCAAAAAGAAATTATCGATTCTGTTCTTGAAGGACAGGATACTTTTGCGGTACTTCCGACAGGCGGAGGAAAATCGATTTGTTTTCAGGTCCCCGCGATGATGCAAGAAGGAATCTGTCTTGTTATTTCTCCTTTGATTGCTTTAATGAAAGACCAGGTGATGAATCTGCAGAAAAGAGATATTAAAGCAATTGCTCTTACTGGCGGAATTCATACCGAAGAATTAATTGATCTTTTGGATAATTGCCAATACGGAAACTATAAATTTCTCTATTTATCCCCAGAACGTCTACAATCAGATTGGATTCTAGAGCGCATCAAAAATCTACCTATCAATTTAATTGCTGTTGATGAAGCGCATTGTGTTTCGCAATGGGGCCACGATTTTAGGCCTGCCTATCTTAAAATTTCGGAACTGAAAAAATACTTTCCTAAAATTCCGTTTTTAGCCTTGACTGCTACGGCAACTCCGAGAGTTATTGAAGATATTAGAACCCAATTAGAATTAAAAAATCCGAATCACTTTCAGCAGTCGTTTGAGCGAAAAAATATCGCTTACATGGTTTTTGAAGTTGAAGACAAATTATACCGTACCGAACAGATTCTTAAAAAAAATCCGCAACCTTCTATTATATATGTTCGAAATCGCAAAGCTTGTTTGAACATGTCTTCGCAATTGCAGTCACTTGGTTTTACAGCAACGTATTATCATGGCGGACTTTCGGCAAAAGAAAAAGACAAAAACATGCAGTTGTGGATGTCGGAGCAGGCACAGGTTATCGTAGCCACAAATGCTTTCGGAATGGGAATCGACAAAGACAATGTAAAAACGGTTATTCATACACAGCTTCCAGAAAACTTAGAGAATTATTATCAGGAATCTGGACGCGCAGGTCGAAATGGCGCTAAAGCTTTTTCGATTTTACTTTATAACAATTCGGATTCTATCCAGACAGAACAGCAGTTTTTGAGCATTCTTCCAGACAAAAAGTTTCTCAAAACCATGTACAACAAACTCTGCAATTACTTTCAGATTGCTTATGGTGAAGGTTTAGATGAATCTTTTTCGTTTAAACTGAATCATTTTTGCAACAAATATGAATTCCCTACTCTTAAAACATACAATGCATTACAGTTTTTAAATCAGCAGGGAATTATTACAATGTCTCAGGAATTCTCAGAAAAAATCAGCATTCAGTTTTTGATTGAATCTAAAGAAGTGATTCGATACATGAGCCTAAACCCAAGTGATGAAGAGATCATTTTGGCAATTTTAAGAACTTATCCTGGAGTTTATGAAGTAAAATCTAATTTGAATCTGGGATTAATTGCTAAAAAATCAAATCGATCTGAGGAACAAGTTATTGCTCTTTTAGAAAAATTAAAAGAAAAGGAAATCATCGAATATAAATCTAAAAATAACGATGCTACTATTTTATTTAATGAAGTCCGAGAAGACGATCTTACTATAAATAGGGTTTCTAAATATTTAGAAAAACAAAACGAAGTTAAAAAAGAACAGCTTTTATCGGTTCTTCACTATATAAAAGACAACAAAACTTGCAAAAACAGATTGGTTTTGGATTATTTCGGCGAAGAAACAACTGAAAACTGTGGCATTTGTTCGTACTGCATTACACAAAAAGGGAAAATTACAGAAGCTGACTCGATTGCAGATAAGATTTTGTCTTTGCTTAGAACAGCTTCTCTGACTTCGAGAGAAATTGAAAACCAGATTAAAATGGATGCAAAAGATATTTTATCGGTTCTTCAGGAATTGCTCGAAAACAATCATATCACTATACAAGCGAATAATAAATACACTTTAAAATCATAATGGAGAAATTGAGAATTATATTTATGGGAACGCCAGAATTTGCTGTTGGCATTTTGGACACCATTATTAAAAATAACTATGAAGTTGTGGGCGTAATTACGGCTGCAGATAAACCAGCAGGGCGCGGACAAAAAATAAAATATTCGGCTGTAAAAGAATATGCGCTTGCTAACAACCTTACTTTACTACAGCCAACCAATTTAAAAGACGAAAACTTCTTAACAGAATTAAAAGCTTTAAATGCCAATTTACAAATCGTAGTTGCTTTTAGAATGCTTCCGAAAGTGGTTTGGGAAATGCCAAGTTTAGGGACTTTTAATCTTCATGCTTCTTTATTACCTAATTATCGCGGTGCGGCTCCAATTAACTGGGCCATTATCAACGGAGAAACTAAAACGGGAGTTACCACTTTCTTTATTGACGATAAAATTGATACTGGCGCTATGATATTAAATTCTGAAATTAATATTGAGCCAGAAGAAACTGCAGGACAATTACACGATCGTTTGATGCATTTAGGAAGCATAACTGTCATTGACACTTTGAAAGTGATTGAAAATGGAAATGTCGCAACAACCATTCAAGAAGATAACGACGATATCAAAACAGCTTATAAATTAAATAAAGAAAACTGTAAAATAGATTGGACAAAATCTGGAGCAGAAATCAATAATTTAATTCGCGGTTTAAGTCCGTATCCTGCTTCTTGGTGCTTCTTGAAAGACCAAAATGAAGAATTGAACATTAAAATTTATGAAGGTAAACTAATCTCAGAATCACACTCTTATGAGATTGGAAAGTTAATTAGCAGTAAAAAAGAAATCAAGATTGCAATAAAAGATGGGTTTATTCAGTTATTAAGTCTACAATTTCCAGGAAAAAAGAGAATGCTCACTTCAGAATTATTAAATGGAGTGAGTTTTTCAGATGCTGCAAAAGTGTATTAAGGTCAGTAAAACAGGGGTTTGTACCTGTTTTTTTATCGATAAACAACACTCTTTATGAACAAAAAAAGCAAGTTATCAACAATTTTTGCTAAAAATAAAGAAAACACTTGCACGCAACGGATTTCCTACTAAATTTGTGTATTAACAATTTTTTTTAACCAACAATTAATAACTAATTATTATGAACAAATCAGAATTAATCGATGCTATCGCTGCTGATGCAGGAATTACAAAAGCTGCGGCGAAATTAGCTTTAGAGTCTTTTTTAGGTAATGTAGGAACTACTTTGAAAAAAGGAGGAAGAGTTTCATTAGTAGGTTTTGGATCATGGTCAGTTTCTTCAAGAGCTGCTAGAGATGGTAGAAACCCTCAAACAGGAAAAACTATCAAAATCGCAGCTAAAAACGTTGTAAAATTCAAAGCAGGAGCTGAATTAGAAGGTGCAGTGAACTAAGTAAGAAAGTTCTCTAAACTTATAATATAATTAAAACCTTCCATCTGGAAGGTTTTTTTATGCGGTTTAACGATTTTTTTTGTGATTTTAATTTTTTTATGATTAAATTTAATAAAAATTGTAACCGTATGATTTCAGAAAAATTAAAAAAAGGACACTTGCTTATTGCCGAGCCTTCAATAATTGGAGATTTATCTTTTAACAGATCGGTAATTTTATTAGCAGACCATAACAAAGAAGGATCAATAGGTTTTATAATTAATAAGCCATTAAAATATACTATTAATGACTTAATACCCGAGATTGATGCTAACTTTAAGATATATAACGGAGGCCCTGTAGAACAAGACAACCTTTATTTTATTCACAATATTCCTGAGTTAATCCCAAATAGTGTTGAGATTTCAAATGGAATTTATTGGGGAGGAGATTTTGAGTCCACCAAAGACCTAATAAACAACGGATCGATAAGTAAAAACAATATTCGTTTTTTCTTAGGCTACACCGGCTGGGAAGAAAATCAGCTTGAAAATGAGATGCAAGGAAACTCTTGGATTATTGCTGATAATAATTATAAAAATAAAATTATCGGAAAATCTACTACTCATTTTTGGAAAGAGCAGATTATCGAGCTTGGCGGCGATTATCTTATTTGGTCTAATGCACCCGAAAATCCATATCTGAATTAATTTTCAGAAATGGATTCATTTAGTCGCTGCACTAATAAATGAGCCAGATTTGCTGTAAACTCCTTTTTTCGATATTTAGTTATCGGCTGTATCCCTGTGATTACATTAGTCAGAAATAATTCATCTGCTTTTTGAAGATCAAAAGGTGAAATTACTTCTTCTAAAACCTCTATGCCTTCTATTTTTTTAGCTAGAGCTAAAATCTGTTTACGCATAATACCGTTTAATGCACCTTCTGAAATTGGAGGTGTAATAAGCTTTTTACCCGTTACCATAAAAATATTTCCTTGAAGTGCCTCTACAACATTTTTGCTGTCATTCAGCAAAATGCAATTGGCAAGGTCATTTTCATTCGCGTAAATACTTCCCGTAATGTTAATCATTTTATTAGTCGTTTTAAGAGACGACAATAATTGTTTTGTCACGTAGAAGTCTTTATACAAATCTACTTCGTATTCGCTTGTATTTATAGTGTAAGCCTTATTCCCAAGAGAAATGGCGTTGATTAAGAATGAAATATCATTGCTTTTTGGAAGATATAAACCGCCATCATTTCTAAAAACAGTAATTCTGGCACGTGCCGAAGCTGCAATTCCTTGTTCGTTTACCAAATTAAGAATCTGTTCTTCAAAATATTCCATTGTAAAATCCATCGGAATCATCATTCTAACCACACGCATAGAAGCCATTAGCCTAAAATAATGATCCTCAAGAAACAAGATTTTTCCATTGACAATTTTTACCGTTTCAAATATTCCGTCACCATACAAAAAGGCACGGTTTAGAGTTAGTATATTATCTTCTTGCCCAATGTTTCCGTTAAAATTAATCATAAAAAAACCCTGAATTTTGTTCAGGGCAAATATAAGGTATAAAATAGACTTTTACTAAACAGATCCTATAAGATGTTTTAGATCTGAGATTTGATTCTCCCACAATTGTTTAGCTTCGCCTAATTCTTCTTTTTCAGCAAAATCTACTACCATAAGCGATACATCTTTAGTTAATTCATCAACTAAAATATGGAGTTCGAAAAAATACTCAGTATCCTTACTGCTGTCATCAACCCATTTGAATTTTACTTTTTCGCCAGATTTTTTTGAAGCTAGACGCGCTCTCTCTTGCGAATCATTCCAGATAAAAGTAAAAAATTCACCTCTCGAATTAACATTGTCAGCAAACCATTCTTGTAAACCTGACGGCGTTGATATATATTGATACAATAGTTGTGGCGAAGAATTGATCGGAAACTCTATTTCGTAACGTATTTTTGACTCCATGTGCTACTTTAATTTTTTTCGAAATATAAGAATATATGTCCAAAAACAATGCATTTTTAAAAATATTTTTTTTTCTTCATTTTATGCTTGTATGCTTTAATATTATTTCTATCTTTGCACCCGCAATCAGGAATTCATGATAGCAGTCCAGGCGAGGTAGCTCAGTTGGTTAGAGCGCAGGATTCATAACCCTGAGGTCACGGGTTCAACTCCCGTCCTCGCTACAAAAAGGTAAAACCCTTAAACAGAAATGTTTAAGGGTTTTTTATTTAAATTAACCCTTATTTAAGTACGGATTTTATTAAATTAGTATCTTGCAACAAGTAATTTACACAGAACATGGACATAGTAAAATTTAAAATCACATCTAAAACAATCAAAGTAGAAGTACGCAATTCAAATAATTATGTTTTTAATTTCAATTCTGCTTTAGATATTAAAAAAGAAGACAAAGATGTTTTATTAAAGCTTTACAATGCACTAGACCTTCTTTTTAAGAAAGAACAGGTTATTGAAAACAAAAATTACATTTCGCCAAATCAGACCAATATCTTAGATCAGATCTCAGCTGCAGATTTGGAAAAAGAAAATCAACAATAGAACTTTACAGTCTTTAAATTAAATGTCCTTGAATAAAATGTTCAAGGATTTTCTTTTTTTAAGACGGGCGTAATAAAACAGTATTTAATGTATTATGAAAAATAAAGAACAAGTAGAAATCGTAACTTATAATCCTAAATATCAAAAAAGCTTTAAGGATTTAAACATCGAATGGATTTCAAATTATTTTGTAGTTGAACTAAATGATGTGAAAGCGTTAGATCACGCCGAGGAATATATAATAAACAAAGGCGGAGAAATTTTTTCTGCCATTTTAAACGATGAGGTTTTAGGTGTTTGCGCTTTAATTAAAAGTGACGGAAAAGAGTATGATTACGAATTGGCAAAAATGGCTGTAAGTCCAAAAGCGCAAGGAAAAGGTCTCGGATTATTACTGGCTCAATCGGCAATTAAATGGGCTACAGACAAAGGAGCTTCTAAAATTTATCTAGAAAGTAACACTAAACTAAAACCTGCCATTAAACTGTATGAGAAATTAGGTTTTAAAGAAATAACAGGCATCTCTTCTTCTTATGACAGAGTAGACATTCAAATGATGCTAAACATTAATTTTTAGATTAATAGAATCAAAAAACAAAAAAAATAGAACCCTTGACATTTCCGTTAAGGGTTTTTATTTGAAATAAATTGTAACATTTAATCTACAAAAGCGTCAAATCTTGGATTAAATTACGGTTCTTTGTAACTTATTACATTCCTGATTTAGATTACTCAATTTCTGAATACAATAATATTGAAGCCAAAGAGTTTAGAACTAGGAAGCTAGTCGCGATATTTTCGTTATGGACAATAAAAAATTTATTTTAAGTTTAAAAAAAGGTAATGAAGCAGCTTTTAAAGAAGTTTACTTTAGCTATTACGATAAACTTATAAATATTGCCAAACGATTCAATTCTTCTGTATTTACTCCTGAAGACTTTGTTCAGGAAACTTTCATAAGATTATATAATAAAAGAGAACTGCTTAACGAAGACGTGTTGTTTGACAAACAAATATTTGTTATCTGCAAAAACATTATCATCAATCATGTGAACAGAGAAAACAAAGTAGTACAGCTTGATCCTTCTCAAGTTGAGATGCTCGATGAAGAAACTGACTCTGGAATTTTTGAAGAACGACAAGAAAAACTTCAAAATTTCATTAATCAGCTTCCAGAACAGCAGCAAAAAATATTCACTTTACACAAACTGGAAAACCTTAGCTATAAGGAGATTGCAGAATTAACGGATCTTTCTGAAAAGACCATTGCCAATCATATTTATCTCGCCAGTAAATTTATTCGAAAAAAAATCGAAAACCATTAGGAACTTTTTAGTTCTCGTTTGTTATACTAAAAAACAAGAACTAAAAATGCATATCGAAGCGTATAAAACTAATGTAAAATCAAAAAAAGATGCAAGTTTACTTGTAGCTCATTTACAGTTTATCATTTCTGACTGTATCATAAATTTTGATCGCCAAGGACGCGAAAACATCCTTAAAATTAAAACCAACCGTGATATTAAAGAAATGGTTTACGGTGTTTTTAATAAACAGGGATTTCATTGTCAAATTATTTAATATCTAGAAAAAATGGATAAGGAGAAATTTGACGAGCAGTTTAAAAAGTTATGGGAAGAATCTCCCCTATCTCATTCCGACAGCGAGAAAGAAGCTTCATGGGAACAATTTCATGCTAAAACATTTTCTGAGAAAAAAAGAAAATTTAAGCCTTGGCATCTTTATGCAGCGGCTTCGGTCTTACTTTTTGCGCTTATTGGAACTGGAATTTATTTTAACCAAAATTCTGCTGCTGCAAATATAGTTCTTGCTGAAAATGTAATTGAAAACACAACCTCAGCCATAAAATATGTAGTCTTGCCAGACAGTTCAAAAGTTGAATTGGGTCCGAATTCTAAAATTTCTTTTGGGAACAATTTTGCTTTAAACAGAAAAATTGAAATTGACGGCGAAGCTTATTTTAATGTAAAAAAAGACAAACAGCATCCTTTTCAAGTTTTTTGCGACGAAACTACAACTACTGTTTTAGGAACTTCTTTTACAGTTAAAGAATCTGAAAACAAACAAGTAACCGTTGAGCTTTTTGAAGGAAGTGTTCAAATGAATGTAAAAGGCCAAAACCAAAAATGGATTTTGAAACCGGGAGAAAAATTTACATACGGAAACCAAACTGCTTCAGTATCAGAGTTCAGCCGTTTTATAGATTTTGATAACGAAAAATTGTCTGTTATCAGTCATTATATTGAAGAAAACTATGGTTATAAAGTCAATATTCCGAAAGAGAATCTCGATCAGAAAATCACTATCCGAATCAATAAAAGAGAAGATTTAAAAACAATTGTACAATTACTATCCGAAATGTATAACCTAAACTTTGAAATAAATGAAGATTTAAAACAGATCACTTTTCAATAAAAAACAAGAAAGGATGTAAGCCGCGAAACTACACATCCTCCTAATTTTCAGGATAACACGAGGTTATTCCATTTAATAATATTCAAAAATACAAAATTTCATGAAGCATATAATTTCAGCGTGCTTTTTTTTATTCAGTTTATGTATGTCTGCCCAAAGCGTTACCGTAACTGTAGATCAAAATGTAACTTTAAAAGAATTCTTCAAACAGATTGAAAGTCAAACCGATTTTAAATTTGCTTTTACAGATCAGATAGATACCAATAAAAAGTATTTTACTCAAAAAAACACGTATAAGAATATCGAAATGAGCAAGCTTATTACGGAATTGAACCAAACTTCGATTGTACAATTTTCTATAGTTGGAAGCAATATTTTTGTAAAACAGAAAGTTCAAACTCAGAAGCCGACCAAAAAAAAAAGCAAGCTGACGGGGCAAGTTTATGATGACGAAAGACAGCCTGTTATTGGCGCCAATATTTTTATTAAAGAACTGGAAACTGGCGTTGTAACGGATGCTAACGGAAAATACAGTATTGATGTCCCAAACGGAAGTTATACCGTACAGGTGAGCTATGTTGGATTTAAAAATGAAGAAAAACGTGTTTCTGTTTCAGACGATACCAAAGTGAACTTCAATATAGATTCAGACAGCCAGCAGTTGGGAGAAGTCATCGTAATGAACAATAAAGCAGTTGATATTAAAACCACTCAAATGAGTGTTAACAAGCTTTCAATGCAAGAAATCAAAAAAATCCCTGTTGCAATGGGCGAACCAGATCCGTTAAAATCAATTTTGACTTTGCCTGGAGTTACCAATGCGGGAGAAGCTTCTTCGGGGTTTAATGTCCGCGGTGGTGCAGCCGATCAGAATCTGATTCTTTTGGATGGCGCTCCGGTTTATGCCGATTCGCACATGTTTGGGTTCTTTTCTATTTTTAATGCCGATATCGTTAATGGTTTAGATTTGTATAAGGGAGGAATCCCGTCAAAATTTGGAGGACGTGTTTCTTCTGTCCTCGATGTTACGCAACAAACGGGAGATTTTGAAGAATATAAAGTAAACGGAGGGATCGGAATTATCTCAAGCCGACTTTTAGTTCAAGGTCCGTTGCAAAAAGAAAAAGGTTCGTTCATCCTTTCCGGACGTGCCTCGTACGCGCATTTGTTCATGAAACTGGCAGATAATAACAACTCTGCCATGTTTTATGATTTGAATGCTAAATTAAATTATCGTTTTAATGCCAAGAATTCATTGTCTTTTTCTGGTTACTTCGGAAATGATATATTCGATATTAATGATCGTTTTGCCAGCACTTACGGAAGCACAATGGGTATTTTAAGTTGGAAACATAAATTCTCTGACCGCGTAAACAGCAATTTATCTACTTTCTACAGTGATTATAGATTTAATTTAGAAATCCCGATTGAAAGTTTTAAGTGGGATAGCAATATTGCGAGTTATGGATTGAAATACAACTGGAATTTCCAGCAGTCTGAAAAGTTCAAAATCAATTACGGAATTGATGGTTTGTACTATAATTTCAATCCTGGAGTTGTAAAACCGACTTCTCCAGATTCTCAGTTTAATTATATGCAATTGGATAAAAAATATGCTCTAGAAGCTTCTGCTTTTGTTGATTTTGAAAATCAGATTACTGAAAAACTGAATTTCCGTTATGGACTGCGCTACAGCATGTTTTATCGTTTAGGAGACGAAACTATTAGTACTTACGAAAATGGTCAAGCGGTGGTATACAATCCGTTATACAAAATTTATGAAGAAGGAACGCCCAACGGAAGCATTTCGTACGGAAAAGGAAAAACCATCAGCAAGTTTAATAATTTTGAACCTCGAGCTGCCTTGTCTTATGCCTTTAACGACGAAACTTCTATAAAAGCGAGTTACAACAGAATGGCGCAGTACATTCATATTTTATCAAACACCCAGTCTCCTCTGCCAATGAGCATCTGGACACCAAGCGGACCTTTTACAAAACCTCAGCTTTTGGATCAGTATGCTATGGGGTATTTTAGAAATTTCAAAGATGGAGATTACTCTTTAGAAACCGAATTATTTTATAAAAATGTACAAAATCGTATTGACTATATTGACGGCGCTGATGTTTTGGCTAACAACAATATTGAGCAGGTTATTTTAAACGGAAAAGCCAGATCTTACGGAATGGAATTGTTATTCAGAAAAAACACTGGCGTTTTTACTGGATGGATTTCGTATACTTTATCTAGAGCCGAACAAAAAACTCCTGGAAGAACTCCCGAAGAACCTGGAATTGCCAACGGCGACTGGTATTTATCTGGTTATGACAAACTGCATAATCTAAGCATTGTAGGAAGTTATGAACTGAATCCGAAATGGTCTTTTAATGGTAATTTTACTTTACAATCTGGTCAGCCGGTAACGTACGCAAATGGCTATTATGAAATGGGAGGCATTCATGTGCCAAATTATTCTTTGCGAAATGAAAACCGTTTGCCACTTTTCCACCACTTAGATGTGGCGGCAACGTACACGCCAAAACCAGACAAAAAGAAAGGATGGCAAAGCTATTGGGTATTTAGCCTTTACAACATTTACAACAGAAAAAATGCGGCTTCAATGAGCTTTACAACCAATGAAGATACAGGTGCAAATGAAACTAGAAGACTTTCTATTTTCGGAATTGTTCCTGGGGTTTCTTATAATTTTAAATTTTAATGCTATGAATAAATTGAAAAAATATACGATAATGAATAGAGCACTGGCATTAATAAGTCTTCTTTTTGTTTTTTCTTTTGCGTCGTGCGAAGATGTGGTCAATCTGGATCTGGAAACTGGCGAAACCAAGTTGGTTATCGATGCCGAAATTATCTGGAAAAAAGGAACTGACGGAAAGGAACAAACCATAAAAATTAGTAAAACTGCTCCTTATTACAGCGGTACAACTCCAAAAGTTTCAGGCGCGCAAGTACGAGTTGAAAACAGTAACGGAGATGTTTTTACCTTTAACGAAACCGAAGCTGGAGTTTATAAATGCACCAATTTTGTCCCTGTAGTTGACATGGAATACAAGTTATTTATTACTGCCGAGGGGCAAAGTTATACTGCGGTTGAAAAACTGAGTTCTGCCACTCCAATCAATAAAATTGAACAAAAAATAGTTCCTGATTTTGGTGGAGAAGATGTTATTGAATTGACATTCTACTACAATGATCCAGCAGATCAAGTTAATTTTTACGTAACCGATTACCAAAGTGAATTCTTGATTTATCCGGAATACGAAATTACCAATGACGAATTTTTCAATGGAAACGAAATCAGTACCAGATATTCTCATGAAGACATGAAATCTGGAAACACTGTCAAAATAACGCACAGAGGCGTTTCTAAAAATTTCTACAACTACTGGAAATTAATCTTGGAAGCTTCAAGCGCAAATCCTTTTCTTGTTCCTCCAGGAAACATTCGAGGAAACATTGTAAACACTTCTGATGCCAATAATTTTGCTTTTGGCTATTTCAGACTTTGCGAAGCCGATCAGGTTGATTATTTGGTGAAATAGAAAATCAATTTTATAAAAGACAAAAGCCTTAAACGAAATGTTTAAGGCTTTTGTCTTTTCCAATCTTCTTTATTTATTTGATACACAAAATTCAATTTTGGTTTTTCTCCAAAATAAGCCACTTCTTCTTCCGCCACTTTTTTGGCTCCTACTCTTGAAATTGCAATTTGTGATCTGATATTTTCTGAACCAATATGAAACTTCGCTTTTGAAACATATTGAAAAAGATAATCCAGCATGGTCTTTTTTACGCTTTGATTAATGCCTTTTCCCCAACACGAAACCGCATAAAAAGTATAACCGATAAAAACACTATCGTCTTCTTCGTTAAAATCGTAAAATCTTGTACTTCCGATAACTTCTCCTGTTTCTTTACTTATAATTTTAAAAGCGCCTTTGCTTTTCATGGCTCCTTCAAAAAAATTCTCAAAGACTTCTCTTTTCCATCGGTCTTTGTTTGGATGCTGTTCCCAAATTTTAGGATCGGAAGCTACTTTGTACAATGCTTCAAAATCGTTTTCTTCTAAAGGAGACAAAATGCAAAGATCATTTTCTAAAATGGGTTGTAAACTAAAATTCATATTTTTTGCTGTTATAATACTAATTCTTCAAAAACAGATTCTTGCAAAAGTGCTACGTACAAAGATTCTATATTTTTTTTAGGTCCGTGTATCTGCCATTCTAAAACTACATGATCTAAATTAAGGCGCTGCGTAATCAGTTTTGATTTTACGCCACTAGCAGAAAAAAGTTCTTTGCATTTTTCGAGACCATTGTCTGAACGTTTAAAAGTTATTCGAAGCGTTTTATGTTCGTTGATGAGGTCAATTTTATCCTGAAGAAATGTAAGCACCGTAAGAATAGAAAGAATCATTAAGGCCGCGCAAGCCGATGCAAAATAATAACCTGCTCCCACTCCCATGCTTACAGCTGCAACCGACCAGATTGTTGCTGCTGTTGTAATACCGGTAACATGGCTATCGGATCTAAAAATAACTCCTGCACAAAGAAATCCTAAACCAGTTACAATATTAGAAGCTATTCTATCTGGATTTCCTGCTCCGCCAATCCATTCGGACATAAAAGTGAAGAAACAAGCTCCGACTGAAATCATTATTGTGGTGCGAAGACCTGCCGCTTTTCCACTATATTCTCTTTCGGCACCAATTAAAGCTCCCCAAAATGCTGCTAAAAGCAATCTTATGACAATTTCTAGTTCCATTAAAAGTCTTCTGTTTTTTCAAATAAAATTAAGGAAAAAACATAAAAAAAACTCCAAAATCAAAATGACTTTGGAGGTTTTCTACTTGCTTTACTTACTTATACTCTTCTTCTTTTTGCTTGTACCAATCTTTCATCACATAAAAAGCTTTCTTTTTAATTCCTTGATCTGAAATTAATCCTTTACGGTTGAAGAAATCCTGAATATTTGGCAACTGCCTTCTTGGAGACCTGAAGTCAACCAAAATCCACGGAGAAACTCCTGCCAAGCCTTCAATGCGATTGAACATTTGTGTGTTTTGAATGTATAATTCTTCTTGATATTCTTCGTTCCATCGTTCTTTTTTATCTCCATGACGACCTTGTAAGGCTTCGCCTCCGAATTCGCTGATAATAACCGGTTTGTTGTAGGGAATTACCCATTGCATGACTTTGCAAGATTCGTTTGTTCCTCTGTACCAGCCCAAATATTGATTAAAACTTACAATGTCTACAAACTCGTTCATATTATCATGAAGTGTATTTATATTGTTTGGACTTTTAGTCACTTCCATTGCCATACTGATTAAACGAGTATTATCTTGAGTACGCGCATATTTTGCCAGTTTGCTTAAGAAAATATCTCTATCATCTCCGTGTGGCGTTTCGTTGGCGATTGACCAAATTACAATTCCACAACGGTTTTTATCACGATAAATCATATCATGCAATTGATGTTCTGCGTTGGCATAAGTATCTGGATTTGTCCATGAAATTGTCCAGTAAACCGGAACCTCAGACCAAATCATTAACCCCATTTTTTCAGCTTGTTTTACCATGTTTTCATTGTGCGGATAGTGCGCTAAGCGAACATAATTACAGCCTAATTCTTTTGCCCAATTCAACAACGTTATGGCATCATCTTGAGACCAAGCTCTTCCAGATCTGAAAGGCGCTTCTTCGTGAATACTGATGCCGCGTAAAAAGACTTTTTTCCCGTTTAACAGAATCTCTTTTCCTTTAGTTTCAATAGTTCTAAAACCAATTTGATCCGTGATATTTTCATCGGCCTTAGAAATGGTTACCTCATATAATTTTGGTTTTTCAGGCGTCCATAAAACTGGATTGGCTTTTATTTCAAAATATGCCATTCCTTTTGCATCTGTAGTAATGCTCTTTTTGATTTTCAATTCAGGAATAGAAACCGAAACAGATTGGTTTGCTGTCTCACTATTCAGTTTTATCCAGCCAGAGATTCTTCCTTTTTCTTTTTTATCCAATTGAACCAAATAATCTTCAATATAAGTATTCGGAACTTGAGCCAAAGTGACGTCTCTTGTGATTCCGCCATAATTCCACCAATCCATATTTACCGTTGGTACATTGTCTTTATGCCGTTTGTTATCAACTTTTACTACTACAAAATTATTTCCGTCAACTAATAAATCAGTTACATCAAAATTAAAAGGTGTGTAACCGCCAACGTGCGTTCCTGCCAATTTTCCGTTTACGTAGACTTTTGCGTCATAATTGACTGCTCCGAAATGAAGAATTCCTTTAGTTTTTGCATCTTTTTTATAATTAAAGTCTTTCTGAAACCAAACCGTTCCTTCATAAAAAAATAACCTTTGATCTTTCGAATTCCAATCTGACGGGATGTCCATTGTGGCGGAAGTTGCGAAATTATATTCGGTTAGGTCTGTGGTATTCCATTTTTTATTTTCGAAAAATCCGTTGTTTTTAAAAGGCATTAACCGGTAATCATAATAACCATTTTCTAGCGGATCTACGATATAACTCCATTTTCCGTTTAAAGTAATATTGTTTCGGGCCGCAATATTGGAAACTAACGGAATTTCCTGTGCAATGGCTTTTCCCATAAGGAGAAAACTACAGCACAGCATTACAATTTTTTTCATAGTTTTTATTTTTAATTATATGGATCTAATTAATTTAAACACATAGAAACATAGATTTTCTTTGTGTAGAAAAAGACGTTTCACTTTCATAAATGCACATAGCTGGATTTTATCTACTGATCTGCTAAATCTGCGGGCTGATATTTCTCTCGCAGATTTGGCAGATTTTATTTTTTAAACACATAGAAACATAGTTCTCTTTGAGCATAAAAGACGTTTTACTTTCATAAATGCACATAGCTATATTTTATCTGCTGATCTGTTAAATCTGCGGGCTGATATTTCTCTCGCAGATTTGGCAGATTAAGCAGATTTTATTTTTTAAACACATAGAAACATAGTTCTACTTTGAGCATAAAAGACGTTTCACTTTTATAAATACACATAGCCGGATTTTACTAACAAAGTTTAGCTATGTGTTAGAAACTAGTTTCTTTTAGTATCCTTTATTAAGTCTAAAAAACCTATGTTTCTATGTGTTTTAAAAAAAAAATTACATTTTATCAAAATAACGCGTCAGTTCATAAGCATTATCATTAATCAATTTCATTTCTTTTAACAATGGCTGATAGGGTTCGAAATTGCTATTCACAATTCCTTTGTTTGAATCTCGATTTGAGTAATCTGTGCTTAAATCCTGTGGATCGTTGTCCATATATTTGAACCAATGCCAGCCTACAGAATTTTTATTTTTCAGTAACTCTAAAGTGAAATTCTGATAAAAAAGTCCTCTTTCTTTTTGTGTTCTAACCAGCCATCCTGCACCTGTATTATTTGGCAATCCAGAGTCTTCTCCTTTAGTGTACCATTCTGTAATTAAAAATGGTTTCCCTGACCATTCGCCCCAATTATTCATCAACTCCTGACTCGGTTCCCATTTTCTGTAATGATTGATCGAAATAACATCCATATATTTTCCAGCTACTTTAAAAATTTCTGGATTGGTCAATTCCTGTTCTTTATCCTGATTGAAACGACATCCTAAATACATATGGTTTGGGTCTGCTTTTCGAAGCGCATCAGTTACTTTTTTCATATACGTTTCAAAATAAAAAGCCGTAAATGCCATTCGGTCTCCCTGAGTGATATCAGATGCCGAAGCATTAAACCCTTTTCTTTTATCCAACCATTCTTTTGCGACAATATAGCCCTGCTCATCTTTGGCCAATAAAGTTAAATGTTTATCTAATGCATCATTATACCAAGGCAGTTCATTATCTGTAAAATAACCCATCAAATACTTATCATTTTTGTACTGAGAAATCTCTTTTACCGATTTTTCGATGTAGGCATCAAATTCTTTATCAAAAACCATAACCAAATCAAAGCGGTAATTTTGCCAGCTCGCTTCTTTATATTTTCCTCCATATTTTTTAATATGATCAGCATGATACATTCCCATTGGAGAAATAATCACGGTATACACCAACGGATTTTCGGCATTTTTAACCAAATCAACATTTGACCACGCTCCTACACCATTAAATCCATTATCTCGAAGTAATTTTGATTCTTGGTTTATCCAATTTTCCTTGCTTCCGAACTTTTTATCAAATGCTTTCTGCTGATTTACAGAACGCCCCGCATTGAAAACGGCAACACCCTTAAAAATATACGGATATCCCTCCGGATCGATAATCCACCATCTGTTGTCTATTTTTTCTGTTCTAAAAAATCCTGTTGCTTCTTTCTGCCACATTTTAGAACCGCCGTAAATCGAACCTGGCAATTGCTTTTTTATTTTAAATCCAGGCAGTTTATCAATAGTTTTTGCATCATAAGCCACCCATTTTGGATCTAAAGCATTTTGTCTGGCTTCGACTTTTTGATAGGCAATTTTATTTTGAGCATTCAACGATATTAAACTTGTAAAACAGAATAATACGCAAATGGAATGTTTCTTTAAATTCATTTTTTAATTATTTTTTTAGAGTAAATACTGTCACTATTTTTTAACACATAGTCCCGATAGCTATCGGGATAGATTTACTTTGAGTATAAAAGGCGTTTCACTTGCATAAATGCACATAGCTAAATTTTATATGCTAATCTGCGAGTGGAAATTTCTCTCGCAGATTTGGCAGATGTTGCAGATTTTTAATTATCTGGATTCATAAAGTTTAGCTATGTGTTAGAAACTAGTTTCTTTTTAAACCCTTATTCAAGTCTAGAAAAACCTATCCCGATAATTATCGGGACTATGTGTTTACAAAAACTACTTAGACAAATAAATATGATCGAAATCGAAAGTATAGTTGTTTAAAGCTCTTACATCTTCTGGATCAACGCTTCTTAATACTAGAATATCTTTGATTTTGGTTAAATCTAGTGCAGGGTTTTGTTTTTTGTAATCGGCAATCGGGATTTTAACCATGTTCCAGCTTCCATCTCTTTTTAGTCCATACAAATTGCTTGTTGCATCAAATTCTACATAGCCTGTATTAGAAGCATCTTTCATTCTTAATCTGATTTTTCCAGTACTTGTAGTTCTTACTGCCATATTGATATAAGTGTAAGATGAAATATCGGTAACATTCACAAACTGTAAAATTGCCATTGCCCATTTCGCTTCTGTTGCAGGCGGTGTTGCAGGAAGAGAGAAATTTCTATAAGCCCCTTCATATCCATCAGTTGCCACTTCTTTTATCACAAACTGATTGCTTGAAACCCAATTTAGAACGGGAGCGGTTTTAGTAAAATCAGGATTTTCAGAGTAGATTTTAAGTGCATCAGCTGGAATAACAATTGGCGGAGTTGGCGGTGCTTCGACCTCAACTGTAAATGTTTTCTTTTGAATGGTATTATCTACAAAAGTGATTTCTAAAGTAGTCGTAAAAGTTCCAGCTTTGGTATATTTTACTTCAACATTAGGCTCTATCGAAGCCCCTGGCGAACCGCCTTGAAAAGTCCATTTTATGGCACGCACTTTTGTTGACGAATCGGTATAAGTTACTGTTTCTCCTCCTTTTATAAAGGTATTTGTTGAAGTTGCATTTAATTCTCCTTTTTTGTAAAGGTACACTTCCCGTATATCGTCTTCGCAGGAAAGCAAACCTACAAAAAGCATTAAAAGGAAATATTTTAATTTGGGTATATGGGTTGGTTTTATTTTCATGATTTCGGTTTTTTGGTTATTATTTTATAGCAAATAGAACAGAGATTATAGAGAAAAGACTTCTCATCAAATCTTATTTCTTCTCTTCCTTTCTATATTCTATTCTCTATATTCTGCATTATTTCAATCCTTCTAAAAATCCTTGGTAAGCTGGTTTCTTATTATAGTCAGCATCCAGAAGCAGTGGATATTCTTTGTAATGCCAAAAGCTTGTCAGCCAAGTATATTTATCAGTAACTCCCCAAGTGGAAATAGCAAATTTTTGATTTTGAGGCAATTCTTCATACATGGTTGTGATATACTTATACGTTTCAGACTGTTTTTGAGCTTCGGCATCTGTAAAAACATATGAATCTGATTTGCTTGTATTTACTTTTATATCCAATTCTGAAATATGAATTAACAATCCTGTTGAAGCCATATCTGTAAAACCAGTTTTCATGGTTTGTCTGTTGGTATCTGTTGCGTAGTGAAACTGATCTCCTATCCCATCAATCGGCACTCCGTTAGCTTTAAATCTGGTTACCATTTTTTTGATGGAAGCTCTTTTTCCTGCGTCTAAAACTACGCTGTAATCATTATAAAATAATTTTGCGTCTGGATCGGCTGCTTTTGCATATCGGAAACATCTTCCGTAAAATCCGATTGGATCTTTAAATAATGAATTGATTACTGTTTCGTTTCGCATAGCACCACCATCAGCAAAAACTTCATTGACAACGTCCCAGCTTTTTACTCTTCCTTTGTAACGGCCAACAACATCTGTTATGTAAATTTTTACTTTTGACTCGAATGCAATTGAATCGTATTTAGCATTTTTAAACCACTCTGGAAATGAATCGTACCAAACTAAAGTATGTCCATGAACTTCTAGATTATTGTCTTTGGCAAAACCTACCAAATAGTCGGCTGCCGTAAAATTATATGCTGTTGAAGAAGTCCAGATACTTGCCATTTTCATTTCGAATTCGGCTGTAATCTGGCTGTAATGTTTTAAAACGGCATTTTTAAAATTAGCTTCATTTTGCAAATCCTTCATTTTGACTGCAGCGCCAATCTTAAACTTTGCTTTTTCTTTTAAGGTCTGCGTAATCGGATTTGGATTTCCCGAATCGCCCTCTTCTGCATTTATAAAAACTACTTTTTCGTCATTGCTGCAGGATGCAAACAACAAAACGCTAAGTATACCAAGAATATATTTTTTATTGATCATTGTGAGTCTGTTTTAAATCCGGAAGTCAGATCAGGATATTCTAACTTCCGGATGGGTTATTACTAACTTTTAACCTTAACTTTTTGGGTGTGATTTTTTAAACACATAGAAACATAGATTTGTTTTGAACATAAAAGCGTTTCACTTATTTAAAATTCACATGGTAATCTGTTTTTTTATGCGTTTAAATAATTAATTATATCCAACATTAAATCCTTCTGGTTTTCCCATCAAATCAATCTGGCTCTGTGGAATTGGCATGTTTACCATTGCAGGAGTCATTTTTAGCGGTACTTCCCCAGAAATAGTTCCGGAAGGACTTGAACGGAAATAGAGATTTTGTCTTTCTACCAAAAGCCCAAGCCTTTTCAGCAGAAACCATCTGTTATTTTCGAAAGCTAGTTCTCTGGCTGATTCATCTAAATAGTTGTTTAATGTCCAAGCTGTCAAATCGTAAGTGGTTACGGTACTTTCAGGATTTCCAGTATAACCTCTTCTTCTTACTTTGTTTAAGTATGCCAGCGCTTTGGTATCATTCCCTAAATTATGATGAGCCTCAGAAGCCAATAAATAAGTTTCAGCCAGTCTGTAATACATATAATCTTTGTAGCTGTTTGAAGTCATTGGCAGTTTTTCTGAATCGTGGTATTTCTTCAAACTCCAATGCCAAGCTCTGTAATTTCCATTTGGAGCTGCAATGGCTGGATTGGTAATGGGCTGTCCGAATTTTGGATTACTTGGCACATTGATTTTATAATCCTGATAATTATCTGAATAATAGTAGGTTTTAAATCTCAAGTCGTTTGCCTGGTCGTATAATGATTTCAAATAATTGTTTGGATAAAACCAACCTAAAGCCTGACCTCCATAAGCTACGTCTTGAACCAATTCGCTTGCATTCAATTCATAAGTTCTATGTGTAAAAACACTGCTCAACCAAGAACCGCCACCACCTGCTAAATTATCATCAGGCCCTAATAAAAAGTCTTTTTGATAGGTAAAAAGAGATTCTTTATGATTTCCGTTTTGCCCCCAAACATCAGCAAGAGCAACTAATCCGTGAGTTCCATCATTAATAATGGCATCAAATTGCGCTGCAGCTTCTGCCCAGTCTTGCTGCCATAAAGCGCTTTTCCCGCGAATATGTCTTGCAACACCTTGTCCGTAACGTCCTGGATCTACTTTAAAAGGAAGATTGGCGATTGCATAATCCAAATCTGCATCAATTAATCTATAAACATCTGCATCGCTGGCTACCTTATACTCCACTGGATCGTTGATGTTTTGTGGTGTTGTTGGAATCGTGTCTATTAAGATTCCGCCATACATTTGTTTCAAATCCAAATACAATTCGCCTCTAATGACTCTTGCCTGTGCTACCAATCTTCTTTTAGCAGCATCGTCCATTTTCACTGATCTTGCCGAAGTAATAATAGCCGAACATCTGTCAATAATTCTATAGCCCTGAATCCATTTCGAACCTGTAAACGATTGTGGATTGTGCCCTGTTCCGTAAGGCGTATTCCAAGTTCTATGCAAACCTAAATCGGTTGCTACCATAAAGAATACATTGGCCCATAAATCGCTGTTATCACCAGATGGCAGATTGTAATAACGCATCTGGTTGTAAAGTGCATTAACTCCAACTTCTAAACCAGCTGGAGAATTGTAGATATAATCTACAGAAACCTGATCTTTTACGTTTTCTTCCAGAAACTCTTCGCATGAGGTAAGTCCTAAAGAAAGTCCGAAAATCAGAACAAATAGAAAATTTATATTTTTCATGATCTTGTTATTTTTTATTTATTGAATGTCTTAAACCTTAGAAACCTACCTGTAATCCGATAACACAAGTCACAGGTTCTGGATAATCGTATATTTCTTTTTCAGGGCTGTAAGACTGGTAATCTGTAATAGTAACCAAATTGCTGCCTGTTACATAAAGCCTCATATTGCTTAATCCTAATGGTTTTAGTGTGCTCTCTGGGAATTTAAATCCAAAAGAAATGTTTTGTAAACGAATGTATGAGGCATCCTGTAATCCTAAAGTATTGATATACGGCGGATCATTTCCGTCTCGTGGCCTCGGCCAGTTTCCTCCTGGATTTTCTGGCGTCCAATAATCTTGTTTGATACCGTTTTTAACTCCTCTTAGAGAACCTCCGCGCACATAATCGTATAAAAATGGATTATCTCTTGTAATACCCTGAACCGTATAAATATCTGCTGAGAAATCAAATTGTTTGTATTCTAAAGCCACAGAAAAAGTTCCGAACCAATCTGGCATTTTAGATCTAATTACCCTGTCTTGATCTGGATTTGGATTGGCTCCGTTTGACGGATCTGCATCCCATAATTTGATATCTCCCGGATATAAAGTAGTTCCAGTTACCAGCGGAATATTTTCTCCTTCCTGATAAATTCCAACTGCTTTGTAGCGATAGTAAACATCTATTGGTTTTCCAATAAACCATAAGTTTCCAACAGCGTCGTCTTCTCTTCCGTCTCCGTCTGCATCTTTTCCGTAGATGCTTACAATGCTGTTTTTATTTTTAGTAAAAGTGGCTCCAAGATTCAATCTAAAATCTTTTGTTTTGAATACATCTCCATTTAAAGTCACTTCCAAACCCTTGTTGTTTACTTTTCCAATGTTAGAAAGTTTGGTCGTATAACCTGTATTCGCGTTAAGCGTTTCATAAATCAATAAATCTGAAGTATCTGTATTATACACCTCAACTGTTCCTGTTAATCTGTTTTTAAATAAACCAAAATCAGCTGCCAAGTTTAACTGTGTTGAAGTTTCCCATCTTAAATCTGGATTTGATAATTGCGAACCTGGCACATAACCCGAAACTTTTACACCATTGATAATGTAATCTCTCTGTGTCGCTGTTGCCATACTTTGATATGGGTTCTGAGGCTGATTACCCACTTTACCATAACTTGCTCTCAATTTTAAATTACTGATTACAGGAACGTGTTCTTTCATAAATTCTTCATTCGAAACATTCCATGCCGCATTGACAGCCGGAAAAAATCCCCATTTATTATTGGCTCCAAATACTGAAGATCCATCAGCTCTTCCTGAAACTGTAAAATAATATTTGCTGTCAAAATCATACTCTAATTTTCCGGCAAAAGAAATCAGCGATCTTTCATTTCCTCCAATTTCAGGCGTATTTAAGAACGCGCTTTCTAAACCATAAATCCCAAGAATATCACTCGGAATTCTGCTTGCAGAGTTTCTAAAATCATTGTATTCTGATGAGGTAAGTTCATAAACTCCCGTTAAAATGATTTTTTTCGGCTACATTTAAATTATAATGTAAAATATTACTCAATTGATACTCTACATTATCCTGAAAACGAATATAACCGCTTCCTTGCCCTGAGTTTGCAATTCCTGAAAGTGATTTTGAAGTATTGAAAGACATCGCTTTGTAATTCCACGATCTGCGGCTGGCATTCAATTTATAGGTAAAACCTTTTGCCAGATTAATATCCAAAAACACGTTCATGATGTCGTTACGGTTCAATTCATTAGTATTCGTTTCGTAAACATCAATCAGCGGATTTGGTGTTTCTTGAATTCCTCCCGGTAGGTAACGGAAAGAACCATCTGGATTATAAACTTGTCCTAACGGAGATGTATTAATTGCATTATTTAAAATATTGCCCACATTCGGACGGTTAGATTCAGAAAACTGAAGCGAAACATTCATTCCAACTTTCAGCCAATCTGTAATTCTTTGATCCACATTGACACGCATGGCAACTTTTTCGTAATCCGAATTTGGAACAACTCCAGAAGTATTAATATAGTTGATACTCGAAAAAATACTTGTTTTCTCTGTCCCTGACGAAATACTAACACTGTGGTTGTTTGTTACACCAGTTCTTAAAACCAATTTTTCCCAATCAATATATTTTCCAGATTGAACAGATTCCAGTTCAAGCGGTGTGAAAACCTGATCGTCTGGACGATAAACTCCGCCATTGCTTGTTCTGTACGCTTCTCTTTTTAACTGCGCAAATTCTTCTCCGCTGTAAACATCAAAATTTCTGTTGATGGTTTGAATTCCAGAAAAACCATTGTACGAGATTTTTGCTTTTCCTGTTTTTCCTCTTTTAGTCGTAATTAAGATTACACCATTTGAAGCTCTTGCTCCGTAAATAGATTGTGCAGCAGCATCTTTTAAGATTTCCAAAGAAGCAATATCGTTGGCATTAATATCGTTAATGTTTCCGATTACGATTCCATCTGCAATAACGATCGGTTCGTTACTTCCGTTAATCGATTTTTTTCCTCTAATTTGGATTGAAGAAGAACTTCCCGGTCCGCCATCATTTAAACTTACTTGTACACCGGCAGCTTTTCCACGAAGCATTTCTCCAACATCAGAAGTTGCCACTTTAGTCATATCTCCCGGTTTTACTGAAGCCACAGAACTGATTACGTCACTTTTCTTTTTAGTCCCGTAACCTACAACAATGATTTCGTCTAAAGCTTGAGAACTTGGTTTTAAAACTACTTTTAGGTTTTTCTTGTTTTCGGTTTCCACCGAAACCTCATCCATTCCGATGAAAGAGAATACAAGCGTACTTTTTGGGGCAGTACTAATCGTGAAATTACCGTCAAAATCGGTTTGGGTTCCTTTTGTGCTTCCTTTTACATGGACGTTTACACCCGGAAGAGGCAATCCTGCATTATCGACTACTTTTCCAGAAATCGGACTTTCCTGTGCATTAATTGTGGTCGAAAAAATACACATAAACAGTACTAAAACTAGTTTTAGATATTTTCCTTCACGGCAAAACATCTTGACACGTTTGTTTTGTTTCATAAAATAATTGTTTGGTTAGTTAGATAGAAATCAGTCATGATTTATGTTGCAAATGTGACTAATAAATGATGGTTTTAGGGGAGGAAAACATTCGCATTTGGGGGCGTGAATGTGTTTATTTGTGTTTTAAGGGCTTTAAAAAGCATTATTCGTAATATAAACCTTAAAAATTTGTGAGGTGGTTATTTTTTTTCGATTATTTAACCGCAAAGCTCGCAAGGAATAAAAGCGCAAAGTCCGCAAAGTTTAATATTTCAACATTGCGGACTTTGCTTAAACCTTCACTCCCGATAGCTATCGGGAGTGAAGTTAAACTTTACTCTGAGCTCCTTTATATTCACTCGGAGATAAATTATAAAACTTCTTAAACTCTTTGCTAAAGTGTTTTCGATCATTAAAACCAACCATATAAGCAACTTCAGAAACTGAATAACTGGTATTGGCCAATAAACTCGCTGCTTTCTTTAAACGCATATTTTTAATGAGACCAGCCACTGACTGATTTGTGAGCGACTGTACTTTTTTATACAATACCGTTCGGCTCATTCCTATTTCGCTTACCAGATCATTTACATCAAAATCGGTATTGTCAAGATTGGCTTCGATAATCTGAATCAGTTTTTTGAGGAACTGTCCTTCAGGAGTATTTAGATTTTCCTGTTCTGTATCTCCAATAAATCCATCGCCATATTTCTGACGCATAATTTCTTTTGCAGATAATAAATTGGCAATCGTAAGTTTTAATTCTTCAATACTGAAAGGTTTCGAAATATAAGCATCAGCACCAGTCGAAAGCCCTTCGATTCTATTTAAAGTCGAAGATTTTGCCGTCAATAAAATAACCGGAATATGATTGGTATTTTGACTTGTTTTTAAAATCGTACACAATTCAAAACCATCCATTTCTGGCATCATCACATCGCTTACAATTAAATCTGGAATTTCCTTTTCCATGTATTCCAGCGCCTGGATTCCATTTGTAAATTTCAGCACTTTATAATCGGCATATAAAATGTCATACACAAAAGAGAGTACTTCTTCATTGTCTTCAATTACCAGAACGGTCTTTTTAAAAGTGTTTTCCGCATCATCCAAATATTCTGGTTCATAAAGATCAATTTCAGTTTTAACATCCGAAATCGGATTTGCATTTTCTTCGATTTTAACTGAATTTTCAACAATCTGCGATTTTTTAAAATGCTCTTTTCCTTTCTTCAATTTTATTCTAAATATGGTATTGAAATTAGAATCGGCTTCTGTCTGCACCTTTATTTCGCCATGATGCAGCTCTACAATGCTTTTGCTTAAAGCCAAACCAATTCCGCTTCCTAAATTGGCGCTTCCGCGTTCGTCCAACTGGAAAAAATTCTTGAAGATTTTCTTCTTTCTGTTTTCTGGAATCCCAATTCCATTGTCTTTGACTTTAATTTCGATAAAATCTTCACCTTCCTTTTGTTCTACCGCAAGAGTGATACGGCCATTTTTACTGGTAAATTTAAAAGCATTCGAAAGCAGATTGTAGATTACTTTCTCCATTTGGTTTTTGTCGAAATAAATCAAAGCCGTATTGATATTCAGTACAAACTTATAATCGATTTTTTTCTCGACTGCAATTCCGCGGAACGACTCGTAAATATCAAAACAAAATGAAACAATATCCTGTTGTTCGCAATAGATTTTCATACTTCCTTTTTCAGCTTTTCTAAAATCCATTAATTCATTGACCAATTTTAATAATCGATCAGAATTGCTTTTAATGGTTTTCAGTTTATGCTCAAGATTTGAACCTTTTTCGGCACCGCTCAGAAGTTCTTCAACTGGTCCGCTAATTAGTGTCAATGGCGTTCTAATTTCGTGAGAAACATTGGTAAAGAAATCCAATTTCATTTTATACAACTCTTCCTGTCTTTCTTTTTCAACTTGTTCCAAATAATAAGCTTGTTTTAATAATTCTCGATTTCTTAAAAAACGGAACAATAAAACCGAAGCACCAGCCAATAGTGCGATATAAAACAAATAGGCCCACCAAGTTTTCCACCAAGGCGGTAACATGATAATTTTTAAAGTTTTAATTGTCGGATTCCACTCTCCTCCTCCATTAGACGTTTTAATTTTCAGCAGATAAGTTCCCGAATTCAAATTGGTCAGATTAATATAATGCTGTGAGCCTATCACATGCCATTCGTCTTTATTAAATGAACTTTCCAATTTATAAGCATATTCATTTTTTTCTGGCGAAATAAAATTCATAGCACTAAACTCTAATCCGATGTATCCTTGATCGTGCTTTAAAGTGATTTCTGAAGTTTCGCTTATCCTTTTTTCCAAAAAAACCTCTTTATTACCAGGTTTAATTTCCTCATTATTAACAATTAGCTTGGTTAAAACAATTGGTGATTTATCTTTTGTTTTAATTAATTTGGAAGGATTAAAAATGATTAAACCATTTGAACATCCAAAAACCAGTTCTTTTTCATTTAGTTTTATGCTACAATTGTTTGAGAATTGCTTTACTTTCAAACCATCATTCGAAGAAAAAGAAGTGATTTCAAAATCTTTAATATTAGGAACAGGTTTTACATTTTTGGTTTTGATTTTATAAAGCAAATTATTGTCACTAATCCAGATATTTCCTTGGGCATCTTCTGAAATACTTTTGATGGTTTCATCTGTAAAACCCATCGAACGGTTGATTTCGAAGAAACGGCCTTTCTTCTCGTCAAAAATATTTACGCCTCCACTTTCTGCACCAATCCAAAATCGGTTTTTAGAATCGGTAAACATTACCGTAAGACTATTATTTGACAAACCGCTTTTAGGACCTGCTTTGAAAACTCTGGTAACTTGTTTTAACTTTTTATCGAAATAATTTAAACCATATTGTGTGGCAATCCAAAGTCCGTCCTTTCTATTTGCAATATCTGTAATGAAATTATCACTAAGCGAATTGGCAGAACCATCGGCCATATAAATTTCGACCGTTCCGTCAGGCATTACTTTTTTCAATCCGTTACCATTTGTTCCCACCCAGAGATCTCCGTTATCCATTAATAAAGAGGTAATCGGACGTTCTCTTTCTTTGGAATCCTTTCGCGAAAGCGATATAAACTGAAATGTTTTACTGCTTTTATTGAATTTGAATAACCCGTTGAAAGTTCCACAAAATAAATTTTGTTCGTTTTGATTCGCTAAAACCGTTATCATGTTCACGCTTTTGTCAAAATCATGAGCTTCAATTTGATAAGAAGCATTTTTATTATTTCTAAAATCAAGATAATTTAAGCCTCCGCCATTGGTACCAGCCCAAACAGATCCGTCATTTTCTTTTAAAACAGCATTAACAAAGGCTGTATTCAGTCCGAAATTTGGTTTTATGACTTCTCTAATATTTGTGAAATTTGTATTCGTTTTCTGGAAAAAATTAACTCCTCCTCCATTCGTACCTATCCAAATATCATTGTGACGATCTTTTAGAAAACATTTGACATCATCATCAGAAAGACTGTAATTCTGTAACGGATTATGCCCATATTTTGTAAACTCATTTCTGTCTTTTTTATAAACGCATAAACCATTTTTTGTGGCAAACCAGATCGTATTGTCATCAATAGAAACGATGTCATTTACCCAATTGGAAGACAAACTTCTTCTGTTATTTGCATTTAGAAGAAAATTGGTCACAGAATTTTTGCTGACCTCAAAACGAAAAACACCATTGGCTTCGGTAGCAAACCATAAATCGCCATTTTTTTCTTTAATAATTTTCCAGATTTTTGATTTCGCTAAAGATTCGTTTTCTATTAAAGCTTTTGGCAATGCTTTTTTCGAACCGTTTTTAGGATCAAAACATTCCAAACCTTTAGATGTTCCAACTAAAACTCCGTAAGTTCGATCATAAAACAAAGACAAAACCCTACTTTTTCTGAATGGCGAATTATGATCGTTTGAGATTTCTTCCAACAGATATTTCTGTCTGTTCAGGCGTTTGATTCCGCCAAAAGTTCCAATCCAAATTCGGTTTTGATCGTCTTGAATTATGGATGAAATATAGTTTCTTCCGCCTTTTATTTTCTGAACGTCAACGCGCAAAAAGCTTTTTTCATTTTTATTAAAAAGATTCAATCCGTTATTGGTTCCAATCCAAAGCTGTCTTTCGTTATCTTCCAGAATTACATTTATATGATTGTTGCTGATGCTGTTCAGAATATCTTTATTGTAAACATATCGCAGAAAATCATATCCGTCATAACTGATTAAACCATTCGCCGTTCCAATCCAGATAAAACCTTTTTGGGTCTGATGAATACTCGAAATCATACTCTGCGAAAAACTGTTATCGTAGTTAATATGATCAAAGTACAAATCGGAACTTTGAGCAAATGAACTGATAGCAGTCGCAAAAAATAAAATAAAACTTAAAATGCAGTTTTTGATGTTTTTCATAAACAAAATAGAATAAACGCCCGAGTAATTTAATTTCAATAAACCTATGAAAAAAATCAATCGAATACACTGCAAAATACCGCTATTGCGAAAAATAAAGGAGGGAGTTTTTTCTTTTTAAGGGGTGTAGATGTACTTTTATTGAGTTATTTCTATTTGGAGCTAATTCCAGCTATCCGCTATATCTTTTCTGGCTAACCCCGCCACAAAAGGATATCGCTCCTATCTGGGCTAGGGCAGTCATTTTCAAAAGTCCGTTTTTTATTGAATTAAAATTAGAAAGCTGAGGTATCTATTTTTAATTTATATTTAATCAAAAAAACTGTTTTTTAAAACTAAACATGCAACAATTAGAAGATATCATAAAATACGTTTCAACTAAAAACAAAAGAAACCTCTTTACCTTTTTGACAGGAGCCGGACTTTCTTCAGAAAGCGGTATTCCAACTTATAGAGGTGTTGACGGTATTTGGGTTAAAGGAACACAATTTCATAAACCAGAAGAATTTGGAACTTTTAAATATTTTAAAGAACATCCGGAAGAAGTCTGGCAATATTCGTTGTTTAGAAAAAAAATGTTTCAAAATGCCAAACCAAATGAAAGTCATTACGAATTGGTTGAAATTGAAAATATCCTGAAAGACCGATTTCATCTTATTACCCAAAACATTGATAATTTACACCGACAAAGCGGAACTGAAAGAATATTCGAAATCCATGGCAACAATAGAGAAATTAAATGTTCGAACGGCTGTAAAGAAATCGTAAATCTACCCGAAGAAATAAAAGGAAAAGAAATCGATGAAGATCTGACGGAAAGAGAAATAGAACTTTTAAAATGCCAAAGTTGCGGAAGCTGGATGAGACCTAATATTTTATGGTTTGATGAATATTATGATGAACGAACCAATAAGAAATTCAGTTCTTTAAAAATTGCTAAAAATTCTGGAATACTATTTATTCTGGGAACTTCGGGCGCAACAAATCTCCCGATTGCAATTGCAGAAACCACTTTAAAATATGGCGGAACTATCGTTGACATCAATATAGAAGACAATCAGTTTACCGCTTTGATAAAGGATAAAAAGAATAAAATAATCATTCGCAAAACATCTACTGAAGCTTTAAAAATGATAAAGGAAATGATTAAAAACATACATATTTTCTCGTCTTGAAAAAAGTTTAAGAAATCTATTAGAAAAATTAAACATTACTACTATTATTAAATAGCCATTAGAGCAATAAATTTGAATTATATAAAATAAAACATTATGAATCTAAAACAACCAAATAAAATCAGAATTGATTTTGAAGATATTCAATGGGGTGACTGGGATTATGATGGTTGCCACAAAGTTCTATTTAACAATGAGCCATTCTCTGGATATGTTGTTTATGATCGACACGATAATGGGGATATTATGAACGAGATTGAATATAAAATTGGAAGCCATGTTGGTTGGGAAAACGAATATAACATTGATGGTACCCTTATCTATTCTTGTCTAACAGTTGGAGAAACAAGTTTAGAAGTATACAAGTATGATGATAATGGAAATCTTACAGATCATTGGAAAACCGTCGGAGATAATTATTATCAAGATATGACAATAAAATTTAACTTAGACTGACTAAGTATAGTTTTTCTTTGCTAGCCCAAGCAAAGAAAAAGATGAGAACATATTAATGATAGAATTTTTCGAAAAGTTTAATTATCATGAAAAATAAAAAAGTTGCAATTGCTGCAATAATTCTTTTATTGTCTGCCATAATTTTTTTTGTAGTCGATTATTACACTGGAAAAATGTTTGAAAACTTACATCCATAACTAAACCACTCTGCACTGAAAGTGCAGAGCTTTGTTTGACGAGAGACTGAAAGTCTCTCTATTCTGAAAACTTTTTGTCAAAACAAAAAAGTCAAAAGATTATATTTTTTCGCATTACTAAAGTACTGCAATAAATTGCAGGGTTTTAAACCCGAATCTGAGACCAATAAAAAAAGCCATTTCATCTAAGAAATGGCTTCTGATTCTTTTATCAATCCCAAGATTTTACCGTAAGCTATCGCTGCTTTATGAACCTGAACTGTCCAATCTTCGGCAGCATTATCATCGGCTCCGTCAGAAATATATTTTAAGCTTAAAAATGGAATATTTTCTTTCATGGCAATCATAGCAAGAGCGTAAGCTTCCATATCGACCACATTGTACGCGTCTGAACAATGTCCCATTTCAAAATTATCTCCCGTTCCGCAGATTCCTTCTTGAAGATTGTCCATTAACAAACCATATTCTAAAACTGGCGGTAAACCAGAAAGTGGCGTTTCGTATAATGCAAAACCTAAACCGCGAACGTCCATATCTCTTTGAACAAATTTGGTACAGCAGATTACGTCGCCCTTTTGAAAACAGCTGCTTCCTGCCGAACCTAGATTTATAATTACAGAGGGCTTTTTCTTTAGAATGGCTTTTGTCAGCTCATAAGCTGCGTTTACTTTTCCGATTCCAGTAATTAAAACATTGTGTCCTTTAAAAACTTCTGCTGCTTCAGATTCGAGCGCAAAACAGAATAATATATCTTCAACAGCAAATGATGCTGTTTGGTTAATTTGTATCATGCGTAAATTATTTTCGGTTTACAAAAATACGCTTAAAAGTTTACGTAGCTCTAACCTATATTAAAATCCAAAAAAGACGTTAAAGTCTGTTTTCTCTATTGTATTTAATGATATAAAAAATACATTTGCTAAAACCACTAAAAAAGTTTAAATCCAAAGTATAACTGCATGGATAATGAAAAATTTATTTTCTGCCTAGAAGGCGTTCGAGATATAGACGATCATAGCCCAACCCATGTGGTAAAATGTCTGGAAGAACTGGCAATTGACCAAGGCATTTCTAGCATTCATAAAACTTGCGATACGATTGAAGGTTTAGAAGAAAGTTTGAATATTTTACTTTACGAAGATCATAATTTCAAAGATTACGAAATTATTTATTTGGCAATGCCAGGTCAGGAAAACAACATCTGCCTTCACGATTATTATTACAGCATAGAAGAAATTGCCGAATTGTTTGAAGGAAAAATGAAAGGGAAAATCATTCATTTTGCCAATCTTAAAGTTTTAGATTTAAACGAAGAAGAAGCACAATATTTCTTAGATATTACTGGCGCTAGAGCTATTTCTGGGTATGGTTCTACTTATAATAAAATTGCCAGTTGCAGTACTATTGACAAAGCATTTTTTAGTCTGTATCAAGAAAACGACAATTTGTTTGAGGTTGTTGAGGATCTTTATACCAAACATTACAATTTATGCAAACTGCTTGATTTTAGATTATATTATTAAAATGAAAAAAAAGCAGGCTGAAAAAATCAAAACGTACAATCCAAAAGGCTTTCGGGAGAAATTTCTGGGAGAAGACAATCCTATTCATTTGCTTTTCAAGTCAAATTCGGATCATTTTTTCTGTCTTGAAATCGAAGAAATGATGCAAATGCAGCATCCTGTTCCGCCTTCTAAACATTCCTGCCATACTTTAATTTTTATTTCTTCGGGACAGCACAAGATGAAATTGGGACATCAGGAATATATCACAACTGATAACGAAATGATTATGGTGCCTGCCGGACAGATTTTTTCACTAGACAATATCAATAATATTCATAAAGGTTACATCTGTCAGTTTCATCCTGATATTTTGATTCGGAAATATGGCAGCCGTGAATTGTTGAATGATTTTGATTTTTTGAAGATTTCTGGAAATCCGAAAATCAAACTGGCTCTCGAAGATATTGCTCCCATTACAAACATATTGGAGCGATTGAAAAAGGAATATTCAGAGACCACGATTACAGATTTAAATATTGTACAATCGTATCTAATTACGCTATTTTATGAAATGAATAAAAATGCTGTAAAAACTGTGAAAAATATTTCAGCTGCGGAAGCCATTACAACAAAATTCAAAGAACTGATTCATGATCATATAAAAACCCAACATCAGGTAAATTACTATTCTTCTCTATTGAATGTCACTCCAAACCATTTGAATAAATGTGTCAAGACCATTACAGGAAAATCTGCCGTTAAATGGATTGACGAAAACATATTGCTCGAAGCAAAATATTTACTCTTTCAAACCACTCTCTCAGTAGGGGAAATCGCAACACAGGTAGGATTTGAAGACCAATCTTACTTTAGCCGTTTTTTCAAAAAGACAGAAGGAATTTCTCCTATTCGATATCGAAAATTGATTGATAAGTCCCAATTATTGATTAAAGAATCCTAACAAATATGTAGACGTTTTTCAGAAATTTGCTTCCTCAAAAATGCAAACTATGATTTATGTTTTTAAAACCTCCGTTGATACCCAAGCCAAATTTGAATCGGCTTCTGTACTCTTAAATGAATTATTGCCTAATTCTCTGTGGAATTTTGATCTCGAAGATTGCGATAATATTCTGAGAGTTGACAGTGAATTGAATGTTGCTGCTTTGCTTGAAGACAATCCTGTTTTTGATTGCATCGAATTGGAATAAAATTTATAGGTCTTTATTTGTAATCAAATTGTATCAAAGCAGATAAAGATCAAATTAAAAACTAAAAAGCGGGATTACAAAAAAAATTGTATCCCGCTTTTTCTATTTAATCAACCACGATTTTTTATTTTATCCAACGTGGATCTCCTACTTTTCTATCAATTAATGTTTGATTCTTAAGAGTAAAATCACCTGTTGTCGCACTTGTAAATTGAGGATCTAATACAGTTGCAGAAGTATCTGGTCTATTATTGCTTCCTGCAGCCTGTAAATTTGGTGAATTGAAATTATTATTGTTTGAGAACGTAGGAGCAGCAGTTGCCGTATTGTTAGTATAAGACGCTGATCCAACCGTAAATAGTGTATTACGCACTATTGATACATTTGCATTAAAACGGACATACAAAATTCTGCTCGTTGCTGGCAATGTAGGCGCATAGATCGTACATGCATCAATTAACACATTACTTGTTAACCCTGTTCCTGTCAATCCAGTAGCTGCGTCTAAACGTATAAAGTCACGCGATGAACAGTTGTCAAATGTACTTTTTGTTAAAGAAACACTTGCCACATAAGTCGTTCTAAAGTCAATAAAATCAGCCCCAGAAGCGGTGTTAACATTTTTAATAATACTATTATCAACAGTGAACGATTTTAATTTTGCTGATGCATTTCCATACATTAATTGAGATGGGAAATCATGAACATTACAACCACTTATTAAAACATCTCCTAAGTTTGTTGTAGCTGCTGTACCAATTGTAATTGCACCGCCAGTTGTTCCTGCTCCACTTAAATCGATATCAACTAAAGAGAAATTAACTACTTCACTTGTATTATTAGGGTTGTTGGCAAGAGTGAAATTAAATTTAAGTTTTGGTTTATCACCAGGTCTCAAACCTCTCAATGTTAATGTTTTATTTACTGCTATTGTTCCAGTTTGAGCTGTATAATCACCAGGCATGAAAACCAAAACAGATCCAGAAGGTGCACTAGCAATTTTTTGAAGTACATCATCTTCTGGTTTAACCAATATCCCCGTTCCAATATCAATTCCTGTAGTAAAAGTTACTACCCCTCTTTTCTTCGTTCCGTTTAATAAAGTTGCGGTATAAGCAGTTTCACCTGTAAGACCAGTAATAGTTGCAACTCCAGCTGTTTTTTCTGCTGCCGTAATTGTGTGTGTAATATTCCCTGGCTGAACAGAAATTTGTGTTACTGCACTATTAGGAGTCCATCTTAATGTAACCTGAGTTGCTTCAATATCTGCATCCTGGACTGGAAAGAAAATTTGTTCTGTCAATGTTGTAGCTGTCGTAACATACCATTTAGAATCTTCTAATCCTTTACCACTAACTGCTTTTACTCTAATATAGTAAACAGTTTCTCCTTCTAATGCTACTTGCACAGGAAGTTGAGAAGCGGCAACATTCATTGTTTTATAAATAGTTTTGAACTCAGGATCATCTGCGCTAAATTCCACTACATAATGATCTGGATTTTCTTCTGCCTTAACTGTCCAGTTTAATTCAACCGTAGTTGAGTTTCTAATTTTTGCTGTCAGTCCAATTGGGGAAAATTCTCTTGTATTTCCGATACCGTCTAACAACGCTTCATTATAACTTTCACAGCTTGAAACCGCAATTGAAAGAAGTAATACAGTTATTAAACCTTTAAATATATCTAATGTTTTCATCATAATAATTTATTATTAATTTTTTGAAAGATTTTAATAACCGTAATCATTTTTTAACTGACCATTACTCCCATCAATAAACACTTGCCAAATTGGCCAGAATTGTCTATTATCAGGGTTCACTCCCACTTTATAAAGTGAAGCTATTTTAGTATCTGCAGATGTTCCTGTCCAAGTCCATGCTGTAGATGAATATGTTGGACCTGGATTTACATTTTCTCCTCTATTAAGACCGTAAATATCTAAACTCACATTATCAGCTTGATATTTATAATACAAAGTTGCAGGCACATCAGCATATTCTCCTGTACGAGCTGATAGATTTGCCATTTTTTGTTTTGCTTTGTCTAAGTTTGCCTTAAGCAAATTCCAACGAATAAGGGCTTGTTTACGCTCCATCTCTCCTGTAAACTCATATTTATTTTCTTCAACAAGCGCATTAAACATTGCTTCTTTACTCGTTAAGGCATTTACATAATTTTCAACTTTTACAGCTTGATCTGCCGAAGAAAATGCTCTCCTGCGAACTTCCTTCAAATAAGGCATTGCTGCACTTGGGCCTTCTAATTCATTTGCTGTTTCAGCCGCAATAAGAAGTACTTCGGCAAAACGCATGTACATTTTATTCACTCCATCATCATTCGTAGATGTTACATAACGTTTCATCCATTCGTAACGATATTTACCAAAATACCATGTATCTAAAGTTCCTAATTCTTGTTTAGCAATACCATTAACTGCAGCACCGTATTTATAAGGGACACAAGTCACATTTCTACGAGCGTCTGCTTGATCGTAATCGTAAAAAACAAATGGCAACGGACCTGCTACACCTCCACGGTTAGCGCCATTAGCTTGAAATTGGTCAACCGCAGCCGTGTGTTTTACAGCAAAAGTGAATAACATTCTACCACGTCCATCAGAAAAAGGAAGTTCCCAAAGAGATTCTCCTCCTGCAGCAGTATTCTCTTCATTGTATTTTCTCCACAATCCCTCAAAAGTAGATTCTAAACGAGCAGAACCACTTTGAATTACCTCACGAGATTCTTTTAAAGCTAATGCATACATATTAGCAACTGAAAGTTCTGGATCATTACTTCTTCTTACTCCATCAGGATATTGCTGGTAACCGCTTGCAGCCAAAGCCAAACGCGCTCTAAATGCTTTTACAAAAGCCTTATTTACATGTTCTACTGTACTTGTGTAAGCTGTTTCATTAGGCCAAGCCACTAATGTCGATGCTTCTCCTAAATCTGCAATTAGTTGTTTGTAAATAATGTCTCTATTGGTTTTAGCCAAATATAAAGTGGCGCTTGTAATAGGCTCAAAACGAGCTGGAACATCTCCCCATGACTTAAGTAAATCAGCATAGTAAATAGCTCTTAACGTTAAAGCTTCACCTAATAGCTGTCCCATTTCTGTACCTGGTGCAGGATTTCCATATTGGCGTATACCTTGAATACAAACATTTGCTCGTTCAATACCTGAATACATCATAGCATAAGCGTTATTAGTGGTATTCATCTCAGTATTACTTGGCTTAGCATCATACACACACAAATCTGCCTTATCCCCTGCTGTTTGCGAAGTATTATACCATTCTACATCTGTATTTAATCCATAATAAGGTAAAAATCTTCCTCTATAAGAGTTAGTCTCCGCAAATGGCACTTTTATTCCGTCAATAGCTCCTTTTGCAAGTCCCGCTGTAGAGAAAATTACAGAAGCATCTAATGTTGATTGTGCAGGCGCATCTAAATAGTCATCTTCAAATTGCTGGCAAGAACTAAATAGACCTGAAATAATCAATCCCGCTATTAATATTTTATGTTTCATTTTGTGTAGTCTTTTAAATTAGAAATTAAGATTCAATCCAAAAATCATTTGTCTGCTTCTTGGATATGGACTCGAATCAACTCCAGGAGTTAATGGAGTTTTTCTTTTGGTTGAAACTTCTGGATCAGAACCAGAATAGTTAGTCCAAACAAAAACATTGCTTGCTGTCAAATAAAATCTCAATTTAGAAATTGAAAGTTTAGATGTAAACATTTCAGGCATTGTGTATCCTAATGTTAGAGTATTTAATCTTAAAAACGACGCATCTTCCACTGCCCAATCTGTAAAAATAGCAGATCTCATATATGGCGACCACATTGTTGTATTAGCATTAAGATCTGCCAATGCAGTAGGATCTGTTACCAATTGGCCAGTTGCTGGATCTAGATTTGTCCATCTTTTTCCATCTGCCATTGTAGAGTTTAAGTTTTTATACTTTCCTGAAGCAGTAGCTGTTGAAAATTCAATTTTATCGGCATTATAAACATCATTGCCAATACTCCAGTTAAAAGCCGCCATTAAATCAAATCCATAAGCATTTCCGTTGATTACAAAACCACCGTAGCTTTTAGGATTAACATTTCCGATAACTGTTTTATCATTTATATCTACTTTTCCATCTCCATTAACATCTTTCAATTTCATATCTCCTGGTTTAAGAGAACTTCCGTCTCCTACCAAAGAAGTAGATGTGTTAACTACTCCGCTTTTTAAAACATATTTCCCTCCAACATAATCAAAGTCTGAAACCTCATATCTTCCATCATTTTTATAACCATACATACTACCTAATGAACCACCAACTGCTATAAGGTAATCGTCTCCAATTTGTGAAGAAGCCCATCCTGTTGCTTGTCCAAAATCATTCATAGTACCTAATGAATTAATACGGTTTTTGTTTATTCCCATATTGAATGAAAAATTCAATCCGTATTTAGCTTTTTCAATAGCCACAACATTTAAAGTAGCTTCAAAACCTGTATTTTGAGTTTCTCCCATATTACGATATTGGAAATCGTATCCAGATCCTGCAACAGGGAAATTAATTAATAAGTCACTTGTAATATTTTTATAGATATCAAAATTACCACTTAAGCGATTTTTGAAAAATGCGAAATCCAAACCAAAGTTTTGAGTTACTGTTGTCTCCCATTTCAAATCAGGATTAGGCATTGTTTTTGAAGGAGCCCAAACACTAGTAACGCCATTAATCCATGATGTTGCTGTAGATTGAAAAATTTGAATCTGCTGACCAACAGGAATATTGTTATTTCCTGCCTCACCATAACTTGCTCTTAATTTTAGAAGACTTAACCAGCTTTGGTTTTTCATCCAGCTTTCTTCTGAGATTTTCCATCCGGCTGCAAAAGCTGGAAAATATCCCCAACGATTTTGCGATAAAAATTTACTTGATCCATCGGCACGAAATGTAGCAGAAAGTATGTAACGATTTTTGTAGTCATAATTTGCACGTCCAAAAAATGATAATAATTTATCATCTGGACTATAGTAATTATCTACTGATTGCGGAGATCCTTGCGTTGTTAATTTTTTTGCCTGATCAAAATCAAAAAACGTTGGATATCCATGTATTGTGCTAGTTACAGTATTCGAATTGTATTCGATGCTTTCTTGCCCAACAAGAACATTCAAATGATGATCTTCTCCCATTACTTTCTTGAAATCATAAGTCAGCGTATTAGCATTTCTGAAACGTCTATCTTTAGTATCTGACATAATCATTGCAGGCATATTCTGCATAGTAGCTAGCGGCGCATTAGCCACATAATAAGTAGTTAGCCCATAAAAACGATAGTCCTGATTATTAAAATTATCCAAACCTAAATCTACGTTCAACTTTAAATTATCTACAATCTGCCATCCAAAACTTCCTAGCATATTAAAGTTTTTACGAAGCTGCTGACGATCATTATCCGAAACAGACGTAAAAGGATTTATTAGCATATCTGACCCGTCTCCATTTACATCTTCAGATGTTAAACCTGCTACTGGAAGCGGTGCATAACCTACGATAGTACGCATACGAGAATCTGATGAAGACTTCTCGTTTTGTTCATTTACACCACCACCGTCAATCTCTGTATCTGAATAACGCATAGTAAAACCAACATCTATCTTATCAGTTAATTTACTTTTTAAAGCTAATGACAGGTTATTTCTTTTATAGTTTGAGCCTATCATAATTGCTTTTTCATCGTAATGAGCATAATTAAAATTATAGTTCAACTTTTCTGTGCCTCCTCTAATTCCTAAATCACGGCTTTGAACCTCACCTGTACGCCCAAAAATCTGTTTTTGCCAATCATCTCCCTTTAAGCCATTGTACATGTCATGATCTTCCCAATTTCCAAAATACTTAGTGTATGAATCTGGGTTAGAAGGCACTTTTGTTCCCGTTTGAGAAAGTAAAGCATATTCATATTGCCATTTCGTATAATCTTCAGGCGACAAAACATCAATTTCTTTTGCCATCGTTTTCATGCCATAGAACATATTAAAGTTCACTGCCATTTTTCCGTCTTTACCCTTTTTTGTTGTAATAAGAATTACCCCATTTGCACCACGTGATCCGTAGATAGCAGTTGAAGCAGCATCTTTTAAAACAGTCATCGTATCGATATCAGATGAAGAAATATCATTCATGTTATTAACTGGAAAACCATCCACAATAATTAATGGCGAAGCATCTTGTGTAAGTGAACCACCACCACGAACTCTAATTCTAATATCTGCATCTGGAGAACCTTCGGCAGCAGTTACTTGCACACCCGCAATTCTACCAGTTAAAGCTTCGGCAACATTTGCTACCGGCACTTTTTTCAAGTCTGCTCCTGAGATAGTAGAAACTGCACCAGTCAAATCAGATTTCTTAGAAGTTCCATATCCAATTACAACAACTTCATTTAAGTTATTAGCATCTTCAATCAATGTTGCATTTACCTTAGTTTTTCCTTCTGTAGAAACATTAATGCTTTGAAACCCTATAAAAGAAAAGATTAATACGGCTTTCGGATTGGTTAGTTTTATTTTGTAATGTCCGTCAAAATCGGTAGAAGTTCCGTTCTTAGTTCCTTTTTCTAAGACGTTTACCCCAGGAAGAGAAAGTCCCGCGGCATCCTTCACGGTTCCCTCTATCGTTGTGCCTTGCGCGTGTACTTGACTACCGATCAATAAGCACAGTAAGAAAACAAGTTTAAAGCAAAAGTGTGCTCCTTTGTTTAATAGTTCTTTAAAGTTCATGGTTGATTGTTTAAGTTATTAATGTTTTTCTTGTTGGTTTAAGTGGTTTTTTGTGGTTACTTTCAATTCATTTTTTACTTAATATTTGTGGTTTTTTATTTAACAGCAATTTATTTATCTCTTCACTAAAGCTTTATTCTAACTTCCTTTTTCATCATCTAACTTAATCGATTGCGAACATTGTCAAAAAAAGTTGTAATCGATTACACAAACATAAATATTTTTTTTAAACGAAAAATAAAATTTCCCAAAAAAATCCTAAAATAAATTATATAATAAAATTTTTATCGCTTTTTTATATGACATATATAATTTATGTCACTTTAAAATATTAAAAATATTATTATCAATCGTTCATTTGATTCTATTATTACAAAAAAAACAATCGATTACATGAATATTAATTACGAAATTATCAGGTGTTATTTTTACACTTAAAAAGTTAAAATCAAGCTAAAAAAAGATGGGAAACTTCATCAATATTTTAAAATTTACAATGATTTTACTTATAAATGAAATCAGTAGAATAAACGAAAAAGTAGTTTTGACTATAAGTTCACGTCTCTACAAGCACAAAAAAAGCCCTTAAACAAAAGTTAAGGGCTTAAAATTTTATTATTTCTATATTTATATCGGCTGAACTTGAACCTGTTTTTGATGTAATCTCATCAATATGAATGTAATAATCATTCCGAAAATCGACATCACTACTCCTATAAGATTAGGAGAAGAATAGCTAAATCCTGCAGCTAAGGGCAGTCCGCCTAGAAAAGCACCTAAAGCATTACCAATATTGAAACTTCCTTGAAGAGAAGCTGAAGCAATCATCTCTGCTCCTTTTGCAGTACGAATCATCAGCATTTGAATTGGAGCAATTACAGAGAACGAAATAGCACCAGTCAAGAAAGTCAGAAATAAGGACATGTATTGATTGAATGAGAAAAAGTAAACTAAAACTAAATCAGTGGACATGACAAGCAATAAAGCCAAAGTTGTGGGAGCTGGCGAAAAACGATCTGCCAACTTACCTCCTACAAAATTTCCAACCACCATTCCTAATCCAGCAAGAATTAAGATGGATGAAACATCTTCTGGCGAAAACTTAGATACATTAATTAATAATGGTGCGATGTAGCTGATCCAAGCAAACAGACCTCCAAAACCAATGGCCGTAATTCCTATTATCAGCCAAGCTTCTGTTCTTTTAAAAAATTGCAACTGCGTTTTCATGTTTACGCTTTCTCCTTTTTCTAGATTTGGCATCCAAAAATAAATAGCCAACAAAGTCAACAGTCCCACAAGAGCAATTAAAACAAAAGTATAACGCCAAATAAAATGATGTCCAATATAAGTCCCAATTGGCACACCAATTAAGTTAGCAATCGTCAAACCAGCAAACATAATCGAGATGGCCTGCGCCTCTTTTCCTTTATCTGCCAAACGGCTTGCGACTACCGCTCCTACTCCAAAGAATGCGCCATGCGGCAAACCAGAAAGAAATCGAGAAGCAAATAAAACATTATAATCTGGAGCAATAATTGATAAAGCATTAAAAACTGCTAGCATTAAGGCTAAAATTAAAAGCATTTTTTTAGGCGCATAATTTCTTCCCGCGATTACTAATAAAGGTGCTCCAATAACAACTCCAAGTGCATAAGCCGAAATTAAATATCCAGCAACCGGAATTGAAACTTTCATATCTGAAGCAATATCTGGGAGTAATCCCATCATTACAAATTCTGTAATTCCAATAGTTAACCCTCCTAAAGAGAGTGCAATAAGACTTTTTTTCATTTTGATTCAATGTAGAAAGGAATAGATTTCTACGACGCAAAATTAACACCGTTAAGCCAATTAAAAATTGTATATTTGTGATATAAAATTGTATAATTAAGTTATGCCGAAATTAAATCAGTTCAAAACGCTTGTCCTTGACGAATTTGAAGAAGAGAAATTCCATCTTCCTCCGCATACACATACGTATTATGAAATCATCTATATCAAGAAAGGAAGCGGTATTCATCATATAAATAATAATCTGCTTCACTATAAAGCAGGAGATCTTTTTGTGATTTCGCCCGATGACGAACATTACTTTGACATCAAAAAGAGTACTCGTTTTATTTTTATAAAATTCACCGATAATTATTTTAATTCGAAGCAAAATCTAACCTGTGATGAATTCTTATTGAATACTCCCGAAAGTTTCATGCGCGATAAAATCTTAAAAGAAACGGTTTTGAAGTTTGATGAACCTTGCAGAACAATTTTAAAAAACACTGTCGAAAATATTGTAACCTATGATAAATATATCGATGTTACCTCTTCTCCGATTGTATTTTATCAGATTCTTTCGATTTTTGGTTTAATTAAAGAAACCATCCGCTGCATGAACCTTCAGATGAAATCGGCTCATTTTGATAGTGAGCAAATAGCCAATTACATTCATCAGAATATTTATCAGCCCAAATTGGTTCAGGTAAAAGTAATTGCAGAACATTTTAATATTGCGCAAACCTATTTTAGCGCTTATTTTAAAAGAACTTTCAGCATCAGTTATCGCGAATACATTCATAATTTAAGATTGACTCTAATCGAAAAGAGATTTCACAACAATCAATTGCCGATTAAACAAATAGCATACGAATTTGGTTTTACCGATGAAAGTCATTTGACCAATTATTTCAAGAAACGTAAAAACATGAAACCGACTGATTTCAAAAAACTCTAGTTAGCGAAATCTTAAAAAGTTATTTCCTCGAACATTTTTAGCTAAATTTGTGCCATTAAAAACAATTTCTTTGAAAAAGAAAACCCACATAATAATGCTTTTTATAACACTTAGCTTCTTTTTGAACCCGAGTTATACTTACGCATGCCATACTGGACACTCTAAAGAAATTGCCGCTAAAGAAGAAAACAGCTGTTCAAAAAAATGCTGCGAAAAGAAAACTTCAAAACAAGAAAAACATAATTGTGATGGGAAGTGCCGTCATTCTGGCTGTAATACCTCAACATTAAACATCTTTTTAACTTCAAATGATTTTGATTTGCAAAACGATGTTTTCAATTTTTCTTTAAAAAATACTATTTCATCTTATAGTAATTCTACTATTTCTTCTGGATTTACTTCTATCTGGCTGAAGCCGAAAATATAATTATTGTATTTGTGACAGCCCATATTGGGTCTTTTTGAAATCAAATTTTTTAATTAATTTTAAAGGAAATAAATCCTTTACTCAAATATTATATACAATGAAAAAATCAATTATAGCTTTAGCAACAGCACTTACAATAGTATTTAGTGCAAATACAATTCAGGCAAAAACCAATACTACTGAATTAACAGCAATCGAAATGGCAGATTCTCAATTACAATCTGTTTACGATGCTTATTTTACTGTAAAAGATGCACTTATTAAAAGTGACAGCAAATTAACTTCGGCAAAAGCCAAAGATTTATTGACAGCGATTACTGCAGTAAAAATGGACAAACTAAAAAACAACGAACATACTGTTTGGATGAAAGTGGTGAAAAAATTAACTGCCGATGCCAAAAGTATTTCAGCAACAACAGATCTTAAAAAACAGCGTGAGACTTTCAAATCATTATCTAAAAGCACTTACGATTTAATAAAAGTTTCTAATCCAGAACAACCAATTTACAAACAATACTGCCCAATGGCAGATGCGGATTGGTTAAGCAAAGAAAAAGCAGTAAAAAACCCTTACTACGGTTCTTCTATGTTGACTTGCGGAAATGTGGTAGAAACGATCAAATAAATATGAAGCTTTACATCAAAAATATGGTGTGCAGCCGATGCAAAATGGTAGTGAAGTCTGAGTTCGAAAAGCTCGGACTTCAACCTACCGCTGTAGAATTAGGAGAAGTTGAACTGAATGAGGAAATCAGCGATTCACAAAAAGAAATTCTATTAGAAAATCTTCAAGCTTTAGGTTTTGATTTAATTGATGATAAAAAAACAAAAACCGTTGAGAAAATAAAAAACTTGATTGTAGATTTGGTTCATCATAAAAACAATGATTTAAAAATCAACTTATCGGAATATCTCTCAGAAAACCTCAACCAAGATTATAATTCGTTAAGCAACTTATTTTCTGAAATCGAAAACACTACAATCGAAAAGTATTTCATCAGCCAGAAAATAGAAAAAGTAAAAGAATTGTTGATTTATAATGAGCTTTCGTTAAGCGAAATCGCCGATATTCTTAACTACAGCAATGTGGCACATTTAAGCAATCAATTCAAGAAAATAACAGGCTTTACTCCTACTTCTTTCAAGCAGTCAAAAGATAAAATGCGTATTCAGATTGAGAACATTTAAGGAGTTCTTAACCACAATGGACGCAATGGTTTACGCAATCCCGATAGCTATGGGGAGCCAAGTTTTTTAGCCACAGATTATAAGGATAAAAGGATTTTAAAATCTGTGTTAATCTTTTTAATCTGTGGCTAACTTTTTTCCATGGTTTCCAAAGTCATTTTAGGAAAAAGCTTTGCGAACTTTGCGCTTTTTACAAAACCCTGCGCATCAAAATTCATTGCGCTCTTTGCGGTTAAAAAAAACTTAGTAAATCTTACAAATCATTCCCAAAATTCTACAAACCGAACTCACAGATACTTCGGAAATTTGCATTGTAATACTTAAAAACCAATACAATGACTCATCAATATATAATTTCAGGAATGTCGTGTGACGGATGTCGCAAAAAAGTCGAAAAAACTTTGAACGAAGTACAAGGTGTTCATGCAGAAGTTAGTTTGAATCCGCCAACAGCAACTATTACAATGGACAAACACGTCCCGACAGAAAAATTTCAGGAAGTTTTAGCTGCTGCTGGAAATTATACTATTGAAATGGATTCTCCTAAAAATCACGGAGAAGCCGCTGTTAAATCTTGCTGTTCTAGCAATAAAAAAGATCATCACGGTCACAATCACAATCATCACAAAACAGAAACAAAAAAAGTGCACCAGCACAGTGCGAATGGCGTTTACTACTGCCCAATGCATTGTGAAGGCGACAAAACATACAACAAACCTGGAGATTGCCCAGTCTGCGGAATGGATTTAGTTCCGCAAGTTGCCATCACAGCAACACAATTTACCTGCCCGATGCATCCTGAAATCGTTTCAAACGAGCCAGGCGATTGTCCGATTTGCGGAATGGATTTGGTTCCGATGCAGGCTTCAGAAAGTGAAGAAAACAAAACCTATACTGATTTATTGAAAAAAATGAAAATTGCGATTTTGTTTACGCTTCCCATTTTCATTATTTCAATGTCAGAAATGATTCCGAATAATCCTCTTTACAATATAATGTCAATTGAAAAATGGAACTGGGTTCAGCTTTTATTTTCGATCCCTGTTTTGTTTTACGCTGGATGGATGTTTTTCGTTCGCGCATACAAATCAATTGTGACATGGAATTTAAACATGTTTACCTTAATAGGAATCGGAACCAGCGTTGCGTTCCTATTTAGTATTGTTGGAATGTTTTTCCCTGATATTTTTCCATCCGAATTCAAATCGCATCACGGAACCATTCATTTGTATTTTGAAGCGGCAACGGTAATTATCACTTTAGTTTTATTGGGGCAATTATTAGAAGCCAAAGCACACGGACAAACAAATGGTGCTATTAAAGAATTATTAAAATTAGCCCCAACAGAAGCAACTTTGGTTGAAAACGGAGTAGATAAAGTGATTTCTATTCACAATATCAAAAAAGGCGACTTACTTCGTGTAAAACCAGGAGAAAAAATTCCGGTTGACGGAAAAATAACAACTGGCGAAAGCAGTATCGATGAATCGATGATTACGGGAGAACCAATTCCAGTAGACAAAAAAACGGGTGATGCAGTAATTTCTGGAACCATAAACGGTACAAAATCATTTGTTATGATTGCCGAAAAAGTAGGGTCAGAAACGATGCTTTCGCAAATTATCCAAATGGTAAATGACGCTAGCAGATCTCGCGCTCCAATTCAGAAATTAGCCGATCGCGTTTCTAAATATTTTGTACCGACTGTAGTTATCATTTCTATTGTAACCTTTTTTGTCTGGGCAAAATTTGGTCCAGAACCCGCTTATGTCTACGGATTAATTAATGCGATTGCCGTTTTAATTATTGCCTGTCCTTGTGCACTTGGATTGGCGACTCCAATGTCGGTTATGGTTGGAGTTGGAAAAGGAGCACAAAACGGAATCTTGATTAAAAATGCCGAAGCGTTGGAAAACATGAATAAAATTGATGTTTTGATAACTGATAAAACCGGAACAATCACTGAAGGAAAACCATCCGTTGAAAAAATCTATGCTATAAACAATGACGAAGATTTTCTGCTTCAAAATATCGCATCTTTAAATCAGCATAGCGAACATCCATTGGCGCAGGCCGTCGTAAATTTCGCGAAAGCAAAAAATAGTTCATTAAAAGAAGTTCACGGTTTTGAAACTATTGCAGGAAAAGGAGTTTTAGGAACTATAGAAAACATAAGTGTCGCTTTAGGAAACAAAAAACTAATGGATGAAATTGGTGCTTCTGTTTCTAATGATTTAGAACAAAAAGTAATTTCTGAACAGAATTTAGGAAAAACCATTTCGTACATCGCTATCGAAAAAAGCGTTTTAGGTTTCGTTGCCATTACAGATGCTATTAAAGAAAACAGTGCAAAAGCCATTAAAGAATTAATTGCTCAAGGCGTTGAGGTTATCATGATGACAGGTGATAATCATAATACTGCAAAAGCAGTTGCCGAACATTTGCATTTGAGTTCTTTCAAAGCCGATTGTCTTCCGGAAGATAAACTGAAAGAAATTGAACGTCTGCAATCTCAAGGAAAAATCGTTGCCATGGCAGGAGATGGAATCAACGATGCGCCTGCTTTGGCTCAATCTAATATTGGAATTGCAATGGGAACAGGAACTGATGTTGCCATTGAAAGCGCTAAAATAACTTTAGTAAAAGGCGACTTAAACGGAATTGTAAAAGCTAAAAACCTCAGCCATGCGGTAATGTCAAATATCAAACAGAATTTATTCTTCGCTTTTATCTATAACACTTTGGGAGTGCCAATTGCTGCTGGAATTTTATATCCGTTTTTAGGAATTTTGCTTTCGCCGATGTTGGCTGCTGTGGCAATGAGTTTGAGTTCTGTATCTGTAATCGTAAATGCTTTGCGATTAAGAAATTTAAAATTGTAAGTTGGGCGAAATATTTCAACACATAGAAACATAGCTTTGCCTTGTGCGTAAAGGCGTTTCACTTGCATCAATACACATAGATATGTGTGGAAACTAGTTTCTTTTATTCTCTTTTTTTAGACAAAAAAATCTATGTCTCTATGTGTTAAAAAACAAATTGTGTTCAATGTAGACCAACGATTTAAAATTATATTATATCATGAAAATCAAATATCTCTTTATACTTTTCTTAATTGCTTTTCAGCTAAAGGCGCAGAAAGTCGTACGTTACGATTTACATGTTCGTGATACGATTGTCAATTTTTCGGGTAAAGAAAAACGTGCGATTGCGGTCAACGGACAAATTCCGATGCCAACGCTGACTTTTACCGAAGGCGATATTGCAGAAATTTATGTGCATAACGAATTAAAAAAGGAAAGCACTTCGATGCACTGGCACGGATTGTTTCTTCCCAATAAAGAAGACGGAGTTCCATATCTCACACAAATGCCAATTGAACCTGGAACAACTCATAAATATACATTTCCAATTATTCAAAACGGAACCTATTGGTATCACAGCCATTCGGGATTGCAGGAACAAATTGGTTTGTACGGACTTTTTATCATCAATAAGAAAAAAGACGACCCGACTATTAGAAGAGGCATTGACGATTTGCCGACAATTCCAGTTATTTTAAGCGAATGGTCGGATTTGAAACCAGAGAATATTCAGCGAATGCTGCACAATGCCAACGATTGGTTTGCGATAAAAAAAGGAACAACGCAAAGTTATTCCGAAGCCATCAAACAAGGACATTTTTCAACGAAAGTTACCAACGAATGGAAACGAATGAATGCGATGGACGTCAGCGATGTTTATTATGAAAAATTTCTAATTAATGGTAAAAACGAAAAGCAGTTTTCAGACCTTAAACCTGGTTCAAAAGTAAGATTGCGAATTGCCAACGGCGGTGCTTCCAGTTATTTCTGGCTGACGTATGGCGGAGGAAAAATCACCGTTGTAGCCAGCGACGGAAATGATGTAGAGCCTGTAGAAGTGGATCGTTTGATTATTGCCGTTTCTGAAACTTATGATGTTGTAGTTACGATTCCCGAAGATCATAAATCTTTTGCCTTTTTGGCTACAGCCGAAGACAGAACGGGATCAGCCTCTTTGTTTTTAGGAAACGGAGAAAAACAACCTGTTCATCATCTTTCGAAATTAAAATATTTTGAAGGCATGAAAATGATGAACGATATGATGAAAATGAACGGTGAAATGAACGATATGGGCATGAATATGTCTTTGAATAAAATGGACATGAATGCCGTGATGTATCCAGAAATTTCAGGCGAAGATGAAAATGCAAAACCTGCAATGGATCATTCGAATCATAATATGGAAAACATGAAAATGGAAAGTGACAGTACAGAAATTTCTGAAATTGTGACTTTGAATTACGGAATGCTGAAATCGCCATTTAAAACCAATCTTCCGAAAGATTCTCCTGTAAAAGAATTGCGTTTTACCCTTTCAGGAAACATGAATCGTTATGTTTGGAGTTTAGATAATAAAGTGGTTTCTGAAACCGATAAAATTTTAATTAAAAAAGGAGAAAACGTTCGCATTGTTTTATATAATGGCTCAATGATGCGACACCCAATGCATTTACACGGACATGATTTTAGAATTCTAAACGAACACGGTGATTACTCTCCGCTGAAAAATGTGATTGACATTATGCCAATGGAAACCGATACGATCGAATTTCAGGCAAATGCGGATGGCGACTGGTTTTTCCATTGTCATATTTTATATCATATGATGGCTGGAATGGGACGTATTTTTAGTTATGAAAATTCAGCACCAAATCCGTTGATTCATCATCCAGAAATGGCTTTTAAAATGCTAAAAATGGATGATCGTATGTTTCATTTTATGGCAGAAAACGATTTTGCAACCAACGGAAATGATGGTGAAGCGATGTTCAGCAACACAAGATGGAGCATCGGAACGGAATGGAGATTGGGTTATAATGACAAACATGGTTATGAAACTGAAACGCATATTGGACGATATATCGGAAAAAATCAATGGTTAATGCCTTTTATTGGTTTTGACTGGAGATACCGAAAAATGGGAATGGACGAGCAAGAACAAAATCTTTTTGGACAGAAAAACACCAAAGACAATCGTTCGGTTTTTAGTGCGGGTCTTGAGTATACTTTACCAATGCTCATAAAAGCACAAGTTGAGGTTTATACCGATGGGAATGTTAGAGTTCAGTTTGAGCGAAAGGACATTCCGCTTTCACAAAGACTTCGAATGAACTTGATGTGGAATACTGATAAAGAATACATGGCAGGATTGAAATACATTGTTGGCAGAAACTTCGGAATCACAACTCATTATGACAGCGATATGGGAATTGGATTTGGGGTTAATTTGAATTATTGATCTATTTGAATTATAAAAATTATTTAAGTTCATTAGTCATTACTAGATTTCTCCTAAACACGGAATTCACTTTTACCAAAACATTAACAATCAAACTATTCTTACGAATACAAAATCCGTTTATATTTGATTCACCAATTATAATCTCTAACACAAAAAAACATTTAATGAAAATGACAAAAGTAATCACGATAGCAACAGCTGCTTTATTTTCGATCGGTGTAATGGCTCAGGAAACAAAACCGGTAACAAAAGATAAAGAGAAAAAAGAATCTTGCTGTAAAAAAACATCAACTGATAAAAAAGATAAAAAATCTTGTTGCGTTAAAAAATAATTGAAACTGGATTTCAAAGAAAAGACCTCGCTAAAAACGAGGTCTTTTTATATACTGCTACGAAACTTTGTCAAAGTTTTGAACTTTGACAAAGCTCTCTAAATACTATTTCAAACGAACGCTCCATTCAAAATCCATTTCAGAAACTTGAACGCCTTCTTCATTGGTTCCGATAGACTTCATCCAGAACGTTTGCCCTTCTCCTGTTTCAATAGTTTTTTGAATCGCTTCGGCGATTAAATGCCCATCATTACAAACGAAAGTGATTCTACCAGTCGCTTTTTTAGTAAAATTCCCTTTGTTGTTGGCAACCAACATCGAAATTTTTCGACCGCTTTCTTGAATTTGAGAAATTACCAAAGCCCCGGTTGTCAACTCTGCTGCCATAGCCTGAACTGCAAAATACATGGAGTTAAACGGATTCTGATTGATCCATCTATGTTTAACAGAAACAATACAACTGTCTTTATCTATAGCTTTTACACGTACCCCGCAAAAGTATGCTGATGGTAATTTGAACAATACAAATTTATTGAGTTTAGAAACTGAAACTGCCATGTGATATTTTTTTTAGTAAAAATACAAAAAAACTATGCATGCACAATAAATTAAACAAACTTTCGAAAAAGACCAATAAAACAAGGCATTCCGAATGATTTCCAGTAAATTATAGGTTTCTTACAAATTTAAAATTTGTTAAATTTTTGTTAATAATTAGTACTATGCAAAACAAGATACTGTTTTTTAGACATATATTTGCATAAGAAATTACTATATACTTTTAATCATGGAAACAACAACACCACTCATCATGGAAAAAACATCAGAAAAGAATACAGCAGCATTTACTCATTTGAGTACTTTAAGCCAATATATCATTCCGTTTGGGAACTATATTTTTCCGCTAATCATTTGGACAAACTATAAAGACAAATCTGAATTTGCAGATCATCACGGAAAACAGGCGTTAAACTTTCAATTAAGCATTTTGCTTTATTCTTTGATCTTAGCGCTTATTGCGATACCGATTTTCGTTACTGTTTTCTTGCAGAATCTTCCATTAGAAGCCGTTTTTAATGACGATGATTTTGTAATCAGAAACTTTAACATTCAGGCAAACATTGGAATTTTAAGTGTCGGTATAACAGCTGTTATACTTTTCGGGTTATTAAAGTTTGTTGAATTCTTTTTAGTAATCTATGCTTCTATAAAAGCTTCAAACGGAGAATTATACAAGTATCCGATCACGATTCCTTTTATAAAGTAACACTTCGACTTCGCTCAGTGAGACATTAAAAATTAAAAGTTATAGTCGAAACATCAGTCAAATCATATAAGTTTCGAAATCAATCATCATCAATCAAATCATCATCAATCAAAAAACGAATTGTTCAATCAAAAAAAAACAAAATGAAATTATGAACATTGAAAACACAAAAGCACAGATGCGCAAAGGTGTTCTTGAGTTTTGCATCTTATCAGTTCTAAAAGAAAAAGACGCATATACATCTGAAATATTAGACACTTTAAAAAACGCAAAATTACTAGTTGTAGAAGGAACCGTTTACCCGTTGTTAACTAGATTGAAAAATGACGGTTTACTAAATTATCGCTGGGAAGAATCGACCTCTGGGCCACCGCGAAAATATTATGGATTAACCGAGATAGGACAAACATTTTTAAACGAACTTAGCGGCACTTGGACAGAATTATCCGACGCCGTAAATCTAATCACCAATCAAAATCAATAAGTCATGAACAAAACAGTAAATATTAACTTAGGCGGGATGTTTTTTCACATCGATGAAGATGCATACTTAAAATTGACACGCTACTTTGACGCTATAAAACGATCACTTAACAACTCATCTGGTCAGGATGAAATCATTAAAGACATCGAAATGCGTGTTTCTGAATTATTGACAGAAAAACAAAAAAGCGAAAAACATGTTGTTGGACTGAAAGATGTTGATGAAGTGATTGCGGTAATGGGACAACCAGAAGATTATCGAATTGAAGACGAAGAAAATCCAAATCAGTCTTATAATAATTATGGCCCTAGAAAACACAAAAAATTATATCGCGATAAAGAAAAAGGTATGATCGGAGGTGTAGCTACAGGTTTAGGACATTACTTTGGAATTGACGCTGTTTGGATTAAAATCATATTCTTAATCTTCGTTTTCGCAGGTTTTGGAACAGGGATTTTAGCTTACTTCGTTCTTTGGATTGTAACTCCAGAAGCAGTTACAACTTCAGAAAAATTGGAAATGACTGGAGAACCTGTAACAATTTCGAACATCGAAAAAAAAGTTCGAGAAGAAATTGATTCACTTTCTGAGAAATTCAAAAATGCAGATTATGACAAAATGGGAAACCAAGTAAAGTCGGGAGCTGAGAGAATAAGTAGTTCATTTGGAGACTTTATCATGACCATTTTTAAGATCTTTGCTAAATTCTTAGGAGTAATTCTAATTATATCAGGGATTTCAACCTTAATCATGCTATTGATTGGCGTTTTTACTTTAGGGACTAATATTTTTATCGATTTCCCTTGGCAGAATTTTATCGAAGCTGGCAACTTTACAGAATACCCTCTTTGGTCATTCGGATTGTTAATGTTCTTTGCTGTTGGAATTCCGTTTTTCTTCTTAACACTATTAGGATTTAAACTGTTATCTCCAAACTTAAAATCAATAGGAAACATTACAAAATATACGCTTTTAGCGCTTTGGATTATCTCTATCGCAATTCTTACTAGTATCGGAATCAAACAGGCAACTGAAATTTCATACGATAATAAAGTAGTAGAGAAAAAAGTTCTGGCAATTAAACCAACTGATACTTTATATATCAAGTTTAAGTACAATGATTATTATACAAAAAGTTTGAACCACTATAGAGAGTTTGAATTTGTACAAGATTCTGCAAACAACGAATTGATTTATTCTAATGATGTGCGTTTACACGTATTACACACAGACGAATCGACTCCATTTATTCAGATCGAAAAAAGCGCGAGAGGAAACTCTTTTACAAACGCGAAAAAAAGAGCAGAAAAAATTAATTATAAGTTCCAAATTAGCGGAAATCAATTACTTTTGGATAACTATTTTCTGACAGATGTAAAAAATAAATTCAGAGGACAAGAAGTTGACATTTATCTGTATGTACCAGAAGGCCAATTAATCAAACCTGATTCTTCTGTAAGAGATTATTATAATTCTGACGACAATTTCTTTGAATTAAATTATAACGGAGATTACAATTACAAAGTTATCGGAACTAAAGTAAAATGTTTAAACTGCCCTGCTGATGAGGACAATGACAACAATTACGAAAGTGATTATGAAAACGATCAAAATGATTCTGATACAAATACCACTAACGACACTATAAAAGAAGTTTCGGTTAAAATTAATGGAAAAGAAGTTTTAAACGGAAAAAAAACTAAAGGAAAACTAACTACTGATAAAAACGGAGTGATAATCAAAATTAACTAAACCATGATAAAAATAATCATTCATATTACGAAATTTATAATTGCAACTGTTACTGCTTTATTGTTTGCTTCATGTAATTTTAACATGAATGCAATTGAAGGAAGCGGGAATGTTACCACAGAAAAAAGAACTGTTCAAGGAGAGTTTAAAAATATCTCTGTAAACAATGCCATCGATGTGGTTATTGTACAGTCAGATGCTACAGAAATTACGGTTGAGGCTGATGACAATCTTCAAAAAGAAATTGTTACGAAAGTAGAAAACGGAACACTTATTATTGAGTGCAAGTACAATTCTTTCCGCAACATTACATCAAAAAAAGTAACCGTAAAAATGCCAGTTGTTCATAAAATAGAAGCCTCAAGTGCTTCAACAGTTGAAACTGATGGACTTGTTCAAGGTGAAGATATTACTTTAGAAGCTTCGAGCGCAGCATCAATGGATGTTAAAATCGAATCGGACAGAATCGCAGTGGATGCAGGAAGCGGAAGCTCTGTAGATATCGAAGGTAAAGCATTAAGCCTTACCACTTCAGTTTCTAGTGGTGGAAGTATTGATGCCGAAAAATTAATGGCCAATGATGTTCACGCAGATGCTTCTAGCGGAGGAACCGTTTCTGTACGTCCAATCTTAAGTCTAAAAGCAGATGCTTCTAGCGGAGGAAATATTAACTACAGCGGTAATCCAAAAACAGTTGAAAAATCTGCAAGCTCCGGAGGAAACGTAAACAAAAGCTAAAAAAACAACTGTTAAATATAAACGAAATCATTCACCAAAAGTGGATGATTTTTTTATATTTGTCAAAATCAAATCTAGAATTAATGAAAAAAAGTACCGCCCTACTCCTATTATTACTTGTTACAACTCTGACTTTCGCTCAAAAAAGAGAAAAAATTAAAGGTTCTAAAATTGTAACTACCTCAATAAAAGAAGTTGGAAGTTTTGATGCCCTTGAAGTCGATGATAATATAGAAGTTTATTTAGAACAAGGAGAAAAAAACGAAATTAAAATTGAAGCCGATGATAACCTGCACGATATTATCGGAATGGATTTAAGAGAAAAAACACTTCGCTTATACACCAATAAAGAATCTACTATTTTCAAGAAACTATCTGTCAAGGTTACTTATACTAAATCATTGAATAAAGTAATCACAAAAAATGAGGCAATAGTTTATGCTATTCAAGAACTACAATTGGATGACATCACAATGAATTGTCTTGATTTTTCCAAATTGTATTTGAATGTGAATTCAAAAAAATTCACTTTAATCGCTGATGATAAATCCAGAACAGAATTAAACTTAAAAGCTGAAGACGGAAGTTTACAATTGAGCAAATATGCTGGAGTTAAAACATTGGTTTCTGCCATAAAATTCAAATGCGATTTGTATCAAAAAGCAACCGCTGCAATTGAAGGTATTGCAGAAAAAGCTACTATTCGATTAGACAACAATTCAGTTTTTACAGGAACAAAATTTACTTTGAAAGATGCAAATGTTACAGCTGAAGGTTCTGCCGTTGCTACCATTTTAGCAGAAAACACTGTCGCAATTGCAGCTGGAGACAAGTCTGAAATTTCATTATATGGCGATCCAAAAATAGACCTTACACGCTTTAGCGGAGAAGCTAAGCTGATAAAAAAACCAAGTGCAACAAAGCCAAAAGCAACTACATTGTAACTTTGAAAACTTTTTAGGGTTTAAGATATAAAATAAAAGTCCCAATCTTTATGATTGGGACTTTTATTTTATAGTCTGTAAACTGTGACTGAGACCGTAAACTAAAAATTACTCTTTTGAAGCCAAATATCTTTCAGCATCCAATGCAGCCATACATCCTGTACCTGCGGCAGTAATTGCCTGACGGTATACATGATCTGCAGCATCTCCCGCTACAAAAACACCTTCAACATTTGTTTTAGAAGTTCCTGGTGTATTTACTATATATCCTGTTTCGTCAAGAGTAATGTAATCTTTAAAAATATCTGTATTTGGTTTGTGACCAATTGCTACGAAGAAACCAGTTGCAGGAATTTCGATGGTTTCTCCAGTTGTTTTGTTTAAAGCTTTAATGGCATGAACTACATTGTTATCTCCTAAAACTTCAACAGTATCGTGATTCATTAAAATCTCGATGTTTTCAGTTTTACGAACACGCTCTTCCATAATTTTAGAAGCTCTGAATTTATCGCTTCTAACTAACATCGTTACTTTTTTACAAAGTTTAGATAAGTAATGTGCTTCTTCACAAGCAGAATCTCCTGCTCCAACAATAACAACATCTTGGTTTCTGTAGAAGAATCCGTCGCAAACAGCACAAGCAGAAACTCCTCCACCCATATTCAAATAGTGTTGTTCTGATGGCAATCCTAAATATTTAGCCGAAGCACCTGTAGAAATAATTACAGTTTCACAGTGCAATTCGATTGTGTCGTTAATCCAAACTTTATGAATATCTCCAGAAAAATCAACTTTTGTAGCCCAACCGTCACGAATATCTGCACCAAAGCGTTTTGCTTGTTCTTGTAGCTGAATCATCATTTCTGGTCCTGTAACCCCATCCACATAACCTGGAAAGTTTTCAACCTCATTAGTTGTAGTCAATTGACCGCCAGGTTGCATTCCTTGATATAGTACCGGATTCATATTAGCTCTGGCAGCATAAATTGCCGCAGTATAACCTGCAGGACCAGAACCTATAATAAGGCATTTAATTTTTTCGATTGTATTTGACATAGTAATAGTTTTTTTGAGTTGCAAATGTAAACTTTATTATAAAAAATATGGCCGAAAATAAATCTGAAATAGCTATGTCCAAATAAGTTTTATTTATTTTCATTTTTTCCTTTTGTAAACGAAATTTATTTATATCTTTGCATCCGCTTTCGGGCACTACAACAAAAATTACATCTTCGAGGTGTAGCGTAGCCCGGTTATCGTGTCCCGATTAAGATCGGGAAGACCACAGTAACGATCAATGAGCAAATGCTACGGGGTGTAGCGTAGCCCGGTTATCGCGCCTGCTTTGGGAGCAGGAGGCCGCAGGTTCGAATCCTGCCACCCCGACTTTTTAGACTTTCAAAGTCAGTCAAAACCCCTTAAATCCAATGATTTAAGGGGTTTTTCTTTGTTATTTCACTCCAAAATATTCAAGTTATATCAAATAAAATGGGACCTATTCGGCTACCCCTTTTCTTTTTTTACCTTGCAGGTCCCAAAAATCATTTCAATACCATAGTTTTCAGTCTGTTGTACTCAAATTTTAACATTTGATGCTTCTCAAAATACGCGCTTATCTGATTTAAAAATCAGTTGTATTGAGACCCATTTAATGTGCAAATCTTTTGAAACATTAAATTTTTGAGATATGAAAACAGCAGGAATTACATTCGGGATCCTCTTTTACCTAAAGATCCAAAAAACCACGATCCAAGGTTCGGCTCCTATCTGTGCCCGAGTAACAGTAAATGGAAAACGTACCGAGATTTCAGTCAAGCGTTCCGTTAAGGCAGCCGAATGGGATGAAAGAAAAGGCATGGCTAAGGGAAACCGCAAAGAAATTACCGAACTCAACATTTTTCTTAACCAGTTCAAGGCAAAAATCATAAATACCTATCAGCAGATGCTGCTCAATGATGATGCTATAGACGGCCCTGCTATACGCGACCGGGTAATGGGCACGGACAACACAACTCCAACTTTAATGGCATTGATGGAATATCATAATGAACAGCAGATGCATAAACTTGCTCCGGGAACCATGAAGAATTACCATACCACGCAGCGGTATGTAAAAACATTCCTGAGGGAGAAACTCTACAGAAATGATATTGCCCTTTCGCAGCTTAAGTACAAATTTATTCTGGATTTTGAACGCTATCTATTTAATTATGTTCCCAAGGATCACCAGAAGCCCCTTAATAACAATGGCATCATGAAGCATATCGAAAGGCTGCGAAAAATAATAAATATGGCTGTCAAGCTGGATTGGCTGGCTAAAGATCCCTTCGCTAGTTTCAAGAAGCATTTTGACAAAGTGGAACGGGAATCATTAAACAGCAAAGAGCTGTCAGCAGTAGAAAATAAAGAGTTTACTATTGAACGGCTAAGGCATGTTCGGGACATGTTCCTGTTCAGCTGCTATACAGGTCTTTCGTATATTGAACTCGCTGAACTGACCCCAGACAAAATTATTACAGGCATAGACGGCGGTCTTTGGATATCGACAAGCAGGGCAAAGACAGATACAACCGTTCGTGTACCGCTGCTTCCACAGGCAACAGATTTAATGGAAAAATACCGTGACGATCCAAGGGCGCTGAATAACGGTACCGTTTTTCCAGTAATTTCAAACCAGCGAATGAACGGCTACCTTAAAGAGATTGCTGATCTGTGCGGAATATCCAAAAAATTAACCTTTCACATTGCTAGACACACCTTCGCTACTACGGTTACCCTGAGCAATGGCGTACCAATTGAAAGCGTATCCAAAATGCTAGGACACACAAGCATTCGTACCACACAAATCTATGCTAAGGTTATTGAACACAAGCTAAGCGAAGATATGCGTAATCTTGAACAGCGGATATCGGCAAGTGCACCCTGTATATCCAAAGACTGCGAGGTCATTTGATTTGAAGTTTTTAGAAGTTTGTAAAATCGCAAGATTTATTGTTTATAGGTTATTCCACCCTTGCTATTGTCTGCTTAAAAGTCGATTTGAAAATTTCATCGCCAGCTTCCATGTTTTTTAGTGTTAGATATTCGTTATTTTGTGTTATAGCATAGGTCTCCTATCCATCTACCTTTGTATCATAAAGTTGCAGAGACAGCAGCACATGAAAATCAAGCTTAAAAGCAGCATTAATAGCTGTATCAATAATTTAAAAATATAAAAGATGGAATTAAAAGGAAAAACAATACTGATTACAGGCGGTACTGCTGGTATCGGATTGGAAGCGGCAAAACAATTCTTAGATAATGGTGCAAAGGTGATCATTACGGGAAGAGATCAGGAAAAATTGAATGCGGCCAAAAAATCACTTCCGCAACTTACGGCTATAAAGAGCGATGTAGCAAATGCCGATGACGCGCAGTTACTCTACAGCAAGGTTAAGGAACTCGGAGGAATTGATATTCTATACAATAATGCTGGTATAATGAGCGGCCCGCTCAATTTAGGGACTTCAAATCCAAAACATTACGAAGCCGCCACGAATGAGATGAACATCAATTACCTTGGCGTTATCCGCCTGAACAATATATTTATTGAAATGCTGAAGTCAAGAAAGGAAGGCGCCATTATCAATACTTCTTCGCTTTTAAGCTACGTGCCATTGAACCTGGCTCCTACCTATTCTGCTTCTAAAGCGGCAGTACGTTTTTACACCGTGTCCCTTAGAAACCACTTGGAACTGCAGCGCAGCAATGTTAAAGTTTTTGAGCTGCTTCCGCCGGTAGTGGCGACAACTATGACCGAAGGCGTTGGCCAAAAGGCAATTTCTCCTCAAGAATTGGTAAGCGCACTTATAGCTGGCATTAAAAATAACCGATATACCATTCGTGTCGGGCTCAGTAAGCTACTTTATATAGTTAGCCGACTGTCTCCTAAGTTAGCCTACAAATTGGTTAACCCGAAAGCAAACAATAAACAGCTTTGATAGTACCTAGTATTAACTCAATAAATATGGAAAATATGACAGCAACAATCATAAAGACAGAAGCAGAACAGCTTAACGATATACTTGCCCGTCAGCGAGAAGCCTTCATGAATGACGGTGCACCGACACTTGCGCAACGCAGGGCCGATCTAAGAAAATTTAAGGCAGCATTGATCAAACACAGACAACAGATTCAAGATGCCATTAGTGCTGATTTTGGACATCGCTCACCGCATGAAACAGCAATCGCAGAACTTGTGGGCGTAATTGAAGGCATCAGGTACCTGGATCGTAACCTTAGAAAATTTATGCGTCCCAGCCGCAGGCACGTAGCCTTGCACATGCGCCTGGGAAAAGCTCGTGTCGAGTACCAGCCTTTGGGTGTTGTGGGTATCATATCGCCATGGAATTATCCGATCAACCTTGCATTGATGCCGGTCGTTACGGCGATTGCCGCCGGTAACCGTGTGATGCTAAAACCTTCTAAAATAACACCTGCAACAAATGAAGTGATGACAAGGATGCTGGGAGATATTTTTCCAGCAGAGCAAGTCGCCGTAGTGGATAATGACGGCATTGCATTTTCTAAACTTGCTTTTGACCATCTGGTATTCACCGGCAGTACCAAAGTGGGCCGGGCAGTAATGAATGCTGCAAGTGAAAATCTTGTGCCTGTAACATTGGAGCTAGGCGGTAAATCACCAGTGATTGTAGGAAAAGGTTATCCATTGGAAAAGGCAGCGGCACGAATTGTGTTCGGAAAATTATTTAGTGCTGGGCAGACATGTATCGCACCAGATTATGCCTTGGTACATCAAAGTGATATTAGTGACTTTATCAAGTCGTATGACAACAGCGTTAGGGCTGCTTATCCTGACGGTCCGACCAGCTCTGATTATACCTCCATCATAAACGACCAGCAGTATGCAATGCTGCAGGGATTGCTCAACGATGCCCGGGCTCATGGAGCGCAGGTTATAGAGGTGGGTAACAAACCCCACGATGCGGCAATGCGCCCTCACACGCTCGCTCCGACAATTGTAATTGGCGTTACTGACGAAATGCGCATTGCACACGAGGAGATTTTTGGTCCAATACTGCCGATAATTCCGTATCTTTCCATAGAGGATTCGATCGCATATGTGAATAAGCGTCCGAGACCTCTGGCACTTTACTATTTTGGAGGTGAAGATGAGAACAGGAGGAAGGTACTCGACCATACAATCTCCGGTAATGTAACTATTAATGGAACATTTTCACACATCGCGCAGGACGATCTACCTTTTGGCGGTGTGGGAGACAGCGGAATGGGAGCTTACCACGGAGTAGAAGGATTTCGAACCCTGAGCCATGCAAAAGGCATATTTGAGCAGGGGCGCTGGAACGGCATGGACCTTTTACGTGCGCCCTTTGGAAGCATTGCCGACAAATTGATCAATTTCTTTCTTAGATAATTGGATTTTAAATACTAAACACAATGAAACATTTTAAGTCACTAAGCGAAATGGCACTCGCCAATAATATGGCTCCGCCCGAACATCCGATGCTGGCGCTCATTCCCATAACCAGTGATATTATGATTAATAATGCTGAATTTACAAGTGATTTTTATATGATAGGTTTAAAAAAAGTCAAAGCTGGATACATGCTCTATGGCCGAACAAGATTCGACCACCAGACAGGATCGATGATTTTTTTGAAACCCCGCCAGATTGTGGAAATGCGGAATCTCGAATTTGAAGACGACGGGTATATTTTATTTTTTCATGAAGATTTTTTGACAGCAAATGCACTTCACCGGGAGATCCAGCAGTATTCATTTTTTGAATACGAAACAAATGAAGCGCTTCATCTGGCACCAAAAGAGGAAAAAATTATCTGGAATATATTTTACACCATCGAACAGGAATACAATAACAATGAGGACGAATTCAGCAGGGAAATTATCCTGGCAGCCATCCATTCAATGCTGAAATACGCCGAAAGGTTTTACAAGAGGCAATTTATCAACCGCAAGCAGATGTCCGGGAAAACGGTAACCGAGTTTCATAAAATACTGCAGCAAAATATAAATGAAGGATTTCTTTTTGAGAATGGCCTGCCATCCGTTGCAGACCTGGCAGAGCGACTTAACGTTTCGCCCCGTTACCTTACCGACCTTTTAAAAGTGGAAACAGGCAAGACTGCCATAGCGCTCATACACATTGCCTTGATAAATGAAGCTAAAAACAGGCTTAGGAAAAAGGACAAAACGGTCTCTGAAATAGCATACGATCTAGGTTTTGATAACATGTCTTACTTTTCCCGTTTATTTAAAAAGGAAACAGGAATGCTGCCCTCATCTTATAAAAATCAATTTTTAAATTAAACCGCACATCAGAATCCTGCAGGGCAATTGAAAGTCAAGAGCGCCGCTTGCCGGAACTCAAGCATTTATTAGCTTGTGTATTATTGTATGCACCATGGTATCATTAAGCTAATAGAGCGCGCAAATAAAATATTTTTTACATTTTATTTGATTTTTTGAACAATGTTCAAAAAAAGTATATATATTTGCAACGTAAACTAATAAAAATGAGTATAGCTGATAGAAAAGTAAGAGAAAAAGAAGCACTAAAAGCACTTATACTAAAAGGAGCAAAAAAACTCTTTTTAGAAAAAGGGATTGAACAGACAACCATAAGAAATATAGCTGATGAAATTGATTATAGTGTCGGGACTGTTTATGTTTATTTCAAAGATAAAAATGCGATTTTACATGACTTACACTCCATTGGTTTTCAAGAATTAGGCGGGTATTTTAAGGAATTGTTTTCAATCGAAGATCCAATGGAAAGATTGAGAAAAATGGGCTTTATATATATCAAATTTGCTTTAGAAAATCAAGAAATGTACGATTTGATGTTTAATGTTAAAGCACCTATGGAGTTTTTGGAAAACTCGAATAATGACCATTGGGACGAAGGAGCAGTAACATTTGGTCACGTTAAGAAAACAATTGAGGACTGCATCGGTAAAGGACATTTTGCCGGGCACAATGTAGAACCCCTTTCGTTTATGGTTTGGAGTTTAGTACACGGTATGTGCTGCCTCCAAATTCGTCAGAGAATCACAGGCGTAAAATTTACTAATCCGGACACTATCCTTTTGGACGGCTACAGCGAGTACTTAAAAATGATAGAAAAACTTTAATTTTTTTTTGTCTTAAATTATGAACCATGTTCAACTAATAAACAATGTATAAAATAATGAAAAATGCCATAACAATAGCGCTACTCTGCTTTGCATCCTTAGGATATTCCCAAAGCAAACTTGAGAATTATATCCAGATTGGATTGGAAAGCAACGAAGTCATCAAACAGCACAATTTTGACATCAACAAGAGCGTATATGCCCTGAAAGAAGCCCGTTCGCTGTTCTACCCCACTGTTTCCTTAAATGCGAATTACACTAAGGCAGACGGCGGAAGAACCATAGACATTCCTATTGGCGATATGCTGAACCCGGTTTACAGCACCCTGAATCAGATTACAAATTCGAATTCTTTTCCTGCTCTGCAAAACCAATCCGTCTTGATAAATCCGGATAACTTCTATGATGCCAAAATTCACACCACGATGCCATTGCTGAATTTCGAAATTATCTATAACAAGAGGATCAAGAGCCAGCAGAGCTCATTGCAAAAAATTGAACTTGATATATACAAAAGAGAGCTGGTCAAGGAAATAAAAACAGCCTACTACAAATATCTTCAATCAATCGAGGGCGTTACTATTTATCAGGATGCTTTAAAATTAGTCAAGGAAAACCAGAGGGTCAACCAGTCTTTATTTAAAAACGACAAAATAAACCGTACCGCAGTCCTTCGAAGCGATAATGAGGTAATTCGTATTGAAGCAAATCTGGAAACAGCAAAGCAGACCAGTAACAATGCCAAGTCTTATTTTAATTTCCTGATCAACCAAAAGCTCGACAGCGAAATTGAAGTTGATTTAGACAAAGAAAGTGCGCCTAATGTACTGGTTAATGAGAATACCTCAAGCAGGGAAGAACTTTCAAAACTAACGCTGGCTAAAGATATAAACGACAATGCAGGCAGGCTTACTAAATCCTACTGGTATCCAAAGCTAAGCGGTTTTGCAGATTTTGGCTTTCAGGATTTTGATTTCGAGGTTAATAAACAATCCAGGTACTATTTTGCCGGTGCAGCTCTGGAATGGACTATTTTTTCAGGCAACAAAAACAAATACAGGCTAAAGCAGGTGGAAGAAGACAGCAAAAGGATCGCTTCACAGACAGATAATGTAAAACAGCAGCTGCTGCTTCAGTTTCAGGTAGCCCAAAACAACCTGAAATCAGCATTGGAGCAGTTCAACGCAGATAAAAATCAAAAAGAGTCGGCCAAAAAATACAATGACGATATAACCAAATTATATAAAGAGGGCCAGGCGATTTACATAGAACTTCTGGATGCCCAAAATCAATGGGTAAATGCCCAGCTCAATGCTAATATATCGCTTTATAATTCCTGGATTGCCTATGCAGAATTAGAAAGAGCCAATGCAACTTTTACTTTTAAATAAATCAAAACATAACACTATGAAATCAACAACAATAATAATCTGCCTTTTAAGCCTGCCGCTTTTTTTCTCTTGCAAAGAAGAAAAAAAGCAAAGTAATCTTTTTGAAACTGCTGATATTATTCCAATTAGAACAGCATCAGTTCAAACATTAGCACTCAAAAACAGCATAAGTGCATCGGGATTGGTAACCACAGAAAACCAGGCCAATTATGGTTTTAAAATCGGTGGCGTAGTGAGCCGAATTTATGTGGAAGAAGGTCAGTTTTTTAAAAAGGGCCAACTTTTAGCCACTTTAGACCAAACCGAAATCAATGCAGGTTTAAATCAAGCTGACTTAAATGTAAAAAAAATTGAACGTGATTACACACGAGCAAATAATCTGTACAAAGACAGTGTGTACACTTTGGAACAGCTTCAAAATACCAGAACAGGTTTGGACATTGCCAGAAAACAAAAAGAAGCCGTTGCTTTTAATTCCCGTTACGCCAAAATATATGCTACTGCTGATGGTTTTGTAACCCATAAAATAGCCAATGAAGGCGAAGTAGTTGGACCAGGATCTCCAATTTTGGCTATAAACGAAACATCAAAGAACAATAATTATCTTTTGAAAGTGGGATTGACAGATAAAGAATGGGCGTCAGTAAAAATAGGACAAAAAGCATTCGTTACACTGGACGGATTTCCTGATCAGAAATTTGAAGCCAGCATTTTTAGAAAATCACAAGCTGCTGATGCTGCGCTTGGGTCTTTTCAAATAGAACTCAAGCTGCACATGAAAAATCAAAAACCTGCTGTGGGCATGTTTGGGAAAGCAGAAATTCAAACCGAAAAGACCGAAGATGTTACCGTTATTCCCTATAACGCACTGATAGAAGCTGACGGCAACAAGGCTTTCGTTTTTGTAGTAAAAGATAACAAAGTGAAACGTCAGCCCATTACGATAAATAAGTTTGACAAAGACAAGGTGTATGTAAAAAATGGCCTCCAAAAAACCGACCAAATAGCAACTTCCAATAGTGCCTACTTAAACGAACAATCAACGATAAAGATCATTAAATAAGAACATTATGAAGTTTACAAACTTTGCCGTTAAGAATTATCAGTTTACACTGATTATCTTTCTTCTTGTTGCAGTCGTAGGGTCGATTACCTTATTCACAATGCCAAGAGCAGAAGACCCATCCACTGCACCGCCACAATATTTAATTACGGTTATCTATCCAGGAACCAGTCCAAAGGACATGGAGGAACAGGTTGTAAAACCTATAGAGAACAAAATTTATAGTCTGGAAAATATTGAAAAAATATTAACCACTGTAGAAGACGGTGTTGCCGCTTTTCAGGTAAAATTCAAATACGGAGTTGATGTTGATAATAAATATCAGGAAATCTCTACCGAAATGAATGCGCTTAAAAGCAGCGAACTGCCTAAAGACATTTACCAAATTAAAACTGAAAAAATATCATCTTCGGATGTTAACATCCTTCAGGTTGCCTTGGTTTCTGAAAATGCTTCAGATAAAAAATTACGTGATGAAGCAGACAAATTGAAAACAAAAATTGAAAAAATAACCAATCTTAAAGATGTAGAATATGCTGGAGTTCCGGAACAGGAAATCAGGGTTGATTTGAATTTAGAAAAACTGGCACAATTAAAAATCCCATTGAATATTGTAATGGGAAGTCTGCAAAGCGAAGCTGCCGATATTCCTGGAGGAAGCATTGATCTTGGCAGCAAAGTTTTCAACGTAAAAACAAGCGGCAAATTTAAGAATGCGGATGATGTTGCCAACACAGTAATTTACAATGCCAACGGAAAGATCATCTATATGAAAGATGTAGCCGAGGTAAGCTACAAATCTGAACTGGTACACCATATTACCAGAATCAATGGCCATCGATGCGTTTTGGTTACTGCCGGAATGAAGGACAATGTAAACATAAGTGATGTTCAGAAGGAATATTTGCCATTAATAGATGAGTTTTCAAAAGAATTGCCTTCAAATATAAAACTCATCAAAAACTTTGACCAAGCCGATATGGTTGCCAAGCGACTGGGCCATTTAGGATTTGATTTTGGACTAGCCATCATTTTAGTAATCTTCACCTTACTGCCCTTAGGGTCAAGAGCTTCTGTTATTGTTATGATTTCCATTCCATTGTCACTGGCGCTGGGATTAATTGCGATGAATGCATTAGGTTTTTCTTTAAACCAATTGAGTATTGTCGGATTGGTGGTCGCTTTGGGATTATTGGTTGATGATAGTATTGTGGTTGTCGAAAATATAGAGCGATGGCTGCGAGAAGGCCATACAAAAATGGAAGCCGTTTTAATGGGAACAAAACAAATAGGGCTCGCTGTTGTAGGATGTACGGCAACTCTGGTAATTGCCTTTTTACCACTGGTTTTTCTTCCCGACATAGCAGGTGAATTTATTAAAAGTTTACCTATAGCAGTTATCACGAGCGTCTTGGCTTCTATGATTGTTGCTTTGACATTGGTTCCATTTTTGGGAAGTCGATTTTTAAAAAAACACGAACACGAAGGAGGAAACATTTTTCTACAGTATTTGCAAAAATTCCTTACCAGATCGTACAAAAACATCATGCCTAAAGCATTGAAATTCCCAAAAACTACGATTGCCATTTCTATATTTTTAAGTCTTCTTGCCTTTGGACTTTTTTCTGTAGCCGGATTCAAGTTATTTCCTACTTCTGAGAAGCCGATGTTCCTAATCAACATCAAAATGCCGCTTCAAGCCAATATTTCAGAAAGTGACAGGGTGACAAAAATTTTAGAAGCCGAATTGAAAAACCATAAAGAAATTGTGTATTTCACTTCAAATGTAGGACATGGAAACCCACAGATTTACTATAACGTACATCCACAGGACAGAAAATCAGATTTTGCCCAGATTTTTGTTCAATTGGAAGAGGAAGCTACACCTACCGAAAAAACAGCTTTAATTGAAAAATTGCGTGAAAAGTTTAAAGCGATGCCTTATGCTAAAGTGGAAGTAAAAGATTTTGAACAAGGATCACCATTGGAAGCCAACATTGTGGTGCGATTATTTGGCGAAGACCAAGAAGTTTTACGCAAGTTATCTGCTCAGGTAGAAACTATTTTACGTAACCAGGAAGGCACGGTTTATGTCAATAACGAATTGAACACCTATAAAACGGATGTTAAAGTAAAAATCAATAAAGAAAAAGCACGCACCCTAGGTGTACTAACCAGCGAAATTGACAAAGTAATTCGACTTGCCATTGCTGGATTACCTGTTGGCGACTATATAGACGATCGCGGCGATGCCAGAAATGTAACCATTACTTTACCCAGAGATAAATTCTCTACTCTTGATGCACTGAAAAATTTGTATGTAAATAATGTCCAGGGAACCCCCATTGCATTAAATGAAATTGCAGCAATATCTTTTGAAACAGCACCTACGGCAATTAATCATTTTAACAAATCAGCATTTTCAAAAGTGACTGCTATGTCCCAAGAGGGGTATTATGCTAATGACCTGCTGGTGGATATTATACCACAATTGGATAAAATCAAAATGCCAAAAGGCTACTATTACAAACTATCCGGAGAAAAAGAATCAGAAGGTGATGCATTAGGAGGTAATTTCCTCTCGGTGATCATATTGAGCACTTTTTTATTCATAGCGGTTTTACTGCTTCAGTTTAAAACATTTAAAGGGATTATTATAGTAATGTCAATCATTCCGCTGGGTGTTTTAGGGGGTATAATATTCTTGATAGCTACAGGAAATCCGATGTCGTTGGTTGCTATTATTGGTTTTATTGGATTATCTGGAATTCAAGTCAAAAATTCCCTGCTTCTGGTCGATTTTACAAACCAATTGAGACTAGAAGGAAAGTCTATTGATGAGGCGATTGCCATTGCAGGAGAAACACGTTTCCTTCCGGTAGTGCTGACATCCATTACAGCCATTTGTGGCTTGATTCCTTTGGCTTTAAATTCCAATCCCCAAATATCCCCGTTGGCGATTGTATTAATTGGCGGATTGATCAGTTCGACCATTCTTTCAAGAATTGTAACACCGGTAATGTATAAACTGATACCGCCAAAACTGGAAGAGCTGGAAAACAACTAATAATAATTTAGAAAAATGAAAATGAAAAAAACAGTTTTAATAACTGGGGCTTCGACAGGTTTTGGATTCCAGCTGGCAACAAAACTTTTTGAAAATGGATTTAATGTAATCGGGACCAGCCGTAATCCTGAAAAATTCAAAGGCAGGGTCCCTTTTAAACTGCTGCGCCTGGATATCTCAGATGATGAATCGATTCATTCTTTTACCAAAGAACTGTACGATCAGGAGCAAAATATTGATGTGCTGGTCAACAACGCAGGATTCTTTGTTACGGGACTGGCGGAAGAAACACCGGCAAGAATAGGAATGAAGCAATTTGAAACTAATTTTTGGGGTACTGTAAAACTTACCAATGCCCTGCTTCCAAAGATGAGACATTTCAAACAAGGCAAAATCATTACCATAGGCTCATTTTTAGGATTAATAGGTCATCCCAATCTAAGCTACTATTCAGCTTCCAAACATGCTTTGGAAGGCTATTTTAAGTCACTGAGATTTGAAGTGAATCAATTTAATATCAAAGTCTGCATGATAGAACCAAGGTTCTATAAGACCAACTTCATAAATAATGCGACCGCTACGCAGGGCAATATTAAAGATTATGACGGTTTCAGACAGAAAATCCATTCGTTCTACAACAATGAGCTCAACAATGCGCCAGAACCAGCTGGCGTAGCCGATGCCATTATAAGGGTAATTAATTCAGAAAATCCCAAATTCAGCTATCCTGTCGGAAAAGGCACCTCGATGATCCTTACACTGCAGCAATTTTTTTATAATGCCTTTGAAAACGTCATCTTGAAGGGAGTAAGCAAAGCTGTTTGATATGGTTAATAATTTTAATGCACAAAGCAATTGTTTTTAAGATTCTAAAAACAATTGCTTTTAAAAATAGTAATAAAAATAGTAAAATATGGAAATTAAAAATGTCACAGTATTCGGATCCGGGGTGCTCGGTGCCCAGATCGCTTTTCAAACAGCTTTTCATGGTTATACAGTAACTTTGTTCGATATAAGGGAAGATCTGCTCGAAGATGCAAAGATAAAATTTGAACAGTTCAAACTCCTTTACCAGCAAGATATCAATGCCGATGCAGCGGATTTGGATGCTGCCGTATCAAGGATAAGTTTTACCACAGATTTGTCCTTATCGGTAAAAGATGCCGATCTTACCATCGAAGCGATTCCTGAAAGTATTGAAATAAAAAAAGATTTTTACAATAGGCTTGGGGCAGTGGCTCCCGCTAAAACAATCTTCTGCACCAATTCCTCTACACTGCTTCCGAGCCAGTTTGCCACCGAAACGGGACGCCCCGAAAGATTTTTAGCACTGCACTTCGCTAATTATTTATGGAAGAATAATGTGGCTGAAATTATGGGCCATGCAGGTACAGACCCTGAAATTTTTAAAGAGATAGTTCAGTTTGCCAAAACGATCGGCATGGTTACAGTACCAATTTACAAAGAGCAGCCCGGTTATGTAATGAACTCACTTTTAGTTCCCTGGCTGATGGCAGGTCTTGATTTATACAGGAATGGTGTCGCTGATGCCCAATCCATAGATAAAACATGGATGAAAACCATGGGAGCTGATCTGGGGCCGATGGCAATGGGCGATCTTGTCGGAATGAGTACCGCATACAACGTAACCCAATCCTATTATCAAGGAACCGGAGAAGAGGTTTGGAAGGAAAGAATGGATTTTTTGAAGGCAAACTTTATTGATAAAAATAAGTTTGGTATCTCAACGGGGGAAGGCTTCTATAAATATCCGAATCCTGCATATAAGAATGAAGATTTCTTAAAATAGGAAACGAAAATTATCCTGCAGCAGACGCGGCAGAATCAGGTTATTAAAAAATGAAAACAAAGGCTGTCTAAAATTTTGCAATAGGCAGTAGTGAAAAGTAACTTTATATGAAACAAAAAATAGCATTTGCCCTTTCAATGGGCAGCATAACAACTGGTATTATTTCCTTTATCTTAATTTTTTTAAATATTGGTTTCTCGGATAAATTCTTGAGGGTATGGCTGAAATCCTGGGGCATATCTTATCTCATTATTATCCCCGCCATCTTGATTATTGGTCCAATACTTCAAAAACGAATAGAAAAAATATTTGGTGACAAGTAACATTAAATTAAAAAACACAGAAATAATACCAGCTTGGTTAATCTTTATACTTACTTCATAAATCCAAATCGACGAATCTTGAACAGCCAGAAAATTTAAAAATTGGCATGTCATGATTACACGTTTGAAAATTTCATACTTGAATCTCAAAATATGAAGAAAATCCACATTGACAACACTACTGAAAACCGGATTAGAGAGGCGGCCCGTAAAATTTTTTACAAAAAGGGCTACGCCGCTTCGCGCACAAGGGATGTTGCGAAAGAAGCAGGCATAAGCCCTGCGATGCTGAATTACTATTTTAGAAGCAAGCAGCGGTTGTTCGAGGTTATTATGCTGGAGTCGCTTTCCCATTTTGTGACAGATATCGAGGGAATGCTTAATGATGAAAATACAGAATTTGAATATAAAGTGGAGCAGCTGGTCTTGCAGTATATTGACAGGTTCACTGCGGTACCAGAGCTGCCGCTATTTATTCTCAACGAAATAAGAAACAATCCTGCTGCATTGACGGGAAAGCTTCCAATTGCAGAAATGGTGAAAAATTCCGTTTTTCTGCGCCAGCTGAGCCAGAGAGCTGACCGGAGCCAGCTTGGAGTTAGAAACCCCTTGCAATTTGTAATGAACATCCTGGGGCTTATAGTATTTCCATTTATCGCACGGCCTGTTATTTCAGGAAGCACAGCTATTCAAAAAATGGAGTTCAACCTTATGATGCAGGAGCGCAAGACACTTATCCCGGTTTGGGTAAAAATGCTGTTGCAAAATTGAGAGACTGGCAAGCAGACGATATCTAAAGGAAAGCACAAGGAATACGGAAATACGTTTGGTGCCATATAGCCCCGAAATCCTTCGCTATTAATTTGTTTCATGCCAAATACTTACTTCTAAAGCCAAATACTGCCACTAAGCCTTTCTAAGGAAATCATCCTCTAAAGTCATTAGATTGAAGAGGGTGTTTTTTTCAAATTATTCAAGCCGATTCCAGTAACAAGTTAACTGTTTAAATATAAATCTACTGCACTCATCTTAAACGTCTCGATAATGCAGAATCTGATAAAAAAAATAACCGCCCAATTAGTACAGAATACTATTCTGTCAAAGTCTCAATAAAATGCCTTTTGTTACTCCTTTTCTACTATTGGCTTTTGGAAAATGACTTCACTTTCGAGATCAAAATAATTTTTAAATTACCGTTTGATATGCCCCATAACTATTTAATACAAAATCCTGATAAAATAACAAAATCTGCGTCTTTCGATGCAGATTTTGTATATAATTTAAAGGAATTAATCTTAGCTATTGGTCACCGATAGCTCAACTTCAATATTGGATCTTGTCGCGTTTGAATAAGGACAAATCTGATGCGCTTTTTCTGTTAACTCCTGAGCTTCTTCAATAGAAACTCCAGGAATATTCACATCCAGTTTTACTGCAAGACCAAAACCACTGTCTTCATTTTGCCCAATACTCACTTGTGCTGTAACAGAAGTTTCACCAGTTTCAATTTTAGATTTACTGATAATCAAATTCAATGCACTGTCAAAGCACGACGCATATCCTGCTGCGAAAAGCATTTCCGGATTGGTATAATTATCATTGGCTCCCCCTAAAGCTTTTGGCATTCTTACTTCAAGGTTCAAAACTCCGTTTTCACTTTTTACCTGTCCATTTCTTCCGCCTTTTGCGCTAACACTCGTTGTATATAATATTTTCATTTTATTTTTGAATTTTATTTAAAATTTTCTGAACAGTTTCTTTAAGTTCGAATAGATCTTCTGTTGTTAAATTTAGTTTTTCTTGCATTTTTGCCGGAATTTCACACGCTTTTTGCTGTAAATTTCTTCCTTGATCTGCTAGAAAAACTTCTACCACTCTTTCGTCTTCTTTTTTTCTTTTTCTGACAATAAACCCCTTGACTTCAAGTCTTTTAAGAAGTGGTGTTAAGGTTCCACTGTCGAGATAGAGTTTTTCGCCAATCTGATTGACCGTCAAGCAATCCTCCTCCCAGAGCACCATCATCACAAGATACTGTGAATATGTAATATCAAGTTCATCGAGAAATGGCCGGTACAAACCGATAATTTCCTTTGAGATAACGTAAAGAGGAAAACAAAGCTGGTTTCCCAATTGGAGCTGGTGGTGATTTTCCATAATCTAATGGCAAAAACTAAAGTAAAATTATTTTCTGATGATAAATTCCTCCATAGGAATTCTTACTTTTTTCATTTTAGAGAGCCAGTCGTTTTCAGTATCTCTGTAACCGAGATATAAAAGCGTAACACTTTTTAAACCTAAATAATTGAGATCCAAAATCTCATCAACCACTTCATTGCTAAAACCTTCAGCCGGAGTAGAATCAATCTTGAGTTCAGCTGCCTGAGCCATTGCCAGACCTAATGCAATATAAGTTTGTCTTGCTGTGTGCACAAAATGCTGTTCAGGAGTCTGGGCTCCGTAGATTTGCTTGATCTGATCAGTATAACTGCTAAAACGGCCTCTTGGTAATTCTCTTACATCAGTGTGATGATCATAAACTTTATCGATTTTCTCATTAGAATAACTATCCCATGCTGCAAAAACCAATACATGAGAACAATCTCTCATAACTTCCGGGTTTAATGCACCTTTTACCATCTTCTCTTTCAATTCTTGGTTTTCTACAACAATCACACGAAAAGGCTGTAAACCAGATGAAGTCGGGGCTAACCTTGCAGCTTCTAAAATTTTATCTAAATCCCCTTCTGATACTTTTTTTGCTGGGTCATATGCTTTTACGGCGTGTCTCCAGTTTAAATCTTCTATTAACGACATTTTTTATTATTTTATAGATTAAAAATCTGATCTTACAATTGTTTGAATAAAAACAACAATGCAAATATAAAAAAATAGTTTAATTGCGTACAATTTAATTTTGAACAATATATTTTAGGTGGATTCTCAACCATTTGTATTAAAATTCATAACAGCAAATTTATTTATAGTCTATTTTTTCTGAATGAAGCCTAAATGCTGTTTGTTGTATTCAAAATTGCTTTTATTGTTTTGCATATTCTACTTAACAAGGCAAAGAACAGGAGAAAGCAAACTGAAATATAAAAACGCTAAGGAGTTAAATACTTAGTTTAAGAAGAAAAAGTCTTGTTTGTGCAGACTATAAGCCCGGCCGATATTTGGAATTCCTTTTAACAGCAAACCGTCAATAATACGAAAATCATAACTTTCATAATGTTTTACTTTGAAAAAAAAGCTTTCTGAAATGATCATATCAGCGTTCCTTTCTTTACAGGTTTTCTGAAGCCGGGAACAAATATTTAACGTGTCACCAAAATAAGCAGCCTCCCTCTTTACATCACCTACAAGGGCAATCGATACCATTCCGCTGTTAATTGCCGCCCTGAATTTTGGCTGTACATTATAGAGCATCTTATAATGTTCATTGCGCTTCTCCAACAGCTGTGTATAGGTGAAATATAAGTCAATACAATCAGATGCTGTAAAACTTTTTTTTACTTTCCAAGTAATAACAGCCTCATCACCGACAAACTGATAAATAGACCCATCGTATTGCAGAACAACATCGGAAAGATCTGCAAAACAATCCTGCATCAGCCTGCTGAACCGATACGAACCTAATTGCTGCACCAAAGGGGTTGAATCAACCATATCCAAAAATAAAAATACCCGCTCTTCCTCAATCGGTGTCATGTAGGTTCCTTTAAAAAAGTCAGTAAAGTAATTTTTCCCCACACTGCGTTTAAGCAAAACGGCCACTGTTATAAAACTTTCAACAACTACCGCATACACCGCAATGGTTACTACCAGACTAAAATTAAAAGAACACAGATTTCCTTCATAGAAAAATAAGTAGAACACTGCCGATAAAAACAGTATAAGCACTATTACACTAATAAGCCTAAGTGCAAGGGTGTGTTCAAATTTGCTGTTTCTCATTCTCGGATAAACATACAAATGCATTAAACCCATTGGAATGCTGATTAATCCCGATAAAAGAAAAACAATTAAATAGATACGCTCGCTGCTAACCCAAGGCTTAAGACTGTAACTCTGGTAAATAAAACGCTCCGGAATATCATTAATTTTTATAAACACAAAAAGCAGTGCTGCAGCGATCCATAATACCGTTATAAGCAGCAGCTCTTTTAATTCAAAATTTCTTTTATTTTTTTTTCTTATCTGTTCTGAAACAATATTTTTCATCATACTTAATCCCATAAAAAATTATGATCAGTTCTATATTTAAGCATCTTTTGCATTAACCGCAAAAGATGCTGTACTTAGTATGCGTTCTCTCTTAAGGTTATGAATGAGGCTCCCCATAATTCCGATCGGATACAAGCTCCCGGCTTTGCTCTTCCAAATCATAATAACGAACATACTCCAAATTAAAATAATCAAGTATAGCTGTTATTTCGCAGGCATAAAGCATACTGTGCGAGATTCTTATCATTTTTAAATCCTCCAAAAATTCATAATGCAGGCGCGGACTTATTGCTTCAATATCTTCCCTGAGCCAGAACTCATCATATCTGTCTTTAAAATTTACTTTGAAAAAATAGGTATAAACGCTACTCTTCATGATGCTATCGACCAGTTACCTGCAAATATTTCGTCAATGCAATTTTATAATGGCTTTTGGCTTCGATAAGCTTATCCTGTGTCTCTGTCTTTAAAACCTGCGCTTCCAGCAGATCAGACAGCTGAAGCATACCATTATTATAGCTTTTATGGTTTACAGCTAAATTTTCCTCTGTCTGCAGAAGTGTTGCCTGAATCAAATGTATTTTTTCATTTAATTCCATTAGATCTGTCCAGGCCTTTTCCATTTGCAGCAGCAATAATCCCCTGCTGTCCTCTAATGAGTTTTTAGTTATCGATTCCCGTAGTTTAAGCTCCTTTAATTTATGCTTTGCACCCCACCAGTCAGAAACAGGAATATTTAAAGAAGCATAAGCCATTCCGTTACCGGCACCGCTTTGGTTGCTTTCAAACTGGTCCATATAATAAGCCGTTACCCCAACTCCAAGACTAGGCATATAGTCAGCTCTTTTCAGTTTTGTTTCCAGTTTTGACCCCTCAGCCGCTTTTTGAAAAAGCTGGTATTCTGCACGGCTTGTCAGTACCGTGTTATGATCAACAAAATAATTCTCTGGTTCCGAAAGATCGGCCGGACTGCTGCTCAGCATAATTTCAGGATTATAGTCGGCTCCGATGGTCTGGCACAGCCTCATAAGGACAAGTTTCCTTTCATTGGCAAGCTGTATTTTACTTACCTGAAGCTCCTGCTGTTTGATCGTTACCTTGAGAAGGTCATTCTTAATAATCATACCGCTTTTAAATGCGGCGTTGACCTGTCTGTAAAGGGTATCCAAGAACTGAATGTAACCTTCCAGGGTTTTTTGTTTTTCCTGTACAATTACAACCTGCCAGTACTGCTGCTCGGCTGCAAGAATGATTTCATCACCTGCTACATGCTGCTGTCTCTCTTTTACCTCTACATTCAGGCTTGCAAGATTATTGGCTGTTTTAATCTTTCCGCCGGCATAAACAGGCTGCAGGATATTTACATAACCTAATCCCACCTGATTGAAAAGCCCCATATTAACATCGGGCATGTAGGCAAATTGGGATGCTGCGGCTAAATTGGCCATATTACCATCGTATACCGGCAGGTTGCCGCCTTTCATTTTGATCTCTAAAAGAGGGTCCAAAGCCTGCATCCCAATAGCGGATGCGGTAACTTTAGGAAAATAATTGGTAAACATCTCCTGCTTGGATTCCTTTGCCGCTTCAAGCTCAAGTAAACTGTTCTTTACCTTACTGTTGTTTTTTAAAGCCATGCTTTTAACCTGCTCCACTGTAAGCTGTGTCTGGCCATATCCAGAATGCATCATTCCAAGTATCAGTACAAGTATTTGTAAGTTTTTCATTTTTCTTATCTGTTTTTTAAGCTCATACGCTTAAATTTTCATTTTTATAAGTCATCCAATATAGCAGCGGGAGCATGGTTAGGATAAACACCATGGATATTAAAGTCCCGAAAAATATAACAGTCCCCATTGGCCCCCAGAGTGGGCTTTTGCTGATAATCATAGGTATTACCCCCATGGATGCAGCAAGTGATGTAAGCAGTATAGGCCTCATCCTTCTTTTTCCTGCTTCCATGCAGGCCTCAAGCACCCCCATCTTGGCATGATGGCGCAGTTCTTCAATATAATCATACATGATAATCCCATTTCTCACAATGATTCCTATCAGGCTGACCAGTCCCAGAACCGCTGTCATGCTGAATTCCATATCCATCAGCCAAAGACCAAATGCAGCTCCGAAGAAACTAAATGATGTCGAGGCAAATACCAGAGAGGCAAGGCTTACCTTCCTAAAATGGAAAACCAGTATAAAGAAGATAATGGTAATCGAGATCAGAAGTCCTGCTGCTATTTTAGGAAGTTGGTCATTGGTGTCTTCTTTAATCCCGCCATACGAAACGGAAATATTCTTACTGTCAATTTCTTTTGACATATTCCCCACAATATCTTCTACTTCAGATTGTGTCCTGTTGGCTTTATTTCCCCTCTTAAGGTCTATGTAGACCGAGAGGGTGCGGACTCCATTTCTGCGTACAATCTGTCCTTCATTCCATCCGTTTGTTACCATGGCGACCTGTCTAAGGGGCACAGCGGGTGTGAAAAGGCCTGAAATATATTCATTTTCAACATCTGAACCCTCAGGATCTTTGCCCTGCCACTTTGATTTGAGAACTACCGGAACTTTATAATCCCCTTCCCAGACTGTTGTGATAGGAAGTCCTCCAAATCTTGAAGTAAGACCAATTCCCAGCAGTCCCTCATTGATGCCTAATCGGTTAGATTCTACAGGATCTACGCTTATGGAAATATCCGGAAGTATCTCTTCATAATTGGTATAAACCCTTTGGGGCGCATCGAGCTTTTTAATCTCGGCCTGCAGTCTGGCTGCCACTGCTTTTAAATCCGAGATACTGTCACCGCTCAAACGCACCTCTATATCAGCATCAACACCAGCCTGATAATCCAGCTGTTTAAATTTAATATAGGCATTGGGATAACGTCGGGCGTATTTTTCAGAGTACTCATCCAAGAGTGCAATTGTAGCTTCACTGGAGACAGTATTTACAATAAACTGCGCAAAATTAGGCCCCCCGATTTTAGGTGCATAGGTGGTATGAAACCTTGGCGAACCTGTACCCATAAAAGTGGTTATAGAGACAATACGCTTGTCTTTTGAGAGCACTTGGGCCATATCTTTTGCCACCTTTTCTGTCTGGGCAAGCGCACTTGCCTGTGGCAGGAATATTTCTACTGCAAACTGGTTCCTGTCTGCTGTCGGAAGTATTTTCAAAGGCAGATTGACAAACATTGCAAGGCCTGTTGCAACGAAAATAATACCGATGACAAAAGTGATTTTTGGAAACAGAAAAACTTTTTTAAGCACCGCATCATAGAAAGACTGCACATAATCCATAAAGGACTTATGGCGTTTTTTACCCGTTGGTGCAGAATGGATTCCTTTTTTGATAAAAAAGTACTGCAGAAAAGGAACAAACAAAACGGCAATACCAAGAGAAATTGACAGGGTAATCAGTATGGTCCATGGAAAAGCACTCAGGAAATCATACATCATCCCTGTAAAGGTGATTAGAAAAGGAAAAAAGGTGATTCCGATGGCCAGCGTAGCAGAAAATATTGCTTTAAAATATTCACGGGCACTGTCAATGGCCGCTTTTTTTCTTTCAATCCCTTCATCAAGTTTCTCCAGATAGCTGTCAACAATAACTATCGAGTTATCTACAATCATTCCCAGCACGACAATAAGCGCCGCAAGGGTTACCGTATTGAGCTCAATTCCAACGGCAAACATGATTCCCAAAGAAATAAATATGGTAATTGGGATCGTGGAAGCCGCAACGCCCGCCACACGTATGGGAAGAAAAACAACTGTCACCAGTATCACTGCTATAATTGCAATGATCAATTCCTCTAAAAATGAATGAATAGAAGCATCTACAACTTGCGGCTGATCTGCTATTCGGTAGATTTTTACATCAGATGGAAGTGTTTTCTCAAAAGCTTTCAATACCTTCTCTACATCTTTACCGTATTGCACAATGTTATAGCCAGGACGCATTTCGGTCGAAAGAACAAGGCATTTTTTGCCATTGCTTATGGTATAGCTGGATGCCTTAGGATATTCACGCACTACTTCAGCTACATCTTTCAGCCGTATATGATTGCCCTGCGGATCAGAATAAATAATCTGCTCTTCCAGGTCACGCTCTGACGAAAATGGCCGGGTGATATGAATAGGCACTACCATTTCATCATTGTCAATCACACCTGACGGGCCAATCATTCCCTTGGTTATAAGCGTCTGGTAAAGGCTGTAAAGATTGATGCTGTAACTGGCCACTTTTTCCTTGTCTACATAAATGCTCAACTGCTCATTCTGAACCCCATACCTCCTTAGATTCGATACAGACTCTACTGATCTTAATTTATTTTCCAAGGCTTCAAGATATTCTTTAAGCTGGCGGTACGTTTTTGTATCGGATTCTAAAGCAATTAAAAGTGCAGAGGTATCGCCAAAATCATCGTTGGCAACAACAGCAAGAACCCCGGAAGGAAGCTGCATCTTGAAAGTCGAAAGGCCATGCTTGATTTTGGACCATACTTCATCCTTATTGGCTACCTCGTCGTTTAGTTCCACAAAAATGTAAACCATCCCGTCCCTTGACTGGGAGTAGGTTTTTGACTTTTTTACTTCCTTATAAGTAAAAAGAAAGTTTTCAAGCGGTTTGGCAAGCTGCTCTTCAACCTCGGCAGATGTCGCACCTGGATAAACTCCCACTACAACACCCTGGCGTATTGTAAATACAGGAAACTCCTGCTTAGGCATCTTATACAAGGCGAACATGCCAAATACTACCAGCGTGATAATAAGCAGCAATACAATCTTATTGTATTTAACTGCCAAGGCTATAATTCCATTATTTTTATCCATTTGAACTCTTAATTAATGATTAGCTTTTACTATAGTCCCTTCACTAATATTTTGATATCCGGCTGTGATTAAATGATCTCCTTCCTGAAGGCCATCTGTTACCTTGACCCCGTTTTGGGAAAGACCGCCCAGTTTTACTTCCTTATACACTGCCTTATTATCTTTAGTCATAAGCCATACAAATCTTTTCCCTGAATAGTCTACCTGCACAGCAGTAACAGGGACAATGATGCTGTTCTTTGAGGCTGTGCTTCCCAGGTAGGCGCGGCATACCATTCCGGGAACTATTCTTCCTGAAGGATTCTTTACAAGCAGTTTTATATCGTAAGTGTGGGAAACCGGATTGGCAGTAACGCCCTTCTCAACCAGCTTCCCCTCAAAAACGGCGTCTCCGAGAGCCGAAATAATCACCTTTGCTCTGCTTCCCTGCTGCATATTTGAAATTTCACCCTCAGGTATGGCGGCCTTTATCTTGACATTCTCAATATTGATGATGGTAAAAACAGGACTGCCCGGCATCACATTGACACCTGTTTCAATGAATTTTCTGCCTACGATACCGCTCTGGGGAGCATAGATTGAACACTGCTGGAGATTTTTTCTCGCGATTTCTTCGCTTGCCCGCGCTTGTTCTAATTTCGTTTTGACTTCCACAAATTGAATTTCCGGAAGACTTTTATCCTCATGCATAGAAGAAAGCCGTCTGTAAGCATCCTGGGCCTGTTTTAATGCCGCTACAGCTAAATCATGAGCATTTTTTTGAGTCGTAATATTAAGCCTGGCCAGCAGCTGCCCCTTTACGACCTTCTGTCCCTCTGTGGCATACATCTGCTCTATTGTACCAGGGAGAATAAAACTGACATCTACCGTCTTATCACTTTCAACAGTGCCGATATATTCCTGCGGATAAGAGTCATTATCTGAACGAATGGCCTGAATCCTAACAGGGACAGCACCGTCAGGTTTCTGGCTGTCTTTCGATGTACAGGAAAATATCAAGAGGATTGATAATATTCCTAAAATATGGAACGGAATAATTTTTAACTTGTTCATTTTCTCTTTAATTAGGTTTTACTATATTGCAAAGATCTTGTATTGCCAAAAGTTAGCAGAAATCAAATTGTCGCCAATGATGTTCAAAATGTCGCTTTTTAATATCTTTATCCCGTGAAAATTTAAGAGACTATGAAAAGAGACCTTTACGGTAAAATTTCAATTGACCATTTTGCAAAGCAGCTGCATGTTGATGTTTTAACTGATACTGAGGGCTTCATCATTTCCAGAAACGCTACCAAGGTGGAAGAACATGCAATTGATTTCGACCATCCTCACATAGTAGAGGGTATAGCCTTGGTATTTTGTAAAAAAGGGACGGGTAAAATTCGAATAAACCTAATTGAATATGACGTGGCTGAAAATACGCTGCTTCTGATTCTGCCCGAGAGTATTGTACAGATAAATGAACAAAGCAAAAATCTAAGGATAGAGTTCCTCTTATTTACATTCGACTTCATTTCCAATATTAAACTTCCGATACCGGTGGGAAATATTGTTAAAATAGTAGAAGATAAAGCATGCTGGCAATTAGCTCCCAAACAGTTTAAAGAATTTCTATTAGTTCATCAATTGATAGTTAATCAGTATAAAAAACAGGTCTTATACCGCGAGCACATTATTCGAAATTTTTTATCGGCAATTCTGTATCAAATACTACAGCTGTATTCAACAGAAAACAGCATTTCTGCTTTAAAATATAAAAGCCGTAAAGAAGAAATTCAAATGAAGTTTGCCGCGCTTCTTTATGAGCATTATAAAACTCAGCGAAGCGTTCAGTTCTACGCCGAAAAACTGCACTTGACACCAAAGTACTTTTCGAAAACAATAATGGAAGTAAATGGAAAATCAGTTTTGGAATTAATCGACGAGATGGTAATCATGGCAGCAAAAGCACTTTTAAAAAGCTCTAACTTGACCGTATTGCAGATTGCCGATGAGCTAAATTTTGCCAATCCTTCCTTCTTTGGAACTTACTTTAAAAAAAGATCAGGATTTACTCCTTTACAGTATAGAGAGCATTAAGAACTAAATCTCATGAAAACGCCAAAACATCTGATTTTTAAAGCTATCAATACAGAATTGACAGAAATGTGCTGTAACATATAGAAATACAATACGTTAAAAGATTTGAAGCTAAACACTGGATCAGGCTTCTTTCATTAAAAAAAATTCAAATAAAATCCGTGGCATTCGAACCATAGAAGTTAACAATGCAAAATCTTCTAATCATTCAATACTGCTGATAGTAACAAATAGTCTCGCAATCTTGCCCTATATCAGAACTTAAATCATAGTAAAAGATCTTTATCTTGAATTACCAAACAGAGCTGAATTTTTCAGGGAATTGAGATAAAAATCGATTGCAGCATTATAATTTGTTTTTAGGATATTACCTGATACTTTTGCAAAAAACCGCATTAGAACCACATTATTATTGACTACAAATTATTTTAGCGGCAGACTTGGCTAATTTAATTGGTAACGAATTTTTTGTCCCTTTGCTTCGCAGAATTGCCCCTTCAAATAACATCATAATCTGAATAGCCAGCGATTCACTTTCTTTAATTTTTGCCTCAGATAGATACTTTTCAATGAGCCCCTTTAAGGCATTTGTGTGGACATCACAAGCTGCTTCTATTTCTACTGCCTTATGCGCATATTCTGTTTTTGCATTCATTGCAAAGCAGCCATAAAGATTGCCAGCATCTACCAGCTTTGCAAGAAAGTCAAAAATGAGTAAAGCCTTATCAACTGGTTGGTCTAATGTAGATTTTTCTATATAATCTGCTATTGCTCTATACATGATTTCGTGGTAATAATTAACGGCAGCAATAATGAGTCCCTCTTTTGATGTGAAGTGTTTGTAAAGTGTTCGTTTGGATATACCAGTACTATCAACGATGGCATCTACACCGGTGGCGTGAAAACCGTTCTTGTAGAAAATATCATAAGCGCTTTTAATCATTTCGTCCCTTTTCTGGGATTTTGAAACTTGATTTATTTTTTTTTCCATAAATAAAATATTCTATTGCAAATGTAAACCAAACTGTTTACATTTGCAATAAGTAAACTGATCTGTTTACACTTTGTAAACCTGAATCTAAGAATAGAGATATATAATTTAAAAATTTTCAAAATGAAAGAAAACAATAAAATGGGGACTGCGGTAGTAACAGGTGCATCATCAGGTTTAGGTGCGGTATTTGCCGAAAGGCTGGCAAAACGTGGTTATGATTTAAAATTAGTAGCGCGTCGTAAGGATAGATTGGATGCACTTGCTGAAAAACTGGAAAGTAATTATGGAATTAAGGTAACTAACTTAGTTGCAGATTTAGGCCTGGATACAGATTTAGAAAAAGTGGCTGAAGACTTAAGAAATGACAAGAGCATAACATTGCTTATTAACAACGCAGGTACTTCTACACTTACCTCGGTTACTAAGACTAGCGTGTTGAAACAAAAGGAGATGGTAAATGTAAATATAACTGCATTAATGTTGTTATCAAATGCTATTCTACCGCAGTTTTTAGAGAAAAACGAAGGAACTTTAATTAATATAGCTTCAGTACTTGGATTTTATTCCTTGCCGATAAGTGCTGTTTATAGTGGCACAAAAGGTTTTGTAGTTCAGTATACCAAAGGGTTGCAGGAAGAAGTAAAAGGAACAAATATTCATGTTCAGTTGGTAAATCCTGCAACTACTGCAACCGAAATATGGGAGGTTGGCGGCATCCCGCTATCTGCATTGGAACAGTCAACGATTATGAAAACTGAAGATTGTGTTGATGCCATTCTTGCTGGACTAGATAAAGGTGAATTAATCACACATCCGTCTGTAAACGATCAAAACCTAATTGATGCTTATGAAGATGCCCGCCTAAAATTAATGCAAGGTTCACAAACGAGCCAGCCTGCGGAACGATACACCAAAAATTAGGAATTTAGACCTTTGCTTATTGGGGCTAAAAAAATATTCTTAAACAAATTTTAAATAAAAATGAAAACAATAATTTTAAACGAAGCAGGCAGTATTGATAATCTACAATATATAGAAACCTTAAAGCCAACAATTAAAAGTGACGAAGTATTAGTAAAAACAATTTCATTAAGTGTCAACCCTGTTGACTATAAAGTAAGATCAAACGATGGAGCGCTGAATTGGATTCTTGGTGCAGACAGACCTGCAATTATTGGTTGGGATTTGTCAGGAACGGTAGAAGAAGTAGGAGCTGATGTAACTGGTTTTAAAATTGGTGATGACGTTTTCGGAATGGCAAATTTCCCAGGAAAAGGGAATGCTTATGCCGAATTTATTGCTGTTCCATCAGCACATTTAACTTTAAAACCTGCAACTATTTCTCATCAGGAAGCGGCTTCGGCTACACTTGCTGCACTTACGGCCTGGCAGGCTTTAGTAGAAAAGGGCAATGTAAAAAAAGGAGACAAAGTCTTAATTCATGCAGCATCGGGTGGTGTTGGACACTATGCCACACAAATTGCGAAACATTTTGGGGCTTATGTGATAGGAATATCATCGGCGAAAAACAAAGAATTTATTTTACAAAATGGAGCAGATCAACATATAGATTATACAACAGAAAATTTTCAAGAAACAGTTTCAGATGTTGATTTTGTGTTAGATACTCTTGGAGGCGATACGATTTTAAAATCTTTAGATGTTATAAAACAAGGCGGAACAATTGTTTCAATTGCATCTAGCAATCTTTCTGCGGAAGAACTTGAAAAAGCAAAATCAAAAGAGGTGGATTTATCATTCTTGCTTGTACAGTCATCGGGTGAAAACATGCTGCAGCTTGCACAGCTATTAGAAAAAGGTATCATTAAATCGCACGTTTCTAAAATATTTACTTTTGACCAAATGCGAGAGGCACATTTGTATTTAGAAAAAGGCAGAACTGTTGGTAAAATTGTAGTCAATCTTTAAGAGCAGCTACAAAATAAATAATTATAATATTTTTTCGCATATATCTTTACAATGGTTTTTAATACAAATAATAGAAACCAAAATGGATATATGCGAAATTTTTAAAATTAAAAAATGAAACAGCTGATCAATATTTTAGTAGTACTGGCAATTCTTCCTTTATTGGTTTTAGGTACAGTAAATGTATTTGCTCCCTCAAATACTTTTGAACTGTACGGCATTAAGCCATTAGGCATAATGACTTACAGCACCTTTAGAGGAGCCATTGGCGGCATGCTCATCGGAGGAGGTTTAATAATGATTATGGGGCTAATCACCAAAAATAAAACTTGGTATCAAGCATCCTTGTTATTAATAAGCGTAATATTGATCTGCAGAATTATCAGTGTAATATTTGACGGTTACACAAATGATTTATTGCCAGCAGGCATAACCGAACTTTACATTATCATAGTAATGTATTTTGCATCAAAACAACTAGATCATCCTAAAAATTAAGCTCAATGAGATTGATCTGTTATAATAAAAGCTGTCAAAAAGAGGTATTGCATAAAACTTAGAGCCTGTTTAAAATTTAAATATTTAGATTTTTATGAGATTATTTTTCGATAGATGAGGCAAATTTTGAAAGAATAATAGACTTATTTTTGAGTGAATTTAACGAAATATAGCGGAAAATAATCCGTAAAAAGTAATTAGATAAAATTTAAACAGGCTCTTAAGTCGTTATTACAAAAATGATAACCATAATTAAGAGCAATATAGAATTATATAAGAATGCAGAGGTAGTAATTTCAATGGTGCTCAAAGAAAAAGAGCATGCAAAATATTGCACGCTCTTTCATTTATACACTATATATTTTACTCTGCCAAAAATCCAGTTTAAAAAACAATATTTGACTGCTGTATGCAGCAAACTTAACCATTAAAGTTTACCGCAGCTTAGCACTTATCAAACTACTTGACCTTAACAACAACTTTTCCTTTTGACCTTCCAGTTTCAACGTAAGACAATGCTTCATTGGTCTGCTCAAAAGGAAACACTTTATCAATAACAGGCTTAATGATTCCTGCTTCGATAAGCTTTGTGATTTCTCCTAATTGATTGCCTTCCGCTCTCATAAATAAGAATTTAAAAGACACATTTAATTTCTTTGCTTTTTTCCTTGCGCTGGAACTTAACAATTTTGTTACTAACTTTAAATACCAAGGCAAACCGATTTCTTTTGCAAACTCTGGTGTTGGTGGTCCTACTAGCGAAATTAATTGACCACCTTTTTTTAAGATACCTAATGATTGTTCTAACACTATCTTTTCCCGGTTACTGTGCAATACTACATCATAGTCTTTGAGCAGGTTAGAAAATTCTTGTGTTTTATAATCAATCACCAAATCAGCACCGAGACTTTTTACCAAATCAATATTTTTTGTACTTGTAGTTGTTGCAACATACGCCCCCAAATATTTCGCCAATTGAATGGCAAATGTACCAACACCACCCGAACCAGCTTGTATAAAAACTTTCTGCCCTTTTTTTACATTCGCAATTTCAACTAATGCCTGCCAGGCTGTTAAACCAACTAATGGAATAGAACCAGCCTCTTCCATGGATATATTTTTTGGTTTCAAAGCTAAATCGCTTACATCGACAGCAATATATTCTGCAAAAGTGCCTATTCTGTAATCGCCTACTCTTGAATAGACTTCATCACCAATTTTGAATTTCTTTACACCCGAGCCTACCTTAACAACAGTTCCAGCCATATCGTGTCCATTTATGATTGGGGTTTTATAAGGTAAAAAGATTTTGAACTCACCTTGTTTTATCATCGAATCCAAGAGATTAACACCTGCTGCATGAATTTGAACCAGAACTTCATTTTCTTTTGCAATTGGTTCTGCTACCTGGGTAAATCGTAATTTTTCTTTCTTGCTGTATTTTTCTACTATAAATGCTTTCATTATTATTATTATAATTTGATTTTATTTAGTCAAAAATGGTATTGCTTTTTCAAGAAATTCTGCATGATATTGAAAAATACCGCCATGTCCTGAATTTGGATAAATTATTACTTTTTCAGCATTAGGAAAACGCTTTGCCAAATCATACGAATTAGGTGTTGGTACCATTCTGTCATTATCACCATTAACCACCAATACAGGATGTTTGAAAACACTCAAATTGGCCGGATTATCATTTCCCCATATTTTAATAGCTTTAAGCTGTTTACCCAACACACTTAATTTTACTTTCTCATCACGGTTTTCAGTTCTTTCTTTTAGACGCTTTAGAAAATCACGGGCCGCTTCTTTACCTATTTTGTTTTGAGTAAAAAATAAATAAAATTTAGGATCTCTGAATGTTAACAGGCCTTTTAAAATATCCTTGTACGTTAAACCAGCCACATCGCTGATTCCTTTTCCACCCCTGGGGCCTGTGCCAGCAAGAATAATTCTACGAGCCAAAGCCGGCTCTTGCAAAAGTAATTCCTGGGTAATAAAACCACCCATAGAAAATGCCACAATATCCACTTGTCCGTATCCCAAAGCATGAATAAAGGCAATAGCATCTTTTGCCATATCGGAAATACTTGTTCCCTGCTCGCCTGTAGTTGCACCAACGCCACGATAATCAAAAGAAATAATATGGCGCTCTGCCGCAATGGCATCCATAATTCTAGGGTCGCAATTATCAAGGTTTGCTGTTAAGTGATTAAAATATATAACAGGAATATCTCCTTCCTTACCATAAGACCGATAAGCAAATTTTATTCCGTTAGCTTCAATAAACCGGGTGGGTACCGTAGCATAAGTATATGTGGTACTTTGTGAATCTGATGCAGCCATAATTTCATAATTATATGATTGTGAAATATTTGCTTGTGAAAATAGATTACTAATATAACCTATTAACATAAAAAATGCAATTAAATACTTTTTCATTTTATTCCGTAATAGTATTATTAATGAAAGTATTAATATAGGCAGTAGTCAATTCCGGATATTGATAATGAGGGGCATGACCAGCAGCATTAAAAATAATGTGCTGCAAAGTCGGTGCTTTTTTCAATAATGGAAACCAGTTTTCTACTGCAAACGAAATGTCATTGTCGCCTGAAATTGCCAATACAGGAGTCTGAAGTGTTTGGTAGCCTTCTCTAAAATTATCTTTGTCTTCTGTCAATTGTTGTGTGGCTGCAAAATAGCGTTGGAGTATTTCAGGCTTAACCGGTACCTTTGATTCGTCATATCTTTGAGCAATACGTTGTAAAGATGCGATTCCGGCTGTACTGCTTTTTTCAGATGTTGGCTCGAAAAACAAGGTAATAATATCTTCCGGGGTATAGTCAGGCTGCAATGCTTTTTCTAAAAATAATGAAGAAAGAGGGGCATCGTTTTTACCCATTGGATTGCTGCCAATTACGATGGTTCCTAAAACTCTTGTTGGATAAAGGAAGGTAGCATATTGGGCAATCAGGCCGCCGTAGGACCAACCTCCGACAAAATAGTTATCAAAATTTAGGTAATCTGCCATCTTGGTCACCTGCGATGCAACTTCGTGCAAATCAATTGGCAATTCCCCTTGCGAATACCCAATACCTGAATAGTCAAAAGTAACTACTGTGTTGTTTTTTGCCAATAAATCAAGAAAAAGAGGATCCCAGGTATCTAAAGTCCCTCTGAAACGATTTGCCAGAATCAGCGGAGTTCCAGTACCAATTTTGCGGTAAGCAATTTGTTTGTTTTCAATATTTGCATACTGAGTTTCTGTGGTTACTGCGTTATTTTCCATTTTTTTATTTGTTTAATTGCTTAAGAACATTTTTTTCTAAAATCCCATAAGCGAAATGCTGCAGGTTAATCAGGACAGAAGTGCCTTTGCCCACAATGTTTCTAAATTTTGGCTTCACTGTCTGGACTACTTTAAGTACTTTTTGGGCAACCATTGCAGGGTCTTCGGCTTTATCTACCAAATCATTTGTAAATTTTTCAATTTTATTTCTCAATGAGTTGTAGTCTTCAATTTTGTTGGTTGGTGATGAAGAATTATCCAGGATGCTGGTTTTGAAAGCCGCCGGCTCAATCATGGCAACTTTAATATTAAAGCCATCCAGTTCATAACGCAATGCTTTAAAATAACCTTCCAGTGCGTGTTTCGAAGCTGCGTAGTAGGCCGCATTGGGAAAAGATACTAGCCCAACAATTGAACCTACGGTAATTATTTTACCCATTTGCTGTTTTCTAAAGTAAGGCAGTAATGCATTGGTAACTTTGATCGTGCCCCAAAAATTAGTCTCTAATTGCTTTCTTCCCAGCTCAATTGGTATTTCTTCCGCAATACCAGACACTAAAAAACCGGCATTATTGATAAGGATATCCAACTGGCTTATTTCATTGAAAATTCTTTCCGGAAGCGTGTTTATAGATTGGTCCGAATCAAGGTCTAATGCAATTATTTTGAAAGGTACCGCCGACTGCATTTTTTCTGGATTTCGACTTGTGCCAATGACGTTGTACCCGTTACGGTGAAGCTCGTTTGCGATAAGCAAACCAAAGCCCGAAGATGCTCCTGTAATTAAAATATTCTTGCTCATTTTATTTGTTTTAAAATTTATGTCGTAAATTTGCTTGCAAATTGCAAGCGCAAATATACAAACAACTTTTAAATTGCAAGTTAAATTTTGAAATATTTTTAATTTATTTTATGGAAACAAGTAAAAAAAGGTCAGAATGCCCATTGAGCTGTTCATTGGATGTGTTTGGAGACAAATGGTCCTTACTCATTATCAGGGATCTGATATTTTATAAAAAAGGCACCTATAATGACTTTTTAAAATCGGAAGAGGGCATTGCCACCAATATTTTAGCATCAAGGTTAAAGGCATTAGAAGAAAACGGCATTATTGAGAAATCAGCACATCCAGAGAGCAAGGCAAAAATTTTGTACAGATTGAGTAAAAAGGGAATCGATTTACTGCCTATAATCGTAGAAATTTACATTTGGTCAGACAAGTATTTTTCAATGCCATTAGAGATAAAACAGATAATTACAGAGGCCAAAAAAGACAAAGATAAATTTGTCAAACAGATAACAAAAGAGCTGAAATCAAAATAATACGAACAAGATGAGCTGCCAAAAGCCAGGAGAAACAAAACTGACCGCGGCAAACAGATCCAAAACACTGTATTTAGTTTTACCAAACCCGATACAATTCGCCAGCTGAACAACTATCAATCTTTACATTATGGAAGACCTACAAGAAATAACCGAATTTAAATCATCACCTGAATTGATAGCCAAGCTATATCAATTCAGCGTAAGAAAACAATACGAAGCAGGAAGTACAATTTTAAATGAAAACTCACACATACGTTCTATTCCGATCGTTACCAAAGGAACGCTGAGAGTTATCCGAATAGAGGAAGACGGCAGAGAAATTCTGCTGTATTATATTCAAGCAGGAGAAAGCTGCATTATGTCTTTCCTGGGCGGGCTGCACAACGAGACGAGTAAAGTAAAAGTAGAAGTGGAAGAAAATGCTGAAATACTTTTTCTGCCTATTGAAAAGGTGTCGCTGTTTATCAAAGACTACCCGCAATGGCTTGATTATATTTTCCGCTTGTATCACAAACGATTTGAAGAACTTTTGGAAATTATCAATGCTATTGCTTTTAAAAAGGTAGATGAAAGATTGCTGGCATTACTGCAAAAGAAAAAAGATTTGACAGGCAGCACTATTCTAAACATCACCCACGAACAATTAGCCAACGAGCTGGGAACTGCCCGTGTTGTGGTTTCGCGAATGTTAAAACAGTTAGAAGATATCGGGACAGTTAAATTAGGCAGAAACAAAATAACCCTTATGTAACCAAAGTAGCTGTAGGGCTTTTTGATTTGATAGACCTTTGCTGTATCAATCTTAAATCAATGAATACAGTGGGTTATTTAGCTTCGATTTTAATAGGTGTAGCATTAGGTCTAATAGGCGGAGGAGGAAGTATTCTTACTGTTCCGGTTTTGGTTTATCTTTTTGGCATAGATGCATTTCTGGCAGCAGCCTATTCCCTTTTTATTGTGGGAACTACAAGCATTGTGGGCTCATTTTCTTATTTCAAAAAAGGATTAGTAAACCTTAAAACAGCCATTTTTTTCGGCATTCCATCTGTTGCAGCTGTTTTTATTACAAGGGCTTTTGCCCTTCCTGCCATCCCCCGGAAAATTTTCAGCATCAGAAACTTTACACTCGACAAAAGCATTCTGCTGTTACTGCTTTTTGCCCTTCTGATGATTTTCGCTTCATACAGTATGATTAAAAAAGATAAAGGAGATTATCTGCATTCTGAAAAGCCTTCCGCTAATGCCTGGCGAGTAGCGATACAAGGTTTAATTACAGGAACTATCACAGGTCTTGTAGGTGCGGGAGGCGGCTTTTTAATAATTCCTGCTTTGGTAAATCACTTACGGATGGAAATTAAAAATGCAGTGGGAACCTCCCTTCTAATTATCGCCTTTAATTCTCTGCTGGGCTTTGCAGTATCGGCCATACAGATAAACGCTGATTGGATTTTTCTATTCAAAATCCTTACCCTTACAATTACCGGAGTATTAATTGGAAGTTATTTATCAAAAAACATTACTGGTTCAAAACTCAAACCTGCTTTTGGCTGGTTTGTTCTGGTAATGGGAATTTACATCATTATCAAAGAAACCATTCTAAAATAAAATTTCTTATGTAACCAAAGTAGCTGTAAGATAAAAAATAACGTAAGAGATTTGCATTGTTAAACAAGTTTATAATATTAAGTACGATGAAAGTAGAACAAATATACACAGGATGTCTGGCACAGGGTGCTTACTATATTACTTCAAACGGCGAGGCGGCGATAATAGATCCATTGCGAGAAACAAAACCGTATATGGACCGTTTGGAAAAAGACGGCGTTAGGCTTAAATACATTTTTGAAACACATTTCCATGCAGACTTTGTAAGCGGCCATTTAGATTTGAGCAGAAAAACAAATGCCCCAATTGTTTACGGAACTACGGCTAAGCCAGAATTCGAAGCCATTATTGCAGCTGACAATCAGATCTTCGAAATCGGCGGCATAAAAATCAAAGTGCTGCATACACCTGGGCATACAATGGAAAGTTCATGCTTTCTGCTTCTTGACGAAAGCGGAAAAGAAACTGCTTTGTTTAGCGGCGATACACTATTCTTAGGCGATGTAGGCCGCCCGGATTTGGCACAGAAAGCAGCAAATATGACTCAGGAAAAACTTGCAGGCTTACTATACGAAAGTCTTTACGACAAAATCCTGACGCTTCCCGATGATATAACCGTTTATCCTGCACACGGAGCGGGTTCGGCTTGCGGTAAAAACATGATGAAAGAAACGATGGACAGTTTGGGCAGTCAAAAAAAAATCAACTATGCCTTAAACCAGCCTGGCAAAGAAGCATTTATTAAAGCTGTTACTGAAGGGCTATTGCCTCCGCCAGCGTATTTCGGGATGAATGTAGCAATGAACAAGAAAGGGTACGGTAGTTTTGACGAAGTCCTCAAGCACGGTTTGAAAGCCTTGGACGCAGCCGATTTTCAAGCAGCAGCAGAGAGCCTGGGGGCATTGATATTAGACACAAGAAGCGACAAGGATTTTGCAAAAGGATTTATTCCGCAGTCGGTTAACATCGGATTGATTGGCGATTTTGCCCCTTGGGTGGGCGCTATGGTGGTTGATGTAAAACAGCCGATTTTGTTAGTTGCCGATTATGGCAGGGAAGAAGAAACCGTAACACGATTGAGCCGTGTGGGCTTTGACAATGTTTTAGGTCATTTATCAGGCGGGTTTGAAACTTGGAAACTTGCTGGAAAGGAAACCGACACCGTAAACCGCATTACGCCCAAACAATTTGCATCGGAAGTAAAAATTGGCGAAAGCAAAATCATAGATGTCCGCAAAGAAAGCGAGTACGCAGCCGAGCACATTCAAGAAGCATACAGCAGGCCATTGGCATATATCAACGATTGGATCAAAGAGGTCGATCCACAGGAACATTTTTACCTTCATTGTGCAGGCGGTTATCGCAGCATGATTGCCGCATCAATTTTACAAGCTCGCGGTTTGAGAAACTTTACCGAAATAGAGGGCGGATTTAATGCCATTGCTCAAACTACTGTTCCTAAAACCAATTTCGTATGCCAAAGTAAAATTTTAAAATAATTTCATCACAATAACAGTAAAAGAAATGCTTGAAATCATAAAAAAACTGTTTGCATCAACAGACAACAGCAGCCTTAAAGATGCTGTGAAAAATGGTGCTTTTTTAGTGGACGTCCGCACCCCTGCGGAGTTTTTGGCTGGCAGCGTAAAAAGTGCAGTAAATATTCCTCTGGATACTTTACCTGCTCATTTATCAAAATTAAAGAACAAAAAAAATATCGTCGTTTTCTGCAGAAGCGGAAACCGAAGCGGTCAGGCGGAAAACTTTTTGAAAAAAAACGGCTTTCACAATGTAGTCAATGGCGGAACCTGGAAAAATGTAAATCAAATTATAAACGAAACTAGAATATGATAGAGTTTTTAAAACAGCCTTGGGCTTGGTATGCAGCGGGACCGCTAATCGGCCTAACGGTTCCTGCACTTTTAATTATCGGTAACAAATCATTCGGTATCAGCTCCTCGCTGAGGCATATTTGTGCTTCCTGCATACCTGCCAATATCCAGTTCTTCAAGTATGATTGGAAAAAAGAAGCATGGAATTTGTTTTTTGTTCTCGGCATATTTTTAGGAGGAATAATAGCCATACAATTTTTATCAAATCCGAATCCCATTGAAATCAATCCAAAACTAACCGCAGAATTGGCGGGCTACGGCATTACAAATTTAAACAGCCTTGTGCCGCTGGACATCTTTAATTGGCAGTCTCTCTTAACGCTGAAAGGTTTTTTTCTTATGGTGGCGGGCGGATTTTTAGTTGGATTTGGAACCCGCTACGCAGGTGGCTGCACCAGCGGTCATGCCATTATGGGATTGTCCAATCTACAGCTTCCGTCATTGATTGCAACCATTAGTTTTATGATTGGCGGTTTCATTATGGCAAATCTCATTTTACCTCTTATTCTTTCACTTTAACTAAACATAAATGCAGCAAAATACAAAAACAAATACAGATCTTGAAGTCCAGCCACAAGACACAGTGTGCGTAAACGAAAAACGTTTAGAGAACAAATGGCATCACAATCTAAAATACCTGATTATTGGGACACTATTTGGTATTGTGTTCGTAAAATCCGAAGTAATAAGCTGGTTTCGCATACAGGAAATGTTTCGTTTACAGTCTTTTCACATGTATGGAGTAATTGGCAGTGCAGTTGTTGTAGGTATGATTTCTATTTTTTTGATAAAGAAATTCAACATCAAAACTATTTATGGCGAGCCCATTAAAATTCCAAACAAAAAATTTAACAAAGGCCAGATCTATGGCGGATTAATTTTTGGCTTTGGATGGGCAATAACTGGAGCCTGCCCTGGTCCCTTGTTTGCACAAATCGGTACAGGTGCAACGGTTATTTTTATTACACTTTTAAGCGCTATTGCAGGCACCTGGGCTTACGGCTATTTTAGGGAAAAACTTCCGCACTAAATAAATTCTGGAACTGCTTTAAAAGATTGCCGGCAATAACAATATGGATATCATCCAACTTTGCAGGCGCTTTTATGCAGAGAATACGAAATACTTTGAAAACAAAGCGTCTGCCAATAATCAATCTATGATTACCAGGAAATAGTTTAGTTTTTAACGGATTTTTTTAGTTTTATAATCACCAGAGATGCTACTTAGCCTGTTAGCAGATTTCAATTTTTCCATGATATCAGAAACATTAAAGAGGGAATAAGGCCTCCGATTATAGCCGAAGCGGCTCTACAAAAAGACTAACAGAGCCATTGGATTCAATGGCTCTGTTTTTTCCTTAATGTTTTCAGTCCTTTATTTTCTCCTAAAATTAAATCTCAAATTACTATTCACCTCCGTAAATATTGGACATATTTTGTGTAAAGTGTAAAAACTGCATTTTTATTGGTAATAGAGAGCCACAATGAGCCAAACGTAGACAATTTTACTTTTCCAATTTCCTTATGAACTTATTTTGTAGATGGTTTTTAAAAACTGCCAAAATCTGAGTTAGATATTGTTCAATGTAAAAGTGAGAATTATGAATGTAGATCTTATTACCAGGGATGACCTTGATAAATTTAAAAAAGAACTTTTAGAAGAAATTCGAAGATTCCAGCAGTATCCACGCAAGCCAGGGCAGGAAACTCGTATTTGGCTCAAAAGTTACGAAGTGCGCAAACTTCTTAATATTTCAGCAGGAACCCTTCAAAACCTTAGAATAAACGGTACCCTTCCCTATAATAAGATTGGCGGGCTTATGTATTATCGCTATGATGACATTCAGAAACTGATGGATGGAGCTGGTAATTCAAAATAGAATTAGCAGGAGATAGACTTAAAAACTAAGTATTTCAATTACAGTAAAAATATAAAATGGATCGTTTTTTACAAATTTAGGATCGTTTTTTACATCAATCCTACGAGGGTTTTATTTTAATTTTGACTTGTAAAACACTCATAAAGTGACAACTAAATTACAAAAAATTGCATTTGTTAGTTGGATTGTTATTCTGCCAAGTCAGATTAAAATCCACTTTTGAGATTAAAACCTGTGACATGAAAGTATCGGTGTATCATAAAAACTTAATTATACATGTTATCGGATTGCTCTATATTTTGCTTTTTGTATATGCCGCAATTAGTAAACTTATTGACTACGAGGCCTTTCTTCGACAAATTGCAATGTCTCCTGTTTTAACAGCCCACGCTTCCTGGCTTGCATGGCTTGTCCCAGCCTTAGAAATTTTACTTGCCGTACTGTTGGTTTTCCCAGGAACCCGCAGGGTCGGAATGTTTGGTTCTATGAATCTAATGTTATCATTCACTGTTTACATTTATCTTATAATGAATTTCGCATCACATGTTCCTTGCTCCTGTGGCGGCATTTTGGAGAAAATGGGTTGGACTGAACACTTCTATTTCAATATTGTCTTTATCATACTAGGTCTGTCAGCACTTCTTCTGGATTATACCCTATCAAAAGAATCCTCCAAGGGAAAAGGCGTATATTATGCAATAATGCTTGTTGTTGCAATGTTTTTAAGTTCCGGGATTACAGTGCAGTTATTTTTAAAATCAGAACAAATTGTGCATTACGAAAACCGTTTCCAGCGGCGCTATCCGCATCCATCGGTGACAGAAATTATCAAAATACGGCTGCCACATAACAGCTATTATATTGCGGGATTTGACAATGGCAGGATATACTTGGGAAATGTGACAGCCCCGTTACATTTGCTGTCTTGTGATTTTAGCCTCTCGAATTTCAATACTGAAGAGATCAAAGTTGATACTACAGGCCTGTCTTTTAGTACGGCCCAAGTAAGAATAGATTTAGGAAAGTTCTATTTATTGAATGGAACCGTACCATACGTATTTCAAGGCAATACCTTCGACTGGAAAGCATACAGGATCGATGCAAATTTAAAGCGTTTCACTCTTGCAGAAATAATGGATGAAAAAATGGTGGTAAGAACATTTTCGCTAGAAGGGGATAACATAATGGGAATCCAGCCGCTATCTTCAAAAACGCTGCCTACTTATACATCGAATCTCCTGCAGAAGCAAATGGATGGGATCTTTGATACGGACGGCACCTTGCTGACAAATGGTGAAAATTTCGTATATCTGTATTTCTACCGTAATGAGTTCCTTATATCTGACACTTCTTTACAACTTTCCAGGAGAGGTAAAACAATTGACACTATTAGCCGCGCACAGATAAAGGTGACTGATAACCGACAAGGTTTAAGACAAATGGGGCAAGCACCACTTCTGGTTAATAGAAAAGCAGCTCTCTATAAAAACCTTTTGTTTGTGAATTCACAGCTCCCAGGAAAGGAAGATCTTGAAAAACTTTGGAAACAAGCCAGTATTATTGACGTATATGATATTCGCGACGGTTCCTATCGTTTCAGTTTTCCTCTTTATGACATAGATGGCAACAAACTTGACAGCTTCAAAATTATTGAGAACCATATTTATCTAATCAATGAAAAGTGGATCGTCCGATATGACCTAAACAAAAATCTGTTGGATGAAATCGAAAATACACCAGGCCAGGTTCAGGGATCCGATCGAAAACCTGTAAAAGAGTAGATCACAACCATTAAATTTTTAATTTATGAAAACTACAATTTTAAAAATGGCTTTACCTGTTGCTGCATTCATACTGGCATCTGCCGGAGCCGTAAGCACTGCTAAAGATGGAGATTCTTTGGCTCTATTAAATGGATATCGCCTTACAGGCAATCCTAGCCAGCCATGTGAGTATGTAAAAATGTGCTCAGACGTGCAGGGACAATTTTGTACAGTAAACGGTACACCTACAGGACAGAGACTTTGGCATCAGCCTAACACTGCCTCTCCTTGCAACATCGTAATTTATGAACCTTAAAAAAAACTGAGGCGGCTCCTGTTGGAGCCGCTTTTATTTAATCCAGTCTGTCTGGAAACCTTTTAAAAAACAATCAAACCATTGTTGAATCCGCTGGGTGAGGTCCTTGTTAGCTTCAGGTGTTACAAAGGCATGCCCTTCGTCGGGATAGACAAGCAAAGAACTTTGTTTTTTCAAACGTCGTAGCGCCAAGTACATACTAAAAGATTGATCAGGCTTTACTTGTTCGTCCTTGCCGCCGGTCCAAATTAATAAGGGAGTTTCAATTTTGTCAGCGTTAAGAACAGGGGAACTGTCCAAATAGGACTGCTTATCTTCAAAAAGGCTTTTGCCAATCCTAGACTGACCATATTCATAACGCCAATAATCGGCTTTTAAGCTATTTCTGTTTACGGTAAGATATGAGCTGATTGCATTCGAGATACCTGCCCCCATAACTGCCGCGCAGAATCTATTTGTGTAACTTACAATCGCTGCGGTCTCATATCCTCCAAAAGAATGTCCAATTATTCCTGGCGGAATACATAAAGTATCTTTTTAAGACGGTTAGGAAATTCTTTGGCGAGGCGATAGTCGTTACGCAGGAAGTGGATGATATCATCCAGTCTCCTATTGTAAAAGAAAGTATTATCAACAACTCCGACTGCAAAATCCTGCTGGACCAGCGCAAGTACATGAACAAGTTTGATGACATACAAGCCATGTTAGGCTTAACGGACAAGGAAAAGGCACAGGTACTTTCCATCAATATGAATAATGATGCTTCGCGCCTTTACAAGGAAGTATGGATAGGCCTCGGTGGTACGGATTCAGCAGTATATGCTACAGAAGTGAGCCTTGAGGAGTATCTCGCCTATACCACGGAAGAAACAGAAAAAATGGAAGTGATGCAGCTCGCATCAGAATTGGACGGCAATGTGGAACTCGCCATCAAGCATATTGCTATGCAGAGGCGCGAGAAAGCAAATCAGTAATAATAATTAACAATTTAAATTTAAGAAAAATGAAAAAACTAATGTTCATGTTGTATGCCGCAATTATGCTTGCCGCAGCGCCCTCGGTAAAAGCCCAGTGGGTGGTTACAGATCCTACGAACCTGGCTTCAGGTATCCTCAACAGCGCTAATGAAATCGTACAGACTTCATCTACGGTATCCAATGTTGTTAAAAATTTCAAGGAAGTGGAGAAAGTATACAATCAGGGAAAAGAGTATTACGACAAACTCAAAGCCGTAAGCAATCTTGTGAAAGATGCCCGTAAAGTGCAGCAGACCGTTCTTTTGGTTGGGGACGTATCGGAGATGTATGTTACCAATTTCGGTAAAATGATGAACGATCCCAATTTTACACCGCAGGAACTTGCGGCTATTGGAAACGGTTATTCGGCACTGCTCAATGAGAGTACCGAACTTCTGAAGGAACTCAAGCAGATAGTAACCGCATCGAATCTTTCTCTAAATGACAAAGAACGCATGGACGTTATCGACCGCGTTTATAAAGAAGTCAAAGAGTATCACAGTCTTGTCCGCTACTATACCAGCAAGAATATTTCTGTCAGCTACCTGAGAGCAAAAAAGAAAAATGACGCTAAGCGTGTACTTGAACTCTATGGGACTTCCAACCAAAAATACTGGTAAAAGATGGAATGGAATAATCTTCACGAAGTCCTGCGTTCGCTATACGATGACATGATGCCGCTTGCAGGTGATATGGCAGCGGTAGCTAAAGGTTTGGCCGGACTGGGCGCGCTGTTCTATGTAGCATTAAAGGTCTGGCAGGCGTTAAGCCGTGCCGAACCTATTGATATGTTTCCACTGTTGCGGCCTTTTGCCTTGGGATTGTGTATCATGTTTTTTCCCACGATCGTTCTTGGAACCGTAAATGCGGTGCTAAGCCCTATAGTTACAGGAACACATGCTATACTCGAAGACCAGGTGCTTGACCTGAACAAACTACAGCAGCAAAAAGATCAATTGGAATACGAAGCAATGGTACGAAATCCCGAAACTGCTTATATGGTTTCGGATGAAGAGTTCGACAAGAAGCTGGATGAACTCGGCTGGTCGCCTTCAGACATTGGGACAATGGCAGGAATGTACATGGATCGTCAGGAGTATAAGATTGAGAAAGCCATGAAAGAATGGTTCCGTAATCTTTTGGAAGTACTGTTTCAGGCGGCAGCATTGGTGATCGATACCATCAGGACATTTTTTCTTATCGTCCTGTCCATACTTGGCCCGATTGCCTTTGCTATTTCCGTGTGGGACGGTTTTCAGTCTACGCTTAATCAGTGGTTCACACGATATATAAGTGTCTACCTCTGGCTTCCTGTAGCGGACCTCTTTAGCTCGATGCTCGCCAGAATTCAGTCCCTGATACTGGAGCGTGACATTGAAATGCTGTCTGATCCGACATTCATCCCCGACACTTCAAATACCGTGTATATCATTTTCATGATTATAGGAATCGTAGGCTACTTTACTATTCCAACAGTGACAGGCTGGATTATCCAGGCCGGCGGAGCCGGGAACTTTACCCGCAATGTCAACCAGACAGCGATGAAAGCAGGAAATGTTACCGGAGCAGGAGCCGGTTCAGCAGCAGGAAATATCGGCGGCAGGCTGATGAGCAAACAAAACAACTAATTATTAAAAAAAATGGAATTTAAAACGCTAAGAAATATCGAAAACAGCTTCAGCCAGATAAGATTGTATGCTATTGTGTTTGCCGTACTCTGCACAGCCATTGCAGGATATGCCGTATGGAGGTCTTACAGTTTTGCCGAACAGCAGAGACAAAAAATATATGTGCTGGACAATGGCAAATCACTCATGCTGGCACTCGCTCAGGACGCGTCCATCAACCGTCCCGTGGAAGCAAGGGAACACGTAAGGCGCTTCCATGAACTGTTCTTTACGCTAGCTCCGGATAAAAACGCTATCGAGAGCAACATGAAAAGGGCATTTAATCTTGCCGATAAAAGTGCCTTTGATTATTACAAAGACCTCTCTGAAAAAGGATATTACAACCGTATCATATCGGGCAATGTGCAGCAGCGCATTGAAATAGACAGTGTGGCCTGCAATTTCGAGAATTATCCGTATGCCGTGCGCACCTATGCCAAACAGTTTATCATCCGTTCGAGCAATGTGACAAAACGTAACCTTGTTACGTCCTGTTTTCTGGTTAACTCCGTCCGCTCGGACAATAACCCGCAGGGCTTCAATATTGAGAAATTTTCCGTGGTGGAAAATAAGGACATAGAAGTCATTGAACGCTAAAAAATTAAGGGATATGAAACTTTTACTTGATTTAGACGCATTCGCACGAACCCTGACAGATAAGGGATATGACGGTTATTTCCAAACTGAGAGCAGTTGTCCAGGCAAACTAAAGGATAGTCTTAGTGGGTTTTTGGAGACTTGGGAAAATGGTACTGAAGCTCCATTATCAGCAAATTATCTCCGCTTATCTACCTATCTCGAATGGAATGGCGAAGACAAGCCGAAGGTTGAGTGCAATATGCGGGTAAGATACGAGAACGGGAAATTCGATTTAGGGGATACAGAAATGTATTTAAAAAGAACAGACCGCTACGGGCATTTAATGAAGGAATCTAAACTGACAAACCTTACAGCAAGTTCGGTTCCGACAATAAAGGAGGCAATTGCCCAAGTGTCAGAAAAACCTAAAGAAGAGATTGCTCCGCGAAAAAGAGGGTTTAGAATGTGATCACCCATAATCTTTAAATTATGAAAACAATAAGAATAAATATAGACAAGTGGTTTGACAAGCAGGATAAAAGCTGGCGGGCCTTATCCTTAGACAGACAGCGAAGATATACGATCTGCCTTTTTTTAGTGTACCTGCTGCTTACCGCCGTGGTTATTTTAAAAGTGTGGTACGACACTGCAAAATCTGATAACAGGATGGTCATCGAGCATATTGACAACCCTGTCCGTAAAAAAGAAAGTCCTGCCTCCCAATTGGACTCATTATCAACAAAATTAAAAGAAAAGATTTATGAAAGAAAATGAAAAAAGGGTCAGCGTTCTGGTTGAAGAAGCTGACCAATCCAGAGCATCCAATCTGCCCGATGATAAAAAGAGCGGCAAAGAACAGCTTAAAAAACCGGTAATATTCATACTTATGGGAATCGTGTTTCTCGGATGTATGTACCTGATATTTAAACCGTCTTCAGACAAGAAGGAAATCGAAAATATCGGGCTTAATGATGCCGTCCCGCAGGCCAGCGAGGCCGGGATGCAGGCTGACAAACAGAAAGCATATGAACAGGAAATGCTGGAACAGAAAGACCAGGAAAAACGTAATGCCCTGACCACGCTGTCCGATTACTGGAATGAGGACAGTTCATATAAAGACAATCAGGATACACTCGCTGACCAGGAAGATCAAAGCACGGGTTTCGGCAACAATCCGGGAAGGTCAGCTAATCCAGCACTAAACAGTTACCGCAATTCTCAAAGTGCGCTTGGCTCCTTTTATAAGGATGATAATAATGAAACGCAAGAACTCCGCAGACAGCTTGATGAGCTGAAAGAAAAGCTGGCTGATAAAGACATTCCCAAAAGCGTGACAGTTGATGACCAGCTGGCACTCATGGAGAAGTCCTATCAGATGGCTGCAAAATATCTTCCTACAGGTGCAAGTACCGGTGAGGCGTCCTCCAACAAAGGCAGTACAGCTGCTGCCAGTACGCAAAAGGAATATTTTGTGGCTTTCGCTCCTGCAGGAAAAAAAGCCGTTTCGGCTTTGTACAGAGAGCCTTCAGATAGTGCTTTTTTAGCGGATTGGAGCGCAAATAAAAACAGGAATTTTTATACTCCGGGATTTGTACAGCAGATCGCACAGCCGAAAAACAGTGTGAAAGCCTGCATACAGGAAACGCAGACAATTATTGGTGAAAGCGGCGTGCGCCTGCGTTTATTGGAACCTGCCCAAACCCCTAACCGCACCATCCCGCAGGGAACGCTCTTAACGGCAATCGCTAAATTTCAGGGAGGTCGTTTACAGATGAAAATTACTTCCATAGAACTCGATGGTAATATTATCCCGGTAGACATAACCATTTATGACTTTGACGGTCAGCAGGGTTTGTACGTCCCGTATTCTCCTGAAATGAATGCCCTTACTGAGATGGCCGGTAATATGAGCCAGACTTCTGGAACGAGCCTGATGCTGACCCAATCAGCAGGACAGCAGGTTGCGGCAGATTTGAGTAGAGGTGTTGTACAGGGCATTTCGGGCTATTTCTCCAAAAAAGTAAAAACGCCAAAAGTTACCCTGAAAGCTGGCTATCAGGTATTTCTTGTCTCTAAAAAATAATAGAAAACTAAAATAAATTAACAATGAAAAATTATTTAAAAACCTTTTGGGCAGCTGCCCTTATGATCGGCTTTGCCGCTACCTCTTTTGCGCAGGAAACTGCAAAAACTTCGCTTGCCTTGGGCAGGATAGAATCGTACGAAATGCAGGTTACTTACGACAAGACTTCTCACCTGATTTTCCCAAGCGCAATACGTTACGTGGATCTGGGAAGTGAGTACTTAATTGCAGGAAAAGCAGAAGACGCAGAAAATGTGCTGCGCGTAAAAGCGTCGGTAAAGGACTTTGAGGCTGAAACCAATTTTTCGGTGATTACCGACGACGGGCGTTTCTACAGCTTCGACGCCTATTATAGTGCCTGCCCATCTACATTGAGTTACAACGTTCTGGCAATGCAAAAGGCGATGGATAGATCCGCTGGACAAGATGTGCTATTTGAAGAGCTGGGGAACAATTCGCCATCTCTGGCAGGTTTGATACTGGAAACAATCTATAAAAAGGACAAACGTTTTGTAAAACATATCGGGGCGAAAAGTTTCGGCATTCAGTTTGTTCTCAAAGGAATTTACATCCATAACGGTAAATACTATTTCCATACCGAACTGGATAATCGCACGAATGTTCCCTTCCAGATTGAATTTATGAACTTCAAGGTGATAGATAAGAAAATAGCCAAACGCACCGTGATACAGGAAAGACCGATGCTGCCGCTTCGGAGTTACAAGCCATTGGGTGTGATTGGCGGTAAAGAAGTCGAACAAAACGTATTCCTTTTGGACCAGTTTACCATCGCCGATGAAAAGGTATTGCTGATTGCCATTTTTGAGAAGAACGGTGGAAGGCATCAGACGCTTCAGGTGGAAAATTCGGATTTGATAAAAGCCCGATTAATTAGCGACATGCACCTGAAGTTTTAGTAATCCATTAAGCAATAGAAAATGAAAAAGTATATCTATACAGTAATGCTCGTTTTGATGAGTATCACAATTGCGCAAGCACAACGTATGCTGCCTAAACAAAAAGGACTGGAAGTAAATGCAGGTGTATTATCCAATGACAAAATCGGCAATGATTATTACATTAATGCGGCCATGACCGTAAATGGTAAAAACGGGAATTACCAGCTTTGGGCTTTAGAGTATGCACACCAATATTATCAATATAAAGACCTCCGCATTCCGCAGGAGACCTATACCGCAGAAGGCGGCTACAGTTTCTTCCTGCTGGGTGATGCCCGTAAGAACATTACATTCAATGCAGCCATAACAGGTGTCGTTGGGTATGAAAGTATCAATCGAGGCGAAGAGCTTTTATTTGACGGGGCGAAAATTGTAAGTGAAGACAATTTCATTTACGGTGCTGGCGGACGGCTGTCTTTTGAAACATACCTGTCCGATCATTTTGTATTAGTCCTGCAAGGGCGTACAAAAGTTTTGTGGGGTACTGACCTGAAGCAGTTCCGCCCATCCGCAGGTGTGGGATTAAGATTTAATTTTTAAAACGAAAAACGATGACAGCATTTTTTAATAAGTTGAGAATAGGATTAATGCCGGTATTGCTGGCAGTCCTGATAAGTTCTGCTACACTCTTATCCTGTGATAAGGACGAACTGGAAATACAGAATAATTTCCCATTTGAGGTAACGGTGATGCCCGTACCTAAAGAAATTGCTAATGGAAATACCGTGGAGATAAGGTTTACTATAAAGCCAACGGGTAATTATAACAATGCACACTATTTCATTCGCTATTTTCAATTTGACGGACAGGGCACATTGCGTTATTATAGTGAACCGCCTTATCAGCCAAATGATTTATATTCGATACCAACAGAGCAGTTCAGACTGTATTACACTTCGAACTCCAACGTTTCCCAGTCTTTTGAAGTGTGGATTTCAGATAGCTTTGGGAATGAAAAACAATTGAGTTTTGACTTTAACAGTAGCGATTAGCAGTACCCATTATTTTATTACAAGCAGTAAATTTTCTCATTTTAAGCACAACCCGGAGATTATCTTCGGGTTGTTTTATTGTCAGTTGTAAAAACACTATAAATTTACAATGTACATTTTGAAAATCGTGATATTTATCTAATTTAAATTATTATAATCATTGTCTTTATCTATATCAAGTAGAAAATTTTAAATTAATCAAATTTAATTTTAACTTTTTTTGCATTTTTTAATGAAGTATTAAGCGTAGCATCTTCTTTTGCTGGTGGAGCGGTTGTAGTTGTCGCTGCTGTATTGGCAGTAGCAGTTGCTCCCGCGGTGTTAACTGCAGGTGTTACCGCCGCAGGACTTGTTACTGCCGGCGTTGTTGTAGCTTCTTTTGCTGGGACTGTCGCTACAGCTTTTGGATGCCCTGAATTGCTGTTTGGTGTCTTTACAGATTCAAATACGGTATAGGAGACGGCCACAAAAAAGCCTGCAGCAATCTTTTTACTGTACTCTAAATCAATAGGAGCAGCATAAAGTTGGGTACCTATATCGGGGTAAAGTTCACCCTTTAGTTTTTCCATCTGTACAAAGGAGGCGCCAACAGTAAAATTAAATTGCTTATCCTGACCGAAGAAACCCGTCACACCAAGGAAATAAGCCATTTCAACTTTATCTAAAATGGTAGCTCCTACACCTATGGTTGCTCCAAATCCAAAATAATCCGTAATTTTATTTCCGAGATTAGCGAATGCTCCGATACCAACTGGCAATCCGTTTTGTCCCGATTGCACGAGTTTGTATTGTGAGGTATCGTCAATCACACCATTCGATGCCTGACGCTGCCAGCCGTAAGTAGCTGTCTTAAATTGATTGTGGATGGCCACGAACGGTCCGGTACTGAAACTGTAAAACCATTTATTTTTAACTCGGAATTCTACTGTGCTATGATCTTCGTACAAAGGTGACGTCTGCCATTTCTTGGCTTCTTCAGAAGTATTAGGCATGATATCTACCGATAAAATCAGGCTGTTGCCTTTTGGAAAAATTGACGGACTTATAAACTCAAAATTATCCTTGACGAAATTATTCTCAAAATGAACAAGTTTTAAAAGTTTCTCATCATCGATTAATTCAAGTTTCTTTCCAAATTCGGTTAGGGATGCCAATGATGTTTTCACTATATCCAGTTGTTTTGCCGCTGCATCCAGATCCAGTTTCAACTGTATAGCCTGTTTCTTTGTAGTGTTAGGATCAGCAATCTTTTTTTCATAATCTGCTTTGTCTTTTTCAAGATTACTTTGTTTGGTATCGAAATCAGATTTCGCCTTTATAAAACTTATTTGCAGTGCTAGCAATTGCGCTGAAAGTTTACTGAATTTTGAGGCTTGCTGATCTCCGCAGCACTTCGCATTATTGGGAAGGCACACACTGTATGCTTTGAGATAATTTTCTAAAATGCTGTTATAACTCTTTTTAAACTCCTGGTATTCTGACAGAAAATTTGTCAGCGGCGTATTGTCTGGGTCAGCTCCTGCCGCACCACCGCCGAGAGCGGCCTCAGCAACTTCAGCGGCTGCCTCTTTATTAAGCAGATTAATCCCTTTAATATCAAAACCTTCTCCGAGGAAAAGCTTTTTAAAAAGTTCCGGTTCATTACTTTTTAGTAATACGTCATCAAATGCAATCTCCACATTATAAAGGTATCGGTTAACATTAATCACCTTAAACCGAAGCCTTTCATTATGTTTTACCTTGACGTCTTCAAGACTCTTTACAACGCCTTGGTTGGGTTTAATGAATTCTTTGCACTTAAAATCATAGATTAGATCATAATCTCCACAGTCTTCACATTCTGCAGTGGGATAGAAAATACAGCCGCTTTTTAAAAAATAGACAGACTGTCCGTTAATGCTTAGTTCAAATCCATCTGCAGTACCGCCTGTGAATTTAACTTTTGTAAAATTATCAAAGAAGCCAAAATTTCCAGTAGCTGCTGAGATTGCAGAAACATATTTTACATTCGTTATGTCCAAGGAGCCAATCCCTTCAGCAAATCCAAAACTTTTTAAATTTTCATTGATTAGATAAGTCAGCTTTGGATTTTTTAAGCCGGCAAGAAAAGCGATATATTGTGCGGGATCATTTGATGCAGGATAAGCAAGTGAGCTTTCACATATGCTGTTAGAATTTAGTACAGCCGGAGGATTAAAATAATTATGAAAAAATGGCTTTTCCTGTGCATGGCAAGCTGCAGCAGCAACAATCGCAGTAAATAAGGACAACATGTAATTTTTTTTCATAATTTCTCATATAAAGTTCTGATAACAAACATAGTAAAACAAATTGAAACAATAGTTTTTTGTTAATATTTATTTTAACATCCTGTTAATTTTTCTAAAAATACCTTACATTTGTTTATAAACAACCTGAGCAATAATTATATCCTTTTTTCACTATGGCATCAAACACCCTGCTTCCTTTTGATATGTTCCAGCAATTAAAAAATAACTGGTGCTGGGCGGCAAACGCAACCAGTACTTCACTGTATTACAATCCGACCTCAATATGGACGCAATGCAAAGTGGCAAGTGCCTGTTTGAACATAAATGACTGCTGTTCCGGAAAAGCAGTAGCCTGCGATGTATATGGTCTATTGGATCTGGCTTTGACAAAGACGCAGAATTTTCGAAAACTGGTTTACAGGCCATTGACTTTCAGTGAAATCAAGACCGAGATAGATCAAAAGCTGGTTATAGGCGTAAGAACAGCGTGGCGTGGTGGCGGAGCTCATTTTTTATCAATTTATGGATATGATGATACTTCCGGCACGGAATTTATTTATCTTGACGATTCGATATATGGTAAAAACTATATGGAACTAAGTATCTTTAATACAAGTTACCAGAATAGTGGAACCTGGACACACAGTTTTTTAACTCAATCACCTTTTTCTAATATGATTAAGTTTAAGCCAGTTGATATTAACCTTCTCGAAAAGGCGCGATCACTTTCTCCGTTTTCGATTTTGGAAGAATTGGGAAAATTAAAATTTTCACATAAGATGTTGCCAATTCATGCTATGGCACACGATATCTATTTCATAGATTTTAATTCCTTAAAGGGTAAAGGCCAGCCACAAATAAAAAAGACCGGGGTACGACTTTTAGATAACGGTTCTAAAGGGAATACCATCATTTATGAATTTGAAAATGAAGATAAAGAAGGTACTTTGCAGAAAATAATTCATGGAAATCAATATGTAAAGCGATATAAAAATCTATTGTTTAAAATTGAACGCGAATATCAGAAGCTGATTGATAATTACGAACTGCGTATCGTACAGCAACCCGAACTTAAGGTAGAAGCTTTTTGGTTGCATAATAATAAAAAACAGGATAAATTTATTCCGTTGCTAAATAATGAATTTCTCAAAGCTAGAAGCATTTACAGTGAAGAAGACTTCTTTGAAAAGCTGAAAATAGCTGCCACAAATTTTCAGCAATTGGATAACGAATTGCTTGGAGGTTAAATGCTGCCTATCTGCTATCTGCCATATTAATATTTACAACTTGGAAGGGTATCTTAGCTCTTCAATCCAAAGAATCAATTTCTTGTAAGTAAGGTGTTAATTTTTTTGTTTTGAGGTAAACCAAATTTTACAATTTTGATTTTTGTTTTTTTTCTTAAATAACAATTTGTAAAATTGAATATCAATTCTAATTCTGCGGCGTTCTTTTGCTTCTTTTCTTTAGCCGCTTGTACGAAAAGAAAAGAAGCCCTCTAAAAGAACAAAAGGGATACTGCATATCCCTTATAAAATTTTCGCAGTCTGTTTGATAAAATGGCGCATTGTGCATTTTTATTAAAATGACTGCACCGCTTAAACGCAAAAAGACTGTCCCGACCTTTTGGGAGGGAGTGTCTTTTTGCCGCCCGATTTGGATCAGGCGACTTTTAGGGGTTGTGACTGAAAATTTCCAAGATTAAGGAAAAATCCCCTGTACTCGGTCATGCCATAGCGGAACAAGCTCCACAAGAGCGAACATCCCATTTGTGCCAAGGCAGAATTGATAAACAATTCCTGTTTTTCCAAGGCTTCTGCTAAGGAACAGCTTGGTGTCTCGCCCTGTTCTTCGGACTGCAGCAGCAATTCCCCAAACTCTTCGGTAACAAATGGCAGGCTTGCCACCGTTTCATACTTTTCAGAATTGGGCTGCTTAATTTCTCCAATAGTGGATAATATGACCTGTCCTGTATGTTGGCTGTTGCCAAAGTCTAACCAATATTTAGGTGTGTCTCTATGATTTCTGCGGTTGCATAATTCTTTAAGTATTTCAGCAACGCCAAACCTCGCCTGTACATTGTCCACACAAGTAATATAGATAGTTGCCTCTGCATTTTGGGGCAGTCTTCCCAAACTATCTTTCTCAAATTTCACTGTTTCCGATTTCCAATAAGTTCCCATAAAACGATTTGCCCGATTAATGAGGGCAACCGATTTATATAACCCAACCTCGCATTCTGCAAAACGCTGTCTGCCTAAGTTGGCACTTGTGATGACATCATCATCCCAAAGGCGGACGGATAAGCCTGCGTGCCCCAATTCAATCAGGCTGTGGTTCATTTCCATTAAGGCGGTCAGTACTTTTGAACCCGTGCCTCCTGCACCGATTACATTTACGGCAATAGGATTGGTCGGATTTATGAGGTAGTTATCCGTAAAATGTATTTTTGTTTTCTCGGTATTCATCACAATAGATTTTTAAGGGTTTTGTTATTTTTTTTAAGTACCTCTTTAGGAAAGGACTTATCTGAATTGATTAGGTCTTTCCAAAGGTTTACACAATTGCCTTTTATTGGGCTGTTTCTTCCCAATAAATGGCTGAAATAGGAATTAAAAAAGTAGTCTTCCCAACCGTTGGTAAATTCTTCCACCGAAGCCGAGTTTTTAATATTGATATTGACCGAACCCATACATACTTTCCCATCTTCATAGATGTTGAAAAATGGTGCGTAATGCAAAGGTGTTTTTTCTGTCGGTCGTCGGTCGCTTGCCAATGCAAATACCGTAAGACTATTTTTGTTGGCATACCAAATCATTGGCGGTGCATAAGCCATTCCATTGGGTATTTCCAAACCGTCCACAAAATACATTTGTCGTCTTTGTGCTTTGGTATACCACAATACCGAACTTTTATCTGCATTATGATTAATCTGCAGTATGTTGGTCGGCAGTATTCCATTGGATTTTAAAAAGGCTTTGTCCTTGTCCTTTTCTGTTACCAATGCCCCTGCCAATGCTTTTGCCTCCCGTTCTGTGAGCGGGTGGGCATTAATGGGAGTACCGTTCTTGTCCATATCGAAATATTCCACATATACATCGCTGTCGGCTCCTTTGGTTTCATAGAAAACGAGTGCGTTTTTAGGATGGTACAGCGTACCAAAGCTTTCTGTAATATCTATTGTGTTTTTCATCTTTTTGTAGTTTTATAATTATAAAGCAGACTGCACATATCGTCCAAGAGGGCAAATAATCTGTTCTCAAAATCAAGGCTGTTTTCCGTTATCCCTTTTTTGTCAAAACGTTTGCAGATGGTCGGTTCCTGCATTTCTGCGTACTCTTTAAACTCGTTGTTGATGCTCTCGGCAAGGTTCTCATACAGCCATCCTTTTGTATGCGATATAAAGGAAATATACTTTTCCATACCAATGGTTTCATTGTCGTTGTCATCGTTTTCATGGTCCTGTTCAGTCATTGGCGCATTTCGGAAAATGCTTGCGTTCGGATATTGCGTAAACAGCGCAAAGGCATTGCAAGCTGTGAGCCAACACTCATGGTCGAATGCATCGCTTTTTTTAAAAGTGTTTAAACGCTGAGCGAATACCTGTAAACTCATAGGGTTAAAAATCTTTTGCTCTATGCAGTTTCCAATAAATTCCGCTTTTTCAAACTCAAGTTTATACGCTTGGTTTTCCTCGGTTTCATCGTCCTGCTCCAACCATTCTTTGTGCATTTCATACATCCAATACAGATAGCTGCTTTCCTGTCTGAAATAAGGAATATCGGCAATGTGATACAGGTAAGAGCAGACAGAAATAAGCAGTTGGGCGCTTCTTTTGCGCTTGGGGTCGTGGAGCATCTGATACAGCGGTTCAATCGGTATATAATACAGGGTTGTGCCTGTGTTGTATTTTTCCTCACTGATGAAATAGGTTTTCTTACTGTCCTGTACCAAACGTAGTTCCTGCCAATTCAAAACACTTTGCTTTAGCTTTTCTTCTATATCCCATATAGCCAATGCCATATTGTAAGGATACTCAAATTGGTTGGTTTGCATAGGTTCAATATTATAATGCTCTGCAAGTAATGACAGCGACTTGTAAAAATCCTTGTGCGTTTTTGCTGTTTCCATACAATCCTGTACCGTTTCAGTTTCTTTAAGTCTGGGCAGGAACGAAGTCTTTAGAAAACCATTGGCAGCATTTCCACAGGTACTGACCTGCGTTTGTCTTTTTGAACCTCGTTGGCATCCTTTGGTTTTTGCATCCATTGGGCGAACTCGCTGAGCTGCCTGTACAACTGCCTTTGTCGTTTTTCTTCGGGTGGCTTTATTGTTCCCGATATGATATGTTTTTGCATAATCCATTGCTTTAAAATTTTAAATTATCCTTTAGTTCCCATTACGCTCTCAAATCGGTATTCTACTGCATCATCCTTGATGGCAGGTGCAGATATTTTGGCGGTTGTCAAAATAGGATACCTGCTGGCGTAAAAATTCAGTACTGCTTCCACGCTCCAGCGTGGTTCGGGATCGGTCAATATAATATCGTGTCCCTTATCTTTGAGTATAAACACTCGTTCCAATTGCGTTGCTAATAACATGATGATGAGTTTTAAGTTAGTACATTTAGTTTTCCTGTGCAGTTTCTGCTGAGTACTCGGCAGTTACTTCTTCCACTTTTGCGGGTTCGGATTTCTCTTCCTCGATAGCTCCAAAAAGACTTGGGGCAGAAAACTTGTCGGAAAGTTCTCTTTTACGTCTGCGTAGCTCGTCAGCCTTTTCGGGGAACTCCGTTATTTCGGGTACTTTGACCCACGCCTCACGGAATTTGCCCTCTTTTTCCAGTTCATCCGCTTTTGCCATTGCATCCTTGAACTTCTTTTCCTTGGCTTCCTGTTCTTTCTTCTGCCTGTCGGCTTTGTCTTTTTCCATTGCAGACTGTTTTTTGGTTTCTTCCAACTGCTTCATAAAGCTTTCCATATCCACCATCAATCCCGAAACGGCTTGTATGGGTGTCGCAATCTTCTCGAAAAAACCGTTGTCGAGTTCTTCGGCTGTTCCCCGAAGAGTAAGGGGCGGTATGATGTTCTTTGCGTTATCTCCGCACTGTTCGTTTTGGAGCATAACCGATACGATTAAGTTGTTTTCTGCTCCTTTTGCTATGGTGAGTTGCAAATCACCTGTAATCTGCAACTGTGCTATCTGATGGAAAAAATTTGCGTTCATCGTTCTAAAATTTTATTGTCGTCTAATTGTTTTTTAATTGCTCTGAGTTTCTCGTACATATCCGACCAATAGGCTTTCTGCCTTTTATCGAACTCTGAGAAACTTGTATCCTCGTGGCGGTATTCCTTGTACTGTCCTGCCATTGTAATAGCTTCTTTCAGGTTTGTCACTTCAATAGGGCAACCGTTCAAATCTGTTATATTCATCATTTTATCTGTTCAGTTTTCAGCGTTATAAACTCCGTTCTCATAATAGCCTGTAAGCTGTTCCCAATTCCTTAAAAAGCTATTGGTATCTATATAGAAATACTCGGTTCTATTGCAGTAAATGATATATATAGCTTCGTCTTTGTATTTGGTTTCAAGGCTTTGTGATTTAGCCATATTTTTAGCTTCGTCTATTGATTTTGCTTTCATATCAGTTGTTTTATAGCAGGCTGCCGCCGATTAAGGCGGTAGCCTTTGTTTATCTAATTAAAGTTTAGGATTTCTGCACCGTCCAAGGCAAAGCCTGTACACAAGTCAAATGCTTTCTGTGATTTGAGCTGGGCAGTACCGCCCAGTACAATGCTCTGTAGCTTGGCTTCGCCATCCTTGTAATTGCGCACATTCTGATAGTAGCCTGTCACAGCGTTATATGCCCCGAACAATGTGCCTTTGGTAGTTTCCATCTGCTGTGTGTCGCTAATCATAGCGTATGCAAAGGCATCCTCAACGGTATTTTTGAATATGGTGGAAATTTCATCTTCCGCACCTTTTTTTAGTAAATCGAAAGTTTCTTTATTTGGACAAAGTGCCAATTGGATTAGCTTTCTTACTTCTTGGTCTGTTACCCTTACTTTTGCCCATTCATTGAATATGCCCTCTAACTGACTGCTCAAGGTGTTCGCCAATCCCATAATCTTGTGGGCGTTCTCAATACGCTGTTTTGCTCCCGAAGTGTGTTTGATGCGCACTACATTAGTCATACTGCGTAAAGAGGCGTTAAGCGTGTTTTGGCATACGATACGAATAGGCGTAAAAGCGGCTGTGATACTTCCGCTACCATCGTGCGAAGTGGTCAGGAAAATGTATTTTTCGGTTACATCATCGCCATTGCCCACACGGATATAGTCAGGCAGTTTGGCTGTGATAAATATGCGTTCCCCGTTGCCTAACGCTCCTGCTGTTTCATACAGTATTCCCTCGCCACCGCCTACAATGGCATCAAAGAAATTAAATGCTTCACGGTTCTGCACGATATGATAGTCTTTGCCTACCACGCCCAACACTGCGTTGTTATCCGTGCGTATATTGGCAAAATAGTTAGGGACTTCCAATTCGTTACTGCCAATCTCGATACTGTCAGCCGTTTGAATGATACCCGAACCTTTGGTAAACAGCGGACTTTTAACCACTTCGTAGTCTAATCCTGCAAATTTGATAGCTTCCTCGCTTGTTGGGTATTGCTCTACAATCTGCCCTAGTCCGTGCCACGCTTTTTCCTTTACGCTAAAGAATGAATAACGTCCTGTTTCGCTGTTAAAATTGATATTATGTGCCATGATAAAATGATTTAAAAGGTTAAAATTGTTTAGATGCTCGTTGTTAAAATGGGAGGTCGTCCCCTGTATCGTCATTATTGTTTCCTGCAGGAGCCTGTACCGCTTCGGCTTTTTTACCGCCCCCGTGCAGTTTGATTTGCGAGGTATTGAAGTTCAGTCCTGCGTGCGGTTGTCCGTCACTGCCTGTCCAAGCCCTTGCGCTCACTTTGCCTGTAAGTTCTACCACTGTGCCTTTTGTGAGTATCTGCGCTACTTTTGGACTAAGCCAATAGGCGCAGTCGAAATACGTTGTCTGCTGTATGCGCTCGCCCGCTTTGTTTTTGTAGCTGTCGTTGATAGCTACCGAAAAGTTTACTACTGTTTTGCTGTTCGACACGTTGCGTACCTGCGCATCCGCTGTCACTCTTCCTGTGATGTTCATAATTCCTACGATTTTTAGTGATTAATTTTTTCTTGAAATTTTATTCGGCAATGAGAGGAGGTGCAGTTTTGTTTCATCAAATCCATTTTTAATATTTTACTTTTCATTGCTGACATTTTTTTTATTCGTCTAAAGAGCCGGAGTATGCTATGTTTCGTTTCGGGAGCATAAAAAGGTTAGTGTCTAGCAATAGCAAGGTTTTGACAAAAAATACAACCCGGATGGGTGGAGATTTTTTGTCAAACCTGAAGGGCCTGGCCTTGCTATTGCGTTAAGGACACGGAAATACCTTTGCTGCTGAAATGAGACAAAAGCATACTGGTTTCTTGAGTAAAAAAAGATGGGAAGAATGAGCTAAAGAATTAGATTTTGAATCATCCTTAATAATATATACCAGAGTTATAACCCTTTAAAAATAAATAGATTGCTAACGGTGAGATATAATATAATAACATCTAAATTTGTAGGTCTAACCAAGCAAAAACATAATGAAAATAGGAAGAAATGACCATTGTACATGTGGAAGCGGAAAAAAATATAAGAGATGCTGTGGAGCTCCGGGTGCCAGTAGCTCTCATGTACAATCCGCTGATCCAGTATCCTTTTTTGAAAAGTATAATACCACCGACCTTCTACAATCTTTAGCAGGGCTTAGCATCTTAAGAGAAAACCATGGAAAAAATTACAGGTTTGAAAAAATTACTGAGGAAGCAATTATGAATTTTAACGTTAATGCCGCCATTACTCCTGTAAAAGAGTTACAAAGTTTTCTTTCTGCTGAATATCCCAGCGAGCCTATGGAGGATGATCCGTTTAATCCTTATACTGATGTAGTAACGTTTCACGGTGGTGACTATTTGATATTTCCTGGTATTAGTGATAGTACAGCTTTCATACTGAACAGCCTTCTAAAAGCGATATTTCAGAATCCAGACAATAAGCTGGCAGATGAGTTTAAAGGAATTGCTTATAGAGCAGCTATGCTTATATTGGAAATATCTGACCATATTGCTAAAGTCATAGGTTGTAGGCGATATCAGGTCGGTGAAGTTGATAAGGGACTGATTAAATTTCCAAGTGAAGAAAAACTTAGCTTACTAAAGAAATCGGTGACCATAACACGGACTGAAATGTATCGCTTATTGGAGGCATCCGGAATCGATAAGGCGACTCTGGATGGCTTTTTACTCGACATTGCCTCGCCGTATTTAGGTGGTAAGTACGGTCAGGAAAGCCCTTTGATAACAAAGCCAATTATAAATGCACAAGATAAATTTGTAGTTGCATCGCCTTCAAATTTAAGTTACGCATTGGTGGAATTTATAAAGAGTGAAGCGAAAAGGCTGGGCTGTTATGATATCCTGGTTGCGGCTTACCATGATTTTCTATGGCTTGATTTACAATTAAAGCTAAAAAAAATAGGCTTTAAATACATTCCGCTTGAAGTAACAGAAAATGAAGGAGCACTTTCTTTAAGATATGGTGTTTACCGTTTCGATGATGACAAAATTGCTTTGATATATCAGAAATATCCAGGCCAAAGTGTGAAAGAAGAACAAGATAGAGAAGTTGCTTTTAAAGCTGTTGTAGAAATGCCTGAATTTAAGGGGTATCAAATACTGGAAATACCTGTTGTTTCAAGTATCGGAGAAATGTTTATGGGTGGTGCAAACAAAGCTACAAATGGACAAACTCTGCTGCTTGAAGCAGCAGAGCTGAACATTATTGTCGGCCTGAAAGATGTTGACGCCATTGATCTATACAAATTTGCTATAGCAAATGAAAAGGCGCATGACTCTATGATGGGACCAATTTCATTTATCGACAGATATAAATTTTATAAGGACAACGACGACTCGTTCTATTGCTCCGATAATGCAGGCCCAATAAATATAATCATTGAGCCTGGCTACGGGTTTGACTTGCTTTTAAAATCCAAATGGAATATTGATTTGCACGCTGTTCCATTTAAAGAGGATGGGCAGGTCCGGTTAATAGAAGTTATGAAAATGGATAAATATGGCGGTACATATTTTAATTTTGAGCAAATTGGCAGTGGACGTCTCAGCCTGTTGGTCGAAAATCTTCCAGTATATATATGGATCTCACCGTTAGTCAGTTTAAATGAAGCTTCTCCTGGCTTGCTTAAAATGTACGGCGAAATATGCGATGCAATAGCCTACTGGCTGTGGCAGATGGAAAATGGGATTAAAGTAAAATTATCGGCGTTGGGCGACATGCCTATCAAAATCACTTTCGAGCTAGTTGATGAAGACAAATTCGAAATAATAGAAAGAAATTTCACACGGGACACGACACTATTCGATTGCTTTAAAATAATAGCGACGACCGGTACTATTAATATTACCGTTCCACATCAGATACTACCATATTTATATGGAGCGGATAATGAAGGGGAAAGACAGCTTGTAAAAGCAATACTGACTGGACTCAACGATCTTCTTGTAAGAAATTCTAAAATTGGATTTTCTGCTGAAGAAATATTACAGATTATAGATTCTGCTGCACCATTGGGTAACAAGAAAAAAGTATATATTTTGGATACAAGCGATAATTTGTTACTGGATCCTCAATTTCTGTCAGGTTATAGGATAGTGAAACAGCACGATGTGAACGTTGTACTAGATAATATTGTACCGCTTCTTGGGCAACATGCGCCGCCAATTGGTTCTTTAACCACTAAAAAGGACAAGGAAAAGCTAACTTCAAACATAGTTCAAAAAGCATTACTTCCATATCTGAAAAGTAAGATCAAACAATATGACTCGACCGAATTATTAAAAAGGTTGATCAGAATTAATGAAGGACTGATTAACAAGCGAGAGCGTGTTAGAATAAACACTCCAACCAGAATAGCATGCTTTGTGGACGTTGCACAGCATCAGATAGATTTGGCAGTAGAGTTACAGCAACTGGATAAATCTACCTTATCAGTCCGTTGCCTTATAGAGCACCTCGCGGCTGAACCTTTCAAAGGTGGCCTACCAGTCAGTACCACGGCAATTGATGAGCTGATTGCTATTATGGAACAAATCCTTGCCTGGGGCTCTATTGGTGATCAGTTACATTTCGACTTGCTCGACATAGAGCTCTCTGTTTTGCCGTCTAAAAGAATTGGAAGCAAAAAAGAAAATATCCGTGAAATTTTTGATCCTTTTCAAAGCGCCAAAGCAACTGAAAATATCTCAGATGCTATAGAAACTTATAAGCATGTTTTCCCACAGCACTTAACAGTTGAACAGACACCTGTTCCCCCTGCATTAGAAAAAGCATTTCTTAAGGATTATGGCATTTCTTTCTCCCGTTTATGTGACTTTGTAGAAGGTTTGGTTCATATTGGCTTTCTTCAGGAGGACGCCTGTTCAAGCTTTCCGCTAAAAGATTTAAATGCAGAAGTTAACAAATACGTTGATGAATTTTCAAGCGATGAATTTGATAGTGCAATAGAATTTTTATGCCTTTGTGCCAGGGGAAAAGTAGAAGTTTTACCATCAGGTGATTATGAATTTATTGATATAATTCCTTGGCGATACAACAGGATTCTATCTTTGCTTCGCAAGCCTTTGGTGATTGTAGAAGAGAATGGTGAAAGGATGATATATTGGGGTGTAAGACAACTTCTTCAGTGTAGAATGACGTGGATGCAACAGCTCCTTTCAGGACGTTTTAGATCTATTGCAGGAGGTGAAGTAAATAAGGTTCTTGGAAAATTTGCCAATAAACGCGGCGATGATTTGGTGGGTGCAGTTGTAAATTTAATAGATCCAACTAATTTGATAATAGATACTGATGCATATATTAAGCCCAAGGCGGCACTGCATAATGAGGAAGACATTGGTGATGTTGATGTACTTATTATTGACAAAGCTAATAAGCTGCTATATAGCCTCGAATGTAAAAGCATGTCTCCTAGCAGAAATGTCAAGGAAATGATTGAGGAGGTTACAAAGTTGTTTGGTGAAAATTCATCAGATAAGGGATGGATTGAAAAACATATGGTCAGGCATGAATGGCTGAAGGCCAATCTTGATGCTGTTAGCAAGGTTTACAAGACAAATGTGAGTGACTTTACGGTAAAGTCTTTCTTTGTTACAAATGAGGAAATGCTGACACCACATTTGCGTAAACAAACTTTGCCGTTGCCTTTTATAACGCTGTATGATCTCGAGAGGGATGGATTTAGTGTCTTAGAAAGAAATTACGACCATCAGCTTAAAAATTAGTCAATAATTATTATCATGATAAATATTGCCGGATAACATCCTCTTTCTCTGGCACTATTTGGTAATTTTACATCTTACGGTTATATAAATCCGAGCAGGTATTAAATAATATACCTGCTCTTTTTGAAACTATGTCATATAGTTATTAATTACTTAAACCCGAGAGCGATGGAGGAACAATACTATGCATTCGATGAATCAGGCAATACAGGCGGCGATCTCCTAAATCGTGAGCAGCCGGTTTTTATATTGTCTTCAGTACGATTAACTGAAAACCAGTCACAGGAGCTTCGCAGTCTGCTGACAGCCAAAGCAGATGAATTAAAATTCGCCAGGCTTAAGAAAAGTAAAAAATACCAGAAGGAAATCATATCATTGCTAAACCACAGCATTATATCGGATGAAACGGTTCAAATCGCTCTATTCCATAAACAATACTGTTTATGGTTGCATACCGTTGACAGATTGATAGAGCCTGTACTCAAGGAGGATATAGATTGTGATGTTTACGAGGATGGTCAAAATATCGCCATAACCAATATGTTTTTTTTCTGCGTCCCGGCATTCTGCGATGTAGATGCAGTGGAAGAATATAAACATGCTTTCATTAATTTATTCCAGTTTAGGGATGAAGTTCATATCGATAGGTTTTATACGGCAGTTGAAAACCTAATTGCTTCAAGCAAGGATGAAAAATTTGTAGACGCCCTTTTACCCATTTTAGGGAGCTACCGCTATATCGATGATATTTTAGACCGCTGGGATAAATATAATTTTGATTCGACATTAGCCGGATTCATCAACCTGATAGATTATTGGGGAAGAAAAACAGATAAAGGTTTCTATGCTTTTGTGGATAATTCTAAGCCTCTCGTTCATCACAAGGAACTGATTGATCTTGTCAGGGATATAAATAAAGAAGGCGAAATAGGGACCGAAAGGAGGAAGTTAAAATTTCCCCTAAAACTGATCGATATTAAATTTGCCGACTCTAAAGATGTTCATGCAGTGCAGATAGCTGATGTAATTGCCGGAGCAGCGAACCATTATTACAAAGCCATAGCTGATCCGCAATATGCCGACGAATTTTCTGAAATGCTAGGACAAACGAAACTTGTAGAACTGATTTATAGTCCTGTCTGGCCTCATATGGCATTTACGCCTGAAGAGCTAGGCACAAAATATGATGGAGGTGAAAATATTCTCGACAGCTTAGCATCATTGAGCATTAAAAAGGATATAGATGACTAAATATTCTTACCATAGTTATCCCATTATGCAACACATTCTTTTATTTAAGAATTCTTTACAAAATGCAACATTTAAGTTACATTTGCAGTACTATGATGCTAAAGTAATATAATTTTTATGAGATTATTAGGAACAGAAATAGGTAAGCTTTTAAAGGATGCTCGGGAACAAAAAAATCTTACTCAAGAACAGCTAGCTGCAAAAGTTGGAAAAAAGAGAAGTTACATTTCTCGTATTGAAAGCGAGGGTGGTAATAATATCAAAATACACACCTTTATCGAAATAATAGAAAAAGGTTTAGGTGGTTCAATAAATATAGAGTTTTAAGACCTTATGGCAATTAAAAAATCAGAATTATACAGCTCTCTTTGGAAAAGTTGTGACGAGTTAAGAGGTGGAATGGATGCCTCGCAGTACAAAGATTATGTTTTAACACTACTCTTTGTAAAATACATTTCAGATAAGTATAAAGGAAAGAAGTTTTCAGCTATTAAAGTTCCGGAAGGAGCTTCGTTTGATGATATGGTAGCATTGGTAGGAACTCCGAACATTGGAGACGATATCAATAAAAAGATTTTAAACAAAATTAAGGAAGCCAATAAATTAAATGATTTTCCAGATTTTTGTGATGAAACAAAATTAGGTAAAGGAGATGCTTTAATCAAAACTGTAAGTAACTTAATTTTAATTTTCAATTCCCCAGATTTAGATTTTTCTGGGAACAATGCAAATGATGATGATTTACTTGGTGATGCTTATGAATTTTTAATGCGCCATTTTGCAACAGAATCTGGAAAATCCAAAGGGCAATTTTATACTCCGTCCGAAGTAAGCAGGGTTTTAGCTAAAGTTATTGGCATTAATGCCAATAATTCAAATGCACAAACTACAGCATATGACCCAACATGCGGATCTGGTTCCCTACTTTTAAAAGTTGCAGAGGCAGCCGAAAAGAAAATAGATTTATACGGTCAAGAAAAAGAATTTGCAACTGCCAATTTAGCCAAAATGAATATGATTCTACACGGCAATCCATCGGCAGAAATAATAGCAGACAATACTCTTTCACATCCATTTTTTAAAAGTGAAAATGATGATGAAGCATTGAAGACCTTTGACTATATCGTATCAAATCCGCCATTTTCACTAAAAAGCTGGAGTAATGGTGTATCTATAAAAAATGACCCTTACAATCGATTTGAATTAGGAGTCCCTCCTGATAAAAATGGAGATTATGCTTTTTTACTTCACATTTTAAAATCTTTGAAGTCAAATGGTAAGGCAGCTGTTGTTCTACCTCATGGGGTTTTATTTAGAGGAAATGCTGAGGCAGAAATTCGTAAAAACATTCTAAAAAAAGGGTATATAAAAGGAATTATTGGGCTACCTGCGAACTTGTTCTATGGTACAGGAATTCCTGCTTGCATTTTGGTTTTAGACAAAGAAAATGCGCACGAAAGAACTCACGTTTTTATGGTCGATGCCAGTAAAGGATTTGTTAAGGACGGTAATAAAAACAGATTACAAGAAAAAGACATTCATAAAATTGTTGATGTATTTACTGCTGAATTAGAACTTCCAAAATATAGTCGTAAAGTTCGTATCGATGAATTAGCCAACGAAAAAAACGATTATAACTTAAACATACCAAGATATATCGATTCACAGGAAGCGGAGGATCTACAAGATATAGATGCTCACATTTTTGGAGGTATTCCTCAAAGAGATATTGAAGCCTTAGACAAATACTGGAAAATTTTTCCAAACCTAAAAAAAGATTTATTTGAACCGCAAAGAGCTGGTTACTATGATTTGAAAATAGAACGCAATGAAGTCAAAAACACTATTTTCAATTTTGGAGAATTTGTAAGCTACAAGCAAAAGCTTCAATTTACTTTTGACAGTTGGAAAACCACCACACAAAAACAATTAGAAGAATTTAAAAAAGGTATCCAGCCAAAGCAAGAAATTGCAAAAATAGGAGAATCTATTTTGACTACTTTTTCAGAAGACCCTTTATTAGAGGGTTATGATATGTACCAACACCTTATGCAATATTGGGAAGAAACTTTGCAAGATGATTTTTATGCGATTGCATTAGAGGGATGGAAAGCTGGAAATGATTGGGAAAGATTAATTATAAAAGGAAAAAAGAACAAAGACGGAAAGGTTACTAAAGAGAAGCCAGTAGAAGGATTAGACGGAATCGTTGGAAAATTGATACCACCAAGTTTACTTATTCAAAACTTCTTTGCAACTCAATGGGAAGCAGTAACAAGTTTTGAGGAAAAAGTAGAAAGCATCAAAGCAGAAATTGAAGAGATGCAACAAGAGAATGAAGTTGAAGATGGAATTTTTGCAGATTTAGATAAAGTCAATCTTACTTCGGTTAAATCCTTATTGAAAAAAAGAAAAAGCGAAAAAGCTCCTAAAGAAGAAATAGCAGTCATTGAAAGCTATATTGACCTTAACGAAGCATTAGCAAGTATAAGTAAATTAATCAAAATCGAGAAAGCTACAATCGAGAAAGCGGTGTTAGAGAAGTACCCAAAACTGACCGAAACAGAAATAAAAAATTTGGTAATAAACAAAAAATGGATGCAATTCCTTGCTGATGCTTTGCATAGTGAACAGGAACGTTTAAGTCAAACTTTAGCAAACCGCATAACGGAATTATCAGACCGCTATGAAATAACCTTACCAGAAATGGAAATTACTTTAAATGATTACGAAACCAAAGTAAAACAACATTTACAAAAAATGGGCTGGGAATGGTAAAATCAAAATATAAAGTTACAGATATAGGAATGTTTCCAGAAGATTGGGAGATTAAAGAAATGTTAGAAATTATTTCTGAAATTTCAATGGGACCATTTGGTTCAGATATTAAAGTTTCAAATTTCGTCAACAAAGGAGTTCCTGTGTTAAATGGATATAATGTAAGCGGAATAAAATTAAAAGAAAGATATTCAAATTTTGTTACACCAGAAAAAGCTAAAAGTTTAAAGAAGGCTGTAGCAAAAAAAGGAGATATTGTTGTTACTCATCGTGGAACTATTGGGCAAATAGCTTATATATCTGAAGATTCAACTTTTGAAAAATATGTCATTTCTCAAAGTCAGTTTAGATTTTCTGTTAATAAAGTATCAGCATTATATCAATATATTGTCTTGTTTTTTCATTCAGATAAGGGGCAAAATATTATTTTAGAAAGTAAAGGGCATACTGGGGTACCAGCAATTGCTCAGGCAACAACTACTTTTAAAAAATTTAAAATTCCACTTCCTTCTCTTCCTGAACAGCAAATCATAATAGAAGTATTAAGCGACACTAATACTTTGACAGAAAGTTTAGAAAAATTCATTTCAAAAAAACAATTTATTAAGCAAGGAATTTTACAAACACTTCTAACTCCAAAAGAAAATTGGGAAGTAAAAAAATTAGGAGAAATTACAGAAATTAGTAAAGGGAAAAATTTATCTAAAAATTTGCTTAACTGTAATGGTAAATTCAATTGTATTCTTTATGGTGAACTCTTTACAACCTATAAAGAAGTAATAAATAATGTTATGTGTAGAACTAATTATGCGGACAGTATAAAGTCTGTTAAAGGTGATATATTGTTTCCTGGTTCTACAACCACAAAGGGAATTGATTTAGCAAAAGCGTCAACAATATTAAAAAATGATGTATTGTTGGGAGGAGATATTATTGTTGTTAGGAAAAAGAACTACGAATATAATTCTATCTTTTTAACTTATTTTCTAAATGTAATTAAAAAGTATGAAATAGCTCAAAAAACAAGAGGAATTACTATACATCACCTTTATGGCAATGATTTAAAAGATATTGAAGTCCTATTTCCTACTTTAGAAGAGCAAACACAAATCGCAACAATTCTAACAGACTTGGAAGACGAAATTCAAAATTTAGAAAAGAAACTACAAAAAGCTAAGCAATTAAAACAAGGTATGATGCAACAGTTGCTTACTGGCAAAATAAGATTAGTAAACACACTACAAACCTCATAAATATTGAAACTATGAGCATAAATCCAATAGAGCGTATTACTCAAAATAGAATTATCCAACTTTATAAAAGTTTGGGATATATCTATTATGGCAATTGGGAAGAGCGAGAAAAGAATAGCAATGTAGAGCCTAGTTATTTACGTGCTTATTTGCAAAATCAAAACTATTCAACTGCTCTAATTGAAAAAGCTATTTCAGAAACTACTCAACTTGCCAGCACCAATGCTAGTAATATTTACGAACGAAATAAGAATTTTTATTCTTTGCTTCGTTATGGGGTAAAAGCAAAAGAAAATGTTGGAGAACAAAATGAAACTATACATTTAATAGATTGGAAAAATTGGAACAATAACGATTTTGGTATTGCAGAAGAAGTCACATTAAGAGGCAACAAAACTCGTCGTCCGGATATAGTGTTATATGTAAATGGTATTGCTCTTGGTGTTTTAGAATTGAAAAGAGGAACAGTTGATATATCTGAAAGTATTCGACAGAATATTTCTAATCAAAAGGAGAAGTTCAACGAAAACTTTTTTACTACAATACAGTTCATTTTAGCTGGTAATAACACGCAAGGTTTACGATATGGAACTATCGAAACTTCTGAAAAATATTACTTAGCATGGAAAGAAGACGAAGAAGATAATGTTGGTTACAAACTTGACAAATACATAAAGAAACTTTGTGACAAAGAGCGTTTCCTAGATATAATTTACAACGGAGTTGTATTTGATGCGGGAAGAAAAAAATTACCAAGACCACATCAGTATTTTGCACTTAAAGAAGCACAAAAGTTTATCCAGATTCAAGAAGGTGGTATTATTTGGCACACACAAGGTTCTGGTAAAAGTATATTAATGATTGTTTTGGCTAAATGGATACTTGAAAACGTTACCAATTCGAGAGTGGTAATACTTACAGACCGTACAGAGTTAGACAAGCAAATTGCAGATACTTTTGAAGATATTGGAGAAAAAGATATTGCTCGTGCTCGCTCTGGTAATGAGTTAATGCGTTTTTTAACACAATCAAAACCTAGACTAATAGCCTCTTTAATTCATAAATTCGGTAATAAAGGAGAAGCAGATTATAAATCATTCATTGAAGAAATAAAAAGCAATCCAGTACTAATACAAGGCAATATATTTGTTTTTATAGATGAGTGCCACCGTACTCAAAGTGGAAAATTAAATGAAACAATGAAAGCCGTTTTGAAAGGCGCCATTTTCATTGGATTTACAGGTACTCCATTATTGAAAAAAGACAAGCAAACCACTATGGATATTTTTGGTAGATATATTCATACTTACAAGTTTAATGAAGCGGTAACTGATGGTGTTGTAAAAGATTTGGTTTATGAAGGCAGAGATATTGTTCAAAATCTATCTTCACAAGATAAAGTAGATGCTTGGTTTGAGGCAAAAACAAAAGGATTGAATGACTTTCAAAAATCAGAGCTAAAAAAACGTTGGGGAACCATGCAGAATGTTTTGAGTTCTCGATCTCGTATGGATAAAATTGTAGCAGATATTTTATTTGATTTCAGCGTAAAACCTCGTCTTGCCTCCGAAAAAGGAAATGCCATATTAGTAGCATCGAGTATTTATGAAGCGTGTAAATACTTTGAGCTGTTTATGAATACACCTTTCAAAAATAAATGTGCTATTATAACCTCTTACAATCCGCAAACCAAAGATATTACTACAGAAGATAGCGGAGAGTATAGCGAAACGGATAAAGAGTTTATTTATAAGACTTATGAATTTGTTTTGGAAAATGTTGTTCCAACAGCAGGTAAAACAAAAACAGAAACATACGAAGACAACAGTAAAGACCTCTTTATAAAGCAACCGGCCAGAATGAAATTGCTAATTGTTGTTTCAAAGCTATTAACTGGATTTGATTCTCCGCCTTGCTCCTATATTTACATAGACAAGAAAATGCAAGACCATACCTTGTTTCAAGCTATTTGTAGAACCAATAGACTAGATACAGATGATAAAGATTTTGGTTACATAGTAGATTATATGGAATTATTCGGAAAAGTAACTGATGCTATTGATGTTTATACAACCGAGTTAGATACGGAAACTTTTACCATTGAAGATGTAGAAATTCAATTAAAAGACCGTTTAAAAATGGCAAGCGAGCGCATAGAAAATGCGCTTGAAGAATTAGAGGCTCTTTGTGAGCCAGTTGAAGCTCCAAGATCAGATTTAGAATTCATACATTATTTTTGTGGCAATACAGAGATTCCAACTGATTTAAAGGAAAATGAATTTAAGCGTGTAGCATTATACAAAGCTATAGTTGCATACATACGAGCTTATGCAAACATTAAAGCTGAATTGGATTTGGCAGGCTACAATGAAAATCAAATAAATCATTTTGAAGAGCGATTAGACTTTTATTTGAAGCTAAGAGAAACCATCCGAATAGCAAGTGGCGAAACGTTAGATTTGAAAGCCTATGAAGCAGATATGAGACATTTAATTGATAACTATATTCAAGCCGAAGATTCAAAGGTAATCACTCCATTTGAAGATATTTCGCTTTTGGATTTAATGGAATCTGATATTTTCAGTGCAATTGAAACTTTACCAGAAGGAATTAGAAGTAATCCAGAAGCAGTTGCAGAGGTAATAGAAAATAGTATTAGTTCAAAAATTGTCGAGAAACATCTTTTAGATCCTAAATATTTTGAAAAGATGTCGCAACTTCTTTATGAATTAATTGAGCAAAGAAAGAAAAATAGTATCGCTTATCGTGAATATCTTAAAAAAGCAGCCCTATTAATAAAAAAGGTAAATTCCAGCAAAAGTGATGATACTCCGTTTTCAATTAGTTCAATTGGTATGCGTGCCATTTATAATTATTTAAACAAAAATGAAGAACAAACAATAGCTTGTGAAAAAGCTATACAAAATTCAAAAAAGGACGGCTTTAGAGAGAATATACAAAAACAGAATGAAATTCAAGAGGCAATCTATTCAGTACTAAAAAATGAAGAACAGACTGTAGAGATTTATAGAATTGTTGAGAATAATAAATTAGATTACTAATGCGGGAGATTCTAAAATTCAACGATATTGAAGTAGAACTATCTCAAAAAGAGATTAAAAACGTACACCTAAGAGTTCATCCCCCTTTAGGAAGGGTTACCTTATCTGCACCTGAAAGCATGAATAAAGAACATCTTAGAGTATATCTTAGTTCAAAATTAGGCTGGATTCGTCGTCAGAAAAAGAAAATAATTTCTCAAAAAAGAGAACCTGAGTATTTATACATAACTAACGAAAGTCACTATTTTTTTGGCAAACGCTACTTATTAAAGATTACGGAATCGGACAAAAAACCACAGGTTATTTTACATCATAGCAATATAGAATTAATTGTCCCTTTTGGATGTTCAATTGAATATAAGAAAGATAAATTGTATAAATGGTATCGAAAAGAGCTACGTAATTATTTGTCAGATATGATTGATAAATACGTAAAAATTATAGATGTTTCTCCTAAAAGTTTTGGTATTAGAAAAGTGAAGACAAAATGGGGAAGTTGTAATGATAGTGCAAAATCTATATGGTTTAACATAGAGCTTGTAAAAAAGCCGAAAGAATGTATTGATTATATAGTAGTACATGAATTAGTACACCTTAAAGAAAGGCGACATAACAAAAATTTTATAATTTTAATGAATAAATATTTACCCAACTGGCAGGTAAGAAAAAAAACACTTAATGATCTTCCTATATAATTTTTTTTGTATTCTATTAGCTTTTTTAATACATTTACAGATAAAAGTACATTGACTGACTGCAATTAAATTGATCAAGGAAACAAACGGCTGTAAGGTAAGTCATTTTAAATGAGACCTATTCGGCTACCCTTTTTGGGGGAGTACTTGGAAATACCAGTAAAATCAACGGATTAAGGAATAGGCAGGTCGTCCTGCCACCCCGACAAGCCGAACAGAAATGTTCGGCTTTTCTGTTTTAACTCCAACCTTATGTTTTTCGTTTATATTCTTTACAGCGCTACAAAGGAAAAATTCTATATCGGTCAAACAAATGATATCGACGATAGATTGAGAAGACACAATAGTGGACAATCACTATCCACAAAAAATGGTGCTCCTTGGAAAATCATTTACACAATTCAATTAAACTCAAGGTCTGAAGCAATGGCTTTGGAAAACAAAATAAAAAAGCGTGGTGCAAAAAGATATCTTCAAGATATTAATTTTGAATATCAATTGTAGCGTAGCTTGGCTATCGCGTCCGATTCTGATCGGAAAAGCCACAGTTTCCCCCGAAAGCTTTCGGGACTGCCACCCCAACAAGAGTCGAACAGAAATGTTTGGCTTTTTTATTTTTCATACATTGTATTCCAATGGTTGAAGCCATTGGCTATATCCTCAAACAAAGCCGAAACCAAATAAATAGCCACGAATTCACAAATTTTCTTTTTAAATACTTTATCTAACATTATTCGAATTAATTCGAATAAATAATCGCAAAGATTTGAAAAAAAATAATTCGTGAATTCGTGGCAAAAAAAATAGTTCTTATTATTTCTCCATACTTATATAAGAAGGATAAGATTCTTTATTAGGCAACGTAAATTCCTCATCAAAAGGCTGTGTGCCCTCGCCATTATTATAAGATGCTACACGTTTTGCACCAGTTGCTGTACTTCCGCCTGTACCATTTATAACGTTTTGAATATTTCCCGAACCTGCAAAACGAGTAATGCACATTTTCTCCAATTTCACATTTGGACTATTCGGAATTTCAAAACCATTTTTCTTATTTACATTTCCATCCGTTCCTGTAAAAACAGCATACGAACCCATCCCGATTGTGTGATGTTCTTTTACCGAATTTGCTACTTTAAAAGCTGCATAACCATCAACCCTTCCTCCTTGACTGCTCCAACTCGCTTGATTTGGCGTATCATAAGGAGGTTCGTTCTGAAAGAAAAATGTTCTGCCACGTTCTCCCAGCCATAACACTTCATATTCCTGATAATGCTCAACAAATAATGCATAAAGCGTAACATCATTTCCTGCCACAATAAGTCCGTTTTTACATCTGTCTCTTTTCCAACGCGCGTCGCCACCTTTCTGCGATCCATGATCGGCACGCCACAACCAGAAATGGTCTCCAACGACATTATTACTATTTATCTGCATAGAAGCCTGAATCTGAATATTCTTTGACTGAACTCCACCTACTCGACACGTAATATCGCTGAGCAAAATAGGATCCGTGCTATGATCTGCATTCGCTCCTTCATTGCCAATTCTAACTTGATACGTGGTGCTATTAAATGAATCCATTAAAAGGCCAGCAATGATAATTCCGTCTTTATCATCAGCATAAATACATCCCCAAATATTTTTTTCTGTTGGCTCTAGCGTCACAGAAGCAATACCAGCCCCCAAAAGTATAGCGTCTTTTCTATTTACCTGAATGGGAGCGTTCAAAGCATAATGTCCAGGAGTAAAAAATATGTTTTTGCCAGCTTTCAATGCTGCATTAATCTCTACATCAGTATCTCCTTCTTTCGCCACGTACCAGCTCGCAATCAAATCTTGAATTTCGCCTTTTCCCATATCTGTTGCCGACCAAGAAACTCCCACTCGATCTTTTTGCCATGCAGGAACAAAAACTTTATATTCTCCATCATCTCCAATAAAAAGAAAAGGTTTTTCGCGAATAATGGGAGTTGTCGTAATTGGAGAATTAGCTTCATTTGCTTGCGGAGAATTTACACAACCCTGCCAAACCATATTGTATGAACCACCCATAACTCCAGAACCCGATGGAAAAACTGTATTTCTAGTATACCATTGCTGTTGTCCGCCCCAATTTGGCCTCGAAGTTGTATAATGTGCATCGGCAATGAAGCCGCCACTGCCCCAAAAGTTAGTATTTCCAATATCTGAAATATATTTTGAAGTGCTTTCAATTAATAATCTTCGTGCGCTTGTTGACTGAGAAACAGTCCACGAAAAATCACGCATTACTTCCACATTTTCTACAGAACGCCAAAATGTACAAGTCGCATTTGCTCCACCCGAAAGATGTGGTCTTGTAAAAATTGCACCTAATTTTACATCTGATGGCACTTTACCCAGACCTCCAATATGAGAATAAAATCCTAACTCTATAGAATTAGCCTCAGCAGATGACGCAGAACCTGATCCGCCAACATCATAAGTCTGCCCATTCACATTTGGCTTAAAATAATAGGCTTGACGTTTTGTTGTCCATTCACCATTTGCACCGCCTAAACCGCCGATACTGCTAAATTGCGAATTAATTTCATTTCGCGCCGTCTCAGCTTTTTCATGTTTTCTGTCGTAGAAATACATATTGTCTCCAAAAATCTGATTTTCGAGCGAAATGATAATCGTAATATCATTTCGGCTTACTTTATAATAGTTCTCATATTTGCTAGTATTAGGCTTATTATCGATAAATGACAATTTAGAAGTTGATCCTACCGACACAAAATCAGATGCCAAACGACTACCTCCTCTTGTAATGGTATAATTTCCAGAAGAACCAAAAGCCGACCATGATAATGTGATACTATGTTTCTTTTTGTTGTAAACAATTTTACGCTCTATATTTTTATTTCCTTCTAGTTTTTCATTAGCCGAATTGGGCAAAACGAAACTGCATAAAAGCATCATAAACGTAAATACTGTCAATAATGAGATTACTTTTTTACTCATAAGAATATTCATTTTGTGGTTTGATAGATTGTAATACTTATAGTTTTAAGAAAGCCCAAAATAGCAATAATCTCGAACCTTTACGTCCGTTTCTGAGCTCAATTTTCTTATCAAAAACACTACAAAACTTGAAAATTTGTCTTTTTCTAACACAAATAAAGCTTATCGAACATATCTGTTTTTCTCTAATAGTCTTTTTTTGTCAATAAAATAGAAAGAGAAAATAATATGAGAGAGATTATACTATTTATTACCTTATTCTTTTCTGCCGTTGCAATCGCACAACAAAAAAACACCACTCCTATCGATTCATGCGCTTCAGTTAGAGAAAGCGTCTTATACAAGCAGAATGCCCACGCCTCTTATTATCACGATAAATTTAACGGACGAAAAACAGCAAGTGGCAGAAGATTCAACAACAATGATTTTACTGCCGCACACAAAAAATTTCCTTTTGGCACCATGTTAAAAGTAACGAATGAAGTAAACAATAAATTTGTTATTGTAGAAATTACAGATCGCGGGCCTTTTGTAAAAGGACGAGAAATTGATCTTAGCAAAAGAGCTTTTATGGATATTGCTACTAACAAAAAAAGCGGTTTGGTTTTTGTCACTATCGAAATTTTAAAATAGTTTCTTGAACCTAATCAAAATTTAGGTCCCCATCATTTTGCAGCAAGAATATCACCTAAATTATTCAAAAAACTTATTAATAATTTTATTCATAACTAAAATTATTTTCTATCAAACTCCCATAAAACCCCGATTAATCACACTTTCGCAAATGTTAACAAAATAGATTTTCAGAAACCATAAATAATTGTATTTTTACGGTTCAAAATTCAGAAAATAAATGGGCAAAATCATTGCTATTGCTAATCAAAAAGGAGGCGTTGGAAAGACTACTACATCAGTAAATCTTGCTGCCTCATTAGGTGTTTTAGAGAAAAAAGTATTGTTGATCGACGCTGATCCACAGGCTAATGCTACATCTGGTCTTGGAATTGACGTAGAAACAGTTGAAACTGGAACTTACCAAATACTTGAGCATACTGTAACACCAAAAGAAGCCGTTTTAAAATGTACAGCTCCAAACGTTGACGTGATCCCTGCTCACATTGACCTTGTTGCTATCGAAATTGAATTGGTTGACAAAGAAAACCGAGAGTATATGCTTAAAAAAGCATTGGAAGAAGCAAAAGAAGAATATGATTATATCATTATCGACTGCGCGCCTTCTCTAGGCTTGTTAACCTTGAATGCTTTAACAGCAGCAGATTCTGTAGTTATTCCTATTCAATGTGAATATTTTGCACTTGAAGGATTAGGAAAATTATTGAACACTATTAAGAGTATTCAAAAAATACACAACCCAGATTTGGACATTGAAGGTCTATTGCTAACCATGTACGATTCAAGATTACGTTTATCTAATCAGGTTGTAGAAGAAGTTCAAAAACACTTTAATGATATGGTTTTTGATACTGTAATTCAGCGAAATGTAAAATTAAGTGAGGCTCCGAGCTTTGGAGAAAGCATCATCAACTATGATGCTACAAGCAAAGGTGCCGTAAACTATATTCATTTAGCACAAGAAATTATAAAGAAAAACAGTAAATAGTTTTTATGACAAAAGTAATTAAAAAACAAGCCTTAGGAAGAGGATTATCTGCCTTATTAAAAGATCCGGAAAACGACATTAAATCAGTAGAAGACAAAAATGCTGATAAAGTTGTTGGAAATATCATTGAACTTGAAATAAGTGCAATTGAAATAAATCCGTTTCAGCCTAGAAGCAATTTTAATGAAGAATCGTTACGCGAATTAGCCACTTCTATTAAAGAACTTGGCGTAATTCAACCTATTACTGTTCGTAAATTAGATTTTAATAAATACCAGTTAATCTCTGGAGAGCGTCGTCTTCGTGCGTCTAAATTAGTAGGACTTACTCATGTTCCTGCCTATATTCGTATTGCAAATGACAACGAATCATTGGTTATGGCTTTGGTTGAAAATATCCAACGACATGACTTAGACCCAATCGAGATTGCTTTATCATACCAGCGTTTGATTGACGAAATTCAATTAACTCAAGAACAAATGAGTGAAAGAGTGGGTAAAAAACGTTCGACAATTGCCAACTATTTACGTCTTTTAAAATTAGATCCGATTATCCAAACCGGTATTCGTGATGGTTTTATCAGCATGGGGCATGGTAGAGCAATTATCAACATTGAAGATTTAGACGTTCAGACTGATATTTATCAAAAAATCGTTAGTCAAAATTTATCTGTTCGTGAGACAGAAGCTTTAGTTAAAAATTACCATGAAGGCCAACAGCCTAAAGCTGATGGAAAGCCTAAAGCTGATGCCGCTTTTATAGTTAGAGAAACGCAAAAAAACACTTTCAACGATTATTTTGGCTCAAAAGTTGATATAAAAGTCGCTGGTAACGGAAAAGGAAAAATTACAATTCCATTTAATTCTGAAGCTGACTTTAACAGAATTATAAAATTAATAAACGGATAGTGAATAAAATTGTCCCCATTGGTCTATTGTTCTTTCTAACAGGAACCGTTTCTCTTTTTGCCCAGGTAAAAAAAGACACGGTTTTGGTCGTAAAAGACACTACTGCATTACAAGAAATAGACCCGCTTACACCAGCAAAAGCAGCTTTTTATTCTGCTATTTTACCAGGTTTAGGCCAAGCATACAACAAAAAATATTGGAAAATTCCATTGGTCTACGGAGCAATCGGAACTAGTTTATATTTTTATATAGACAACAATAAAAAATACCACGATTATCGTGACGCCTACAAACGAAGATTAGAAGGCTACAACGATGATAAATATCAATTTTTGGATGACAGCCGTCTTGTTGATGGACAAAAATTCTACCAAAGAAACAGAGATCTCTCTGCATTGTTTGTTGTCGGATTCTATGTCTTAAACATTATCGATGCCAATGTTGATGCCGCGTTGATACAGTTTAACGTAAACGAAAGGCTTTCAATGCGTCCAGAAATTTATCCCGACGATGTAACATTTAAACCAAATGTCGGACTAACCTTTAATTATAAGTTTTAATAGATCATATTCTATTTAAAAAATCAAAAACAAATCATAATGAAAATTGCGCTTTTAGGATACGGAAAAATGGGTAAAGTAATTGAAAGAATTGCTTTAGAAAGAGGTCATGAAATAGTTTTAAAGAAAGACGAATTTAACACCTATGACGGACTTTCAACAGCCGATGTTGCCATTGATTTTAGCGTGCCATCAGCAGCAGTTAGTAATATCTCAGCATCCTTTAATGCTAATGTGCCTGTAGTATCAGGAACAACAGGATGGCTGGAGCATTATGATGAAATGATTGCACTTTGCAACGAGAAAAAAGGAGGATTTATTTCTAGTTCAAATTTCAGTTTAGGAGTAAATATTTTCTTCGGGTTAAATGAATATTTAGCTAAAATCATGAATCAATTTGATTCTTATAAAGTTTCGATGGAAGAAATTCACCACATCCACAAACTTGACGCTCCAAGCGGAACAGCTATTTCTTTAGCACAAGGTGTTATTCAAAACAGCAATTACGCCAATTGGACTTTAGAAGAAGCAAAAGCAAATGAAATTCATATTGAAGCAAAAAGAATTGGAGAAGTGCCTGGAACACACACCGTAACTTACGATTCGCCAATAGACAGCATCGAGATTAAACACACCGCTCATAATCGTGAAGGTTTTGCATTAGGCGCTGTTATTGCGGCAGAATGGCTAGCAGGAAAACAGGGGATTTACTCTATGAAAGACGTACTTAACTTACAATAAATTGACCAAAATTCAAGTCAGAAAACCTTGAATTTGAAACTTAAAATACAATTATTATGACACTTTACTCTTGGTTCGTATTTTTTCTAGCTGTACAGATTATTCATTTCCTTGGTACTTGGAAACTGTATCAGGCAGCAGGAAGAAAAAGCTGGGAAGCTGCAATTCCGGTATACAATTCAATCGTTTTAATGAAGATTATCGGACGCCCAACATGGTGGACATTATTACTTTTTATTCCAATCATCAATCTGATTATGTTTCCAGTTGTATGGGTAGAAACGTTACGAACTTTTGGTAAAAAATCGACTTTAGACACAATCTTAGGACTGTTTACTTTAGGCTTTTACATCTATGTTGTCAATTATACTCAAAAATTAGAATATCATAAAGATCGCAAACTAACTCCTGACAACAAAGCAGCAGATACCGTTAGCTCTTTATTATTTGCCATTATTGTAGCAACATTAGTACACACTTATGTTGTACAGCCGTATACGATTCCAACATCGTCTTTAGAAAAATCTTTATTGATTGGCGATTTCTTATTTGTAAGCAAATTAAACTACGGTCCTAGAGTTCCCATGACAACGGTAGCCTTGCCAATGGTTCACGACTCAATTCCTTTAACCAAAAGCAAATCGTACTTAAGCTGGCCGCAATTACCATATTTTAGACTACCTGCTATCCAGAAAATAAACCGATGCGATATTGTCGTCTTTAACTGGCCCGTCGATACGGTTCATTATTTCTTCGAACCAAAAGGAAGACCTGGCGTTATTAAGCCAATTGACAAAAAATCAAATTACGTAAAAAGATGCGTTGGTATTCCCGGAGACAGTTTATCAATAAAAGATGGCTATGTTTTTATTAATGGAAAAAAATTAGTTTTACCAGAAAGAGCTAAACCACAATACTCATACGCTGTAGCATTAGACGGGAAAACACCTATTGATTTTGAAACCATTTTCAAAGAATTGGACATTACAGATCCTGCAGGCTTTAGAACAGAAAAAAGAGATACACTTTATTTAGGAGCCTTAACAGAAGCTGGAGCAGAAAGATTTAAAAACACTCCTGGCGTTACTGCCGTTATCCGAAAAGTTGATCATGGAGATGACAATGCTATTTTTCCTCATATCAACAAATGGAACCAAGACAACATGGGACCAATTTACATCCCTGAGGCAGGAAAAACGGTTGCTCTAACAAATGAATCTCTTCCTTTCTATAAAGAGATTATCACAAATTACGAAGGAAACACATTAGAATTGCAAGGTTCAAAATTCTTAATTAACGGAAAACCTGCGACAACGTACACTTTCAAACAGAACTACTACTGGATGATGGGAGACAACCGTCATAACTCTGAAGACAGCCGCTATTGGGGTTACGTACCTGAAAATCATATCGTAGGAAAACCAGTATTCATTTGGATGAGCTGGGATACCAACGGAAAAGGCATCAATAAAATTCGTTGGAACAGAGTATTTACAACTGTAGACGGCGAAGGTCAGCCTCATTCTTACTTTAAATATTTCTTAATACTTCTTGCCATCTACTTCGTTGGAGATTTTATCTGGAAAAAAAGAAGAGAGAATAAAGCATAATTAAAAAATAAGTTATTTTTGTGTCAGGTTTCAAGTTTCACGTTTTACGTCAACTTGAAACCTGAAACTTTTTAAACTTGAAACAAAACGAAATGAATTCCTTAATACTTCCAACTTATTTCCCATCTATCAGTCATTTTGCTGTAATCGCGCAATCAGACAGCATTACTTTTGAAATGGAAGATAATTTTCAGAAACAGACCAATAGAAATAGAACTTACATCTATAGTCCGAATGGAATTCAATTATTAAATATCCCTGTTAAGCATTCTAAAACTGCACATCAAAAAACAAAAGACATTTTAATCGAAAACGAATTTGATTGGCAGAAACAGCATTTTAAATCGCTTGAGGCCGCATATAGAAGCTCTCCGTTCTTTGAATATTTCGAAGATGATATCGTTCCTATTTTCGAGAAAAAACATGAATTTTTAATGGATTTGAATTTCGAAGTGTTAGACGTTGTGACAAAATGCCTTCGAATGAAATTGGAATTTGGAAAAACTACAGAATACTTTCATGAAGTTGCTGATTTTGCCGATTTCAGATATCTAGCAAATGGTAAAAAGGATGCTAATTCTTTTGAAAAATACACTCAGGTATTTGATGACAAACACGGTTTTATCAATAATTTAAGTGTTTTGGATTTGCTTTTTAACGAAGGTAAATTTGCAATGGATTATTTGAAAACCCAAAAGATCATATAAATTATGAATTATAAGTTATGAGTTATGAATTTTCGTATCACCCTTAACTTTTGACTTTCGAACTTTCAACTAAAAAAAATCATTCCACAGAAAGTCTTGTCATAATCGGATAATGGTCTGAATTTTCGAAGTCAGAAAAGCTTTCAAATTGTTTTACTTTCATTTTACTATCTGTAAAAATATAATCAATTCTAGCAGGATAGTATTTGAATTTATAAGTAGCTCCAAAACCTTCTCCAGCTTCTTCAAAAGCATCTTTTAATTTCCCTTTTATATTTCGGTACACATAAGAAAATGGACTATTATTCATATCTCCGCAGATAATAATTGGATAGTTGCATTTTTTAATATGCTCTTTAAAAATTTCTGCCTGCTCTTGCTGTTGCGTAAATCCTTTACTGATTCTAGCATAAATGCGTTGTGATTTCTTCTGGTTTACATTATCAATGTCATCGGAAATTTCACTTACATCTGGAGATATTTTAATTGATTGCAAATGCATATTATATACGCGAATAATATCTTTTCCGCGCTTAATATCAGCATAAACTACATTATTATCTGACTTTGGAAAAATGATATTTCCTTCGTCAATAATTGGAAACTTAGAAAAAATAGCCTGCCCAGTCTTAATTTTTTTGCCGTCAATAAAAATATAGCGGTGCGGATAAACCTTTAAATCCAAATGTGCCGAATTTGAGTATTCCTGAATACACAAAATATCAGGATCTTTCTCATCTATAAAAGCTTTAATGTTTGACGGAATATCATCACGATCCAGCCATTTAAAAACATTAAAAAGACGAACGTTATAACTCATTACAGAAAAATCCTTTTCATCTTTCACATACTCTTTTCCAGAAAACTTATAAAATTTACTGATGAATGTAATTCCGGTCAGCAAAACCAAACCCGATAAAATAAGGCGTTTTTTAAACTGAATTCCCCAATAGATAAAGAACAATCCATTGGCCACAAAAAAAGCAGGCATAAACAAAGTAAGCACCGATAAAAGCGGAAAACTTTTAGGTGCTAAAAAAGGCAAAACATAGATGCTAAATGTAAGCACAGTCAGCACTATGTTCAAAAAGAACATTATTTTATTAAACCAAGAAAGGTTTTTCATATTTATCTCCTACAAGTTTATTTTCCAGCTTTAAATAAAAACTCTTTTTCTTCCTTTGTCAGACAATCGTATCCTGACTGACTAATTTTGTCTAAAATTTCATCAATCTGCTGTTGCGTTTTATCTTTCGTAACAATTCTTGATGTCGTTTTTTCTGTAGGTCTTTTGTAATTTTTATGAACTTTTGTAAATGGGGTCGTAGGAGATTTTCTAAAAAGATTTGCGAAGAAATCTAAAGTTTTAGAAACAACGATACTTAAATCAGTACCGTTTTGAAGCAATTTAATATAAGCAAATCCAAAGAAAGCACCGGCAAGATGCGAAATGTGTCCGCCCATATTACCTAAACGGAACTGCATTAAATCTAAAATTAGAATAACAGCCGTAATATGCCAAAGTTTCACATTTCCGAATAGAAACAAACGAACATTCATTAAAGGAGAATAGGTCGTTGCGGCCACCAAAATAGCCATAATTGCTGCAGAAGCACCAACAATAGAACCGCTGATATTAGAAAAATAAAAACTCAGTGCAAAAGCCACTCCTGCAAAAAGAGCGCTTAAAAGATACAATCCTAAATATTGCTTTTGAGTAAAATAAGTCAAAAACAAAGTGCTCGCAAAATTAAGCACCATCATATTGAACAACAGATGAAAAAATCCATCGTGAAAAAAAGCATAGGTTAAAAAAGTCCAAGGCTTAAACATAAAAACCTGAGGATCTGACGATAAAGCCAACCAACTTGGAAAAGCAAATTGACCTATTGAAAATTGATAGAAGAAGATAAGTGATACAATAAAACATGCTATATTCCAATACATAACACGCATAGCAATACCACCCAATCTATATTGTAATTTTAAATCGTCTAGAATATTCATAGAAACTCTTTTGTTTTAGAATTTGTACTTTAAAGTTAAAAATTAATTCCAACGGTTGTTATTAAACTGATTTTTTTTCCAGTACAACATCATTAAAAAACCAGCAATTGCACCGCCAACGTGAGCAAAATGCGCAATACCAGTTCCTCCGCTTCCAAATAAAGAACTTCCTTTAAAACCTAAAAATAAGTCAATTGCTAAAATTCCAGGAACAAAATATTTTGCTTTGATAGGAACGGGAATAAAGATCAATGCCAACTGAGCATTTGGAAACATAAATGCAAAGGCAGTTAATAAACCGTAAATTGCTCCAGAAGCGCCCAAAACTGGAGACTGAACTATACCGCTAGCCTGTGCCAAAGCATTAAATTGTTCTTGCGTGCAATGTGCTTTATTTAAAATTGTAGCGATTTCTCCTTGTACCATTCGGCCACTGGCATCGAATAAAGAAGAATAATTTGCATTCAAAATCAAGTGTAATTCTGATTTAGATAAATTCAATTCAGAAACAGAACTTAAAAGAGATTGCAGCTGAAGGTAGTTTACTCCAGTATGAAGCAATGCCGCACCTAATCCGCAAGAAATGTAGAAAAACAAAAACTTTTTTCCTCCCCAGAAATGTTCCAACGCAGACCCGAAGCTGTATAAGGCAAACATATTAAATAAAATATGCGCAAAATTTGGCCATGGTGCATGCATAAACATGTGCGTAATGATTTGCCAAGCTCTGAAACTTTCGCTTTCTGGATAGAACAATGACAAATATTCATAAGAAACTGGCACTAATTGAGCACCAATAAAGAATATTATATTAATAATTAGCAGTTGTTTAACTACTGGCGTGATATTCATCATAAAGCAAACTTTTTATCTATATCTTCTACACGCATAGTGATGAAGGTAGGTTTTTGAAAAGGTGAAATATTTGGATCTTTACAAGCAAACAAACCATTTACCAAATTATCTTGTTCTTTTTCGGTCAAATAACATCCTGTTTTAACCGCTAAACTTTTGGCCATCGATTTGGCAATTGTATCATTTTGACTGTAACTGTTTGCTGGAATTCCGTCTTGCAAGTCGCTCAATAATTGTTCTATTACCTGCGAAACTTCGCTTTCTGTAATATTTACAGGAATTCCGGAAATTACAATGTGATCTGTCTTACTTTCATCAAAAACAAATCCGGTAGTTTCCAAAGAAGGTTTCAATTCTTCGATCAACTTCATTTCTGAAGCCGAATAAAACAAATCTAAAGGAAAAAGCAATTGTTGGCTCGCCGCTTGATTGACAGTCATGTTCAGCAAAAATTGTTCATACAAAATTCGCTGATGCGCACGCTGTTGGTCAACAATAATCATTCCTGATTTTATTGGAGATACAATATATTTTCTATGAATTTGATACGTTTTCTGCGTTGCCTGTTCCACTTCTTCATCATCAAACAAAGAAGAGGTTACTTCTTCATTTTCGAATGTAAAAGGCGAACTTTCTATACTTTCAGGATTTTCGACATCCAAACCAACATACAAACTTTCCCAGCTTGCCGTTGGCTCAACTCTTTTAGAATAACCTGAATACGATGATCCAGAATATGACGATCCTGACGAAGAAGATGATGAACCTGAACTATATCCAGAAGATCCTGAAGTAGCTTTACTATAATGCTGATTGGTTTTATCATCAGTAAAAGGATTAAAAGTGCCGTCAACCTGAATTGTCGGAATTTCTGCTTCTACATCTTTATAATGATATGGTGTATCTAAATTGGCATCTCGATCAAAATCTAAAACTGGAGCGACATTAAACTGTCCTAAACTGTGTTTGATGGACGCTCTTAAAATAGCATATAATGCTTGCTCGTCATCAAACTTAATTTCTGTTTTAGTCGGATGAATATTGATATCAATTGTGTTTGGCGGAACCTGTAGATACAAGAAATAACTAGGTTGAGAACCATCTTTCAGCAATCCGTCGTATGCAGACATAACCGCATGGTGTAGGTAACTGCTTTTTATAAATCGATCATTTACAAAAAAGAACTGTTCTCCTCTATTTTTCTTTGCAAACTCCGGTTTACAAACAAATCCTTGAATGCTTATAATATCAGTTTCTTCATTTACTGGAACCAACTTTTCATTTGTTTTACCAGACATGATACCCACAATTCTCTGGCGATATCCCGCTGCTGGAAGATTGTACATTTCGCTTCCGTTATGATAAAAGCTAAAATGAATATTTGGATGCGCCAGTGCCACACGCTGGAATTCATCCATGACGTGACGAAACTCAACTGTATCTGACTTTAAGAAATTACGGCGAGCAGGAATATTAAAAAACAAGTTTTTAACCGCAAACGAAGTTCCCTTTGGCAAAACGGCCACTTCCTGCGAAATAAATTTACTTCCTTCAATTATGATATGCGTTCCCAATTCGTCTTGATCTTGCTTGGTTTTCATTTCCATATGCGCAATCGCTGCAATAGAAGCCAAAGCTTCTCCACGGAAACCTTTTGTCCCAAGCGAAAACAAATCTTCTGCCTGACGGATTTTGGATGTTGCATGACGGGCAAAACACAAGCGTGCATCGGTAACGGTCATTCCGACTCCATTATCGATAACTTGCACCAGCGATTTACCGGCATCTTTTATAATTAATTTAATATCAGTTGCTTTGGCATCAACAGCATTTTCTAACAACTCTTTTACGACTGAAGCAGGTCTTTGAACCACTTCTCCAGCAGCAATTTGGTTAGCAACGTGATCAGGAAGCAATTGAATAATACTCGACATTAAGCAAAAATAGGTTTTAAAGTTAGATTAGGTTTTTACAAACCAAGAAGTACAAATTTAATGAATTTTGGTTGGCTTTTAGAATAAGAATAATCATAAAAAAAACAAAAAAACCTATACCGTTATTACACAGTATAGGTTTTAATACTTTTAAAACAAATGTGCTTTATTCGTTCTCAATTTTTTTCGGAGAATCTTCAATTTGAAGTGCTCCCGAAGTCAATAAAGGCTGATTGTAAGCATGAGCTATTGAAGCTTGCTGACGTATGTAAGCCATTTTTATGGCCGCGATTGCAGCTTCGGTTCCTTTGTTTCCGTGCACTCCTCCGCTTCTATCAATTGACTGTTGCATATTATTATCTGTTAAAACGCAGAAAATAACTGGAATATCAGTCTGAACATTCAAGTCTTTAATTCCTTGTGTAACACCTTCACAAACAAAATCAAAATGTTTTGTTTCTCCTTGAATTACGCATCCAATTACGATAACCGCATCAACATTTTGAGTCTGAAGCATTTTTTTTGCTCCGTAAATCAACTCAAAACTTCCTGGAACATTCCAACGGATAATTTGCTGAGCCGGAACATCGCAATCAACTAGAGCGTCAAAAGCACCATTATAAAGTCCTTCAGTTATAGTATCATTCCATTCAGAAACAACAATCCCAAACCGAAAGTCTTTCGCGTTTGGGATTGTGTTTTTATCGTATTCTGATAGATTTTTATTTTGAGTAGCCATCTTATATATTTTAGATTTTTTATTTTAGAATTTAGATTCTTAATTACAAATCTACAATCTAAAATCTAAAGTCTAAAATTTTTATTGCGCTAATCCGATCAAAGCATCAACAGATGCCGCTTCTGGAGTACTGTCGTAATTATCTTTAATGTCGTTGAAATATTTCAATGCATCTTCTTTTTGCCCTAAAGCTAAAGCTGTTTTTCCAGCTTTTAACAAGAAACGAGGCGTTGTAAAATCATTTTTATTAGACTCAGCAGCTTTTACATAAAAATCTAAAGCTTCTTTTTGCTGATTTTTTTGAGAATAAGCATCACCTGTTGCCCCTTTAGCCAAAGCACTTAAGATTGCGTCTTCAGATTTAAATTCACCTAAATATTTAATTGCCTCATCAAATTTACCAGTATTTAGGTAAGCAATACCTGCATAGTAGTTTGCTAAGTTTCCAGCGTCTGTTCCAGAATATTCTTCAGCGATTTTAATAAATCCGAATTTACCTTCTGAACCGTTTAATGATAATTTGAATAATGAATCGCTAGAAACACCGTTTACAGCTTTTTCAAAGTTTTGCTGCGCAACAAACATTTCACTTGCAGCTTCTTCTTGTTTAGGAGTTTCAATAAATTTTTGGTAAGCCAAATATCCAATTGTAGCCACTGCAATACCTGCAACTAAACCAATAATGATTTTCTGATTTTTAGCCACCCAATCCTCAGTTTTTGAAGCCGTTTCATCTAATTTTGAGAAAACTCCAGCCGTTGTACTGTCTTTTTCGTCAATAATTACTTGCTGCTCTTCAGTAACTACCTCTTTTACTTCCTTTTCTTTTGGTGTCTTATATCCTCTTTTATTGTAAGTTGCCATTTAAAATTTATTTAGTGAACGGCAAAAATAAAATTTTTCTTGAAACTGAGGTAAAAAATTTCAATTTTATCACTATTTTAAAAAAAATATTTTCCGTATTGGCTCATACTTTCGCGGAAGCAATAAAATAAATATGCCCAAGAAAGCGCCAAAGCCAATTATATCGATAATTTTCGGTAATTTGCAGCCTCAAATTTTTACTGTTCAAAAAGGGTAAATTTTATACGTGGAAGTCCCGAAAAAATGCATTTAAACAAAATCTCATTATTCAATTATAAAAACTTTTCAGAAGCAAGTTTTGATTTTGACATCAAAATCAACTGTTTTGTGGGAAAAAATGGCATTGGAAAAACCAATGTGCTCGACGCTATTTATCATTTAGCTTATGGGAAAAGCTATTTTAATCCACTTGCTGTTCAAAATATCAAACACGGCGAAGAATTTTTTGTTATTGATGCCGAACTGGAAAAGAACGAAAGAACAGAACAGATTGTTTGCAGTTTAAAAAAAGGGCAGAAAAAGGTTTTAAAACGAAATGGAAAACCTTACGATAAATTTTCAGATCATATCGGGTTTATTCCGTTAGTAATTATTTCGCCAGCAGATCGTGATTTAATTATTGAAGGAAGCGAAACGCGCCGCAAATTTATGGATAGTGTGATTTCGCAGTTGGATGCCACATATCTCCACGAATTAATACAATATCAAAAGGTAATTACACAGCGAAATGCCCTTTTAAAGTATTTTGCCCTGAATCATGTTTTTGATAACGATACCTTATCTATATATAATGAGCAATTGCAAGGTTACGGAAAATCGATTTTTGAAAAGCGAAAAGATTTTCTTGAACAATTTATACCTATATTTAATAAACACCATCAGGTAATAACGGGATCTGAGGAAAGTGTACAACTGGTTTATGAAAGCCATTTATTTGAAAAAGATCTTTTAACGCTTTTACAGGAAAATATAAATAAAGACCGTGCACTTCAATACACAAGTGTAGGAATTCATAAAGATGATTTGTCTTTTGAAATCGACTCACATCCGATAAAAAAATTCGGATCGCAAGGACAACAGAAATCTTTTCTAATTGCTTTGAAATTGGCTCAGTTTGAATTTCTAAAAAAACAAAGTGGCGTAAAACCCATTCTTTTGTTTGATGATATTTTTGACAAACTGGACGAAACCCGCGTTGCCAAAATCGTTGAAATGGTAAACAGCGAAACGTTTGGACAGCTTTTTATTTCAGACACACATCCCGAAAGAACCGAAGCAATTGTAAAATCCACACATCAGACATATAAGATATTCAATTTGTGACTTGTGAAATTTGGTATAATTTGTATCAGTTTTTAGAAGTAATCACAAAATAGAAATCAGTAAATTAGCCTGAGCAAAAAACTTAAAGACAACTGCAATAAAATATACAAGGAATATGCTAACGAAAGAATCATTGCAATTTTTAGACGATTTAAAAAAGAACAATAACAGAGAATGGTTTCAGGACAATAAAAAACGATACGAAGTTTTTAAGAAAGACTACCATCAGTTGGTGAGTGATTTTCTAGATATAATGAAACCTCTTGATCCGTCGTTGGAACTTCTTGAGATAAAAGACTGCACCTTTAGAATCAATCGTGACATACGATTTTCTAAAGACAAATCTCCTTACAAATCTCATTTGGGCGTTTGGATGTCAGCAGGAGCAAAAGGTGCAAATCGTTCTGGCTATTACGTTCACATTGAAAAAGGAGGAAGTTTTATTGCTGGCGGATTTTATTCTCCTGATGCAGAAGAACTAAAGAAAGTCCGTAAAGAAATCGCTTTTTTCTATGATGATTTACAGGAAATCTTAAATGATAAAAACTTTAAAAAAGAATTTGGAAGTTTGGACGTAAACGAAAACAATTCATTAAAAAGCATGCCACGCGGTTACGAAAAAGACCATCCTGCAATTGAGTTTTTAAAATTAAAAAGTTTTACAGCAAGCCAAACCTACGATATTTCTGAGGTTACAAAAAAGGATTTTGTAAAAAAAATGAGCGAAAAACTCATTGCTTTAAAACCGCTAAACGATTTTATAAATCGCGCTTTAGATACTGAAGAATTTTAGACAAAAAAAATCGCCACGAATTCACGAATTATTCAAAATTAATTCGTGAATTCGTGGCGAAAAAACTTTTATAATGCAAAGGAAAATACTTTTTCTTGGAGAATCTTATCGCGCTGATGCCATCACTTGGATGAAAGGCCTTAAAGAATTTGGCGATTTTGAAATCATTACTTGGGAACTTCAAACATCAAACAATCGCAGATCTAAACGCATTTTAGAATATTTCTTCGCTCCTATTTCTATTCGAAGAATAATTAAAAAAGAAAAGCCAGATATGGTGATTGCAGAAAGAACCACCAGTTATGGTTTTCTTGCAGCATTATCTGGATCCAAAACCATTGCCATCGCACAGCAAGGCCGAACTGATTTATGGCCAGAAGAATCTAAATTATATCCTTTTAAAAAATTCATTCAGAAATACGCTTTCAAAAAAGCACATTTAATTCATGCTTGGGGTCCTGTAATGGCAATTCACATGAAAGCAACTGGAGTTGACATGAACAAAGTTTTGGTTCTCCCAAAAGGAATTTACCTATCACTTTTTACACCTTCAACCAATAATTCAAATAAAATTGAAGCGATTGTTACACGTTCGCTACAGCCAGAATACCGACATGATTCCATTTTAAAAGCTTTCGGAATTTTAAACCAAAAAGGAATTGATTTTTCTTTGACCATTGTTGGCGACGGAAACAGATTGCAATTTTTAAAAGATCTTGCAAAAGAACTCCAAATAGAAAACAAAGTAATTTTTACAGGAAGAATCCCGAATACAGAACTTCCAAAATTACTGCAGCAATCTAATATTTACATTAGTATGCCAACCACCGAAGGCGTTTCTGCCTCTTTATTTGAAGCAATGGCTTGCAATTGTTATCCTATTGTTTCTGATATTCCCGGAAATCAAAGCTGGATTACGCATCGAGAAAACGGGCAATTGATTGAAGTTGACAATATCGAAATGCTGGCCAATGAGTTAATTTGGTCTTTTGAAAATGCTGAATTACGAAACGAGACGATTATTCGAAATAGAAAATTTGTGGAAGAAAATGCGAATTACGATATTAATATGATGATTATTTCAAAGAAATATCATGAGTTGTTGAATTCTATAAATATTTAACCGCAAAGTTCGCAAGAGTTTACGCTATGAACGCGAAGCTTGGGTCTTTGCAATAAAAATTATTGGGGATAAACCATAGAAAGCTTTTCAGCATCCTTCAAAACCTTATTATTTGGAATCAATCGAATTGTTTCTCCTTCTTTATTAATGTAAAAAAAACCTAAATCTCTAATAATATCTTCTTTATTTAGATTTTTCATCTTGCAAGTTAAACCAATAAAATGAGCATCTTTTACAATCAATTGTATATGATCACTATCAACTTGCTTATAAGTTCCAGAAGTTAAAACGAAGCAATCATTAAGACATTTCACTGGCGCATCACAAAAAAATGTGCCATCTTGCTTAAATGTTACACTTCGTCCATTATTCTGTTGTTTGTCTTTTACTAAAGAATATTCAAGAACATCAGAATACCCAATTATATCTCTAGTCTCCCATTTCCCGACAATATCTGATTGAGCAAAAGAAGACAATGAAATAAACAGACCTAAAAAGAGTAAAATCTTATTCTTAAGAAAAAAAAGCTTCATTAATATAACATTATAATTCTTTCAAATTTACAAAAGAAATTGATTTAGTTTTCGAAACCTGATATTTATTTAAAACCCCTTCCGAATAAATTATAATCCTTACTTTTGACTCAGATTAAAAAGCCTTTTATTTATGGAAATCCAATCCAATTTTTCTTTAAAAAAATATAATACTTTCGGCATTGAAGCTAGCGCTAAACAATTTGTTGCCGTTCATTCTATTACTGAATTGAAAACCATTTTGTCAGCAAACAAAAACGAGAAAAAATTCATTCTTGGCGGCGGAAGCAATATGCTTTTAACCAAAGATATTGACGCATTGGTTATCCATATTGATCTAAAAGGCAAAAAGATCATAAAAGAAGACGACGATTTTGTTTGGGTTGAAAGTCAGGCGGGTGAAACTTGGCACGATTTCGTTCTTTGGACGATTGATAACAATTTTGGCGGATTAGAAAACATGTCTCTTATTCCTGGAAATGTTGGCACAACTCCAGTTCAAAATATTGGTGCTTATGGGACCGAAATTAAAGACACTTTTGTTTCTTGCGAAGCGATTAATATTGCGACTCAGGAAATGAAAACTTTCAATAACGCTGAATGCAACTTTGGCTATCGCGAAAGCATCTTCAAAAATGAGGTAAAAGACCAATTTATTATTACTTCGGTTATTTTTAAACTGACTAAACGCAATCATAAAATCAATACGTCTTACGGAGATATTTTGGCAGAATTGGCCAAAAACAACATTACAGAACCAACTTTAAAAGATGTGAGTAATGCTGTAATTGCCATCAGACAAAGCAAATTGCCAGATCCGAAAGAACTAGGAAATAGCGGCAGTTTCTTCAAAAATCCGATTTTATTGAAATCTGATTTTGAGAAAATCCATCAGAAATTCCCAGAAATGAAATTCTACGAAGTTTCAGAAACCGAAGTAAAAGTTCCAGCGGGATGGCTGATTGAACAAGCAGGTTTTAAAGGAAAACGTTTTGGCGATGCGGGAGTTCACAAAAATCAAGCTTTAGTTTTGGTAAATTACGGAAACGCAACAGGACAGGAAATTTTAGCTGTTTCGAAAGAAGTTCAGAAAACTGTTTTTGAAAAATTCGGCATTCAGATTGAAGCGGAAGTAAATGTGATTTAAAACACAAATTTCACTAATTGTCACGAAATTTAACCCATTGTCAGACTGAGCGGAGTCGAAGTCTTTGCTATAAAGCATTTCGACTCCGCTCAATGTGACAAATTGTATAAACAACAAGATCATGTATACACCAGATTTATACAAAAACGAAAATCAGGAAGAAATAAGAGCTTTTTTGAAAGAAAACAGTTTTGGAATCCTGATTAATCAGACTAACGGCAAGTTATGCGCAACGCATATTCCGATTGAATTGGAATTGAATGCTGATGGAAAAGAAATTCTGCAAGGTCATATTTCAAAGCTGAATCCGCAAGCTGAAGGTTTTAGCGAAAGTGACCAAGTTTTGGCTGTATTTACCGGTCCGCATAGTTATATTTCTTCTTCTTGGTACGATCATGAAAATGTTCCGACTTGGAATTATATAGCCGTACATGTTTATGGAAAAATCAAGATTGTTGATTATGAAACTTCAGTAGAGCAATTAAAAAAGCTTGTTGATAAGTACGAAGTGAATTCTAAGAATCCAGTACGTGTTGAAAATTTATCTGAAAAGACCATGCGCGAAGCAAGAGGAATCTTTGGTTTTGAAATCGAAATTGAAGAAATTCAAGCCACAAAAAAACTCTCCCAAAATCGTGACGATTACAATTATAAAAACATAATTTCGGAATTAGAAAAAACCGAAAACCCTCAGTCTATTGCTGTTGCAAAAGAAATGTCAAAATGCCGAAAGTAAATCGGCTTAAGCTATTGAATTTAGCGAATTGATAAGTACATTTGCAGTCGCAGAACGTGAAATTAATAGAACCTAATAAATCAGATGCTTATATACATATTTTACTTTTTTATTGCTATTGTCGTAGTTCAATTATTTTATTATTTAGGAGTTTTTGGCAAATTTGCTTTTGCCAAACCACAGCATGTGAAACCTAAAAATCTTCCGGTTTCTGTAATTGTATGTGCTAAAAATGAGGAAGAGAATGTAAAAAAATACGTTCCGCTTTTGGCACAGCAAGATTATCCAGATTTTGAAATTGTATTAATTGACGACGCATCTAGCGATGAAACTCTTGAAGTTTTTGAAGAATTTGAAAAAGAATTCTCTAATATCCGTCTAGTAAAAGTTGAAAATAATGAAGCTTTTTGGGGAAATAAAAAATACGCTTTAACGCTTGGGATAAAAGCTGCAAAGAAAGATTATTTACTTTTTACAGATGCAGATTGTTTTCCAAACTCTAAAGATTGGATCACTTCTATGACTTCGCAGTTTACGATGAACAAAACAATCGTTTTAGGTTACGGAGGTTATGAAAAAGTAGAGCGTTCGTTTTTAAACAAAATTATTCGTTTTGAAACTGTCCTAACAGCACTTCAATATTTTTCATGGGCAAAAATAGGACTTCCTTACATGGGAGTTGGAAGAAATCTTGCCTACAAAAAAGAAGAGTTTTTTAATGTAAATGGTTTTATCGATCATATTCAGATTCGCTCTGGCGATGACGACTTATTCATTAATCAGGCAGCAAATAAAGCGAATACTACAATTTCTTATACACCTGAAAGTTTTACCTATTCAGAACCTAAGAAAACTTATAAAGAATGGTTTACTCAGAAAAGGAGACATATTTCTACTGCAGAACATTACAAGTTTTTTGATAAAATGCAGTTAGGATTATTTTTCCTATCACAATTATTTTTCTTTATTTTAGTTATTATACTGTTAGCATTTCAATACCAATGGATCGCCGTATTAGCAATTTTAGCTACACGCTATACTATTGTGTGGACAGTCGTTGGATGTTCAGCAGGAAAATTAAAAGAAAAAGATATTAAAATTTGGTTTCCGGTTGTTGAGATAGCGCTTATATTAACGCAAATTAATATCTTTATAACTAATATCTTTTCAAAACCAGTATATTGGAAATAAATTCTAAAATAGAAAAAGCAAAAAAAGGCGATCAGATCGCCTTTACTTTTTTATTAGATCATTATTGGAATGAGGTGTATTCGTTTATGCTCAAACGTACCGAAAACGAAACCACCGCAGAAGATATTACGATAGAAACTTTCTCCAAAGCTTTTGACAAAATTGCTTCTTATAATCCAGAATTTCAGTTTAATACCTGGCTTATCGCCATTGCAAAAAACGTCTATATTGATTTGCTTCGAAAAAAGAAAACCAATCTTTTTATAGAAATCACGGACAACGAAGACCAACAGGCCTACAACATTGCCGACCCTACTCCATCGGCAGAAGATGCATTAATTAAAGAACAGAATCTTTCCCGCCTGCTTCAATGCATCAAAGAACTTAAACCACACTACCAAGAAGTAATTCAGCTTCGTTATTTTCAGGAAATGTCTTATCAGGAAATTGCTACTAAGATTGATGAGCCATTAAGCAGTGTTAAGGTAAAACTTTTACGCGCTAAAAAATTATTGGCCGAAATTATCGAACGTAATAGATAATTTATTATCTTTAATCAAAGAATAAATTATTCTCATATTTATTCTTAAAATAAAAACATTTCCACAACATTAAAACTACAACTTTTCGTTGCTAGCTCAAACCTAAACCTTTCTGCGCATGATTTAAAGTTACTTAACCTTAAAACCCAAAAATTATGTCTAAATTAAGCATTTATGAAAACAAGTGGACCGATCTTGTTTTCGAGAACAAAAACAAAGAATACGGCGCGTACCAATTACGCCAGGAGAACTCCAAAAATTCTGTTACAGCTCTCTTTATGGGTTTATTGTTATTAACGGCTTTAGGGAGTGCATCTGCACTTATTAGCAAATTTAATTCCTCAGTAGTTCCAGTCGAGCCAGAACCAATGATTTACGACCCGATAACGCCCGTAAACATTGACCCTACTGTTGTGCCACCGCCGCCAGCACCACCTGCACCGATTGTAGAACAAACTGCAGCAAGTCAAACAGATGCGGTTCAATTAACCAATCCTGTTGTTGCAAGAACTCAAGACGCTGTACAGGAAATCGCGCCTAATACAGAAAATGCACCAGTTGTTGAAAACGCTACCGGAACAGGAACTTCGGTAAATGTATTACCTACAACGGGAGGCGGAGGAGGAAATGGTGACGCCGCTACAGTTGCACCACCAAGCAATGAACCTGTTTCTACAGCTATATTGGATAAACTTCCTGAATTTCCAGGCGGAATTGCTCAGTTCTACAAGTATGTTGGAAACAATTTCCGCAGACCAGAACTTGACGTAGAAAAAACACTAAGAGTGTATGTTTCTTTTGTGGTTGAAAAAGATGGATCACTTACAGACATTATTGTAAAGAATGATCCTGGTTATGGAATGGGGAAAGAAGCCATTAGAGTTTTAAAATCATTAAAAACAAAATGGGCTCCTGGAATTCTAGACGGAAAACCAGTTAGAACTGCATACAATCTTCCTATCACAATAAAAACAGAAGTCGAATAATATAAATATTTTGAAAAGTCAAAGAAGCAGGACTTAGGTTCTGCTTTTTTGTTACATTTAATTCCTAAATCAAAACTAAAAATCAACTAAATGCCTTTCACTTTTTCGCATCCTGCAATAATTCTTCCTTTGAGATATTTACCAAAATCATGGTTCTCTCTAACAGCATTAGTAATTGGAAGCCTAACACCAGATTTTGAATATTTTTTGCGTATGAGAGTTAAAAGCGATTACAGCCACACTCTAAATGGTATTTTTTGGTTCGATTTACCTCTTGCTCTTTTATTGACTTTTCTTTTTCATAATCTTGCTAGAAATCTATTATTTCAAAATCTTCCTTCATTTATCAGAAGTCGAATTTTGATTTTTACAGATTTCAACTGGAATGTTTATTTTAAAAGAAATTGGCTTATCATCTTAATCTCTTTACTTATTGGAATATTTTCTCATATTTTGTGGGATGCCTTTACCCATAAACACGGCTATTTTGTGAATCAAATTGAAACTTTGAAAAGCACGATAGCAATCTTTGGAACAGAAATTCCATTCTGGAAAACAGCTCAACATTTAAGCACATTTATTGGAGCTGTAATCATATTAATAACTTTCTTTAATCTTCCGATAAAATTTACTTCTCCAATTCCGATTAAAAAATTCTATTGGGTTTCCGTGATTTTATTTACAACCGCAATCTTATTTATGAGATTTATAATAACCCCAAAAGATTTAAACATTGGGAATTTAGTTGTGACTTTTATATCATCTTTCCTAATTGCAATAACATTAGCCCCATTAATAATTAAATTTAATTCAAACCAAAAAAATTAACAAAATCCACTACATTTACTCCTTCAAAACGGAAATCATTTTAACTAAATTAAAACAAGGTAATGGGAATATTTTCAGCTATTCTTGGCAATGCAGGTTCTGTAAGTCAAGAAGATTTAATTAAAAAATACGGGCAGCTTTTAACAGCAAATGAAGAAATCGAAATGGGTTTTAAACTTATTCGCGACACTTTCATTTTTACGAACAAAAGACTAATCTTAGTAGATGTGCAAGGAATTACAGGAAGCAAAACAGAATACAAATCTATTGCTTACAAAAACATCACAAGATTCAGTGTAGAAACTGCAGGAACATTTGATCTAGATGCAGAATTAAAAATCTGGATTTCTAGCGAACAACAGCCAAGCATTGTAAAACAATTCAATAAATCCGTTAATGTTTATGAAGTGCAAAAGATTCTTGCTTTTCATGTACTAGGATAAAAAAAACAAACCCAGCAAATAGAAATTGCTGGGTTTTATAATTTAAGAAACAACTCTTATTTCTTTTTTGTGGTAGTTGTTTTCTTTGTGGTTGTCTTTTTTGCAACTGGAGCTGTATTTACAATTTTTTGCTGTACATACGGCTTATACAAACCATCTTTTTCTGCTCTTTTTTTGGCATCGTCAGCCCTTTTCTTTGAATCTGGATGCGAGCTCATCATTTGGTCAATAAATGAAGCCTCAGAACCTTCACTCATTTTTGCTAAAATTCTAAATGCAGATTCTTCAGCATTTACATCGTAGCCATTTTTCTTCATGAAATTGTAAGCAAATAAATCTGCTTCCGATTCTTGTTTACGGCTGTACTTGCTGTCAATAATTGCGCTTCCAATTTTCCCAAGTTGGCTGTCTGTAACTGTCGCCACAGTTGCCGATTGAGAAGCCGCACCATCCATTAATGCTTCTTTCTGATAAGCCGCACGAATTGCATCTCTAGAATCGTTGTTTGCTACGTGTCCAATCTCGTGCCCGATTACAGCGATTAATTCATTATCATCCATGATATCCATTAATCCTGAATACACACGAACGCTTCCGTCTGCGGTTGCAAAAGCATTTACTTCTTTTAATTTATATACTTTATAATTTAAAGTAAATCCGTCTCCCGATGCATGTTTTCCAAAAACACGATTTAATCGTATTGCATAACCATCAGTTGGCCCAGCAATTTCATGCTCTGCATCTAATTTAGCTACCGCTTCTTTAGATAATTTTGCTGCATCGGCATTACTAAAAGTAAAACCAGTGACCCCTTTTTGAACTGCCCCAATTGCTTTATCTCCAAAATTAATCTGTGCAGTCATTTTAGTTAAACCAAATGCTGTAAATAAAAGTCCTACTATTATAAATTTCTTTTTCATATTTTTTATAATTACAATTTAACAACAAATGTAGCATAACAAAATGCTATTTTAAATTCACACAAAACTTGTTTTTCAACAAATAAAGATATAACATTTTTATGAGCTGATAATCAACTATAACCGATTTTGATTCTATAATAAAAAAGAAAAAACCGGCCAATTATTAGATTTACCGGTTTGTATTATGTAGCGCTTATTTCTTCTTTGCAGTACTTGTTTTCTTTGTTGTTGCAGTTGTTTTCTTTGCTGTTACTGGAGCTGTATTTACAATTTTCTGTTGCTCATACGCATGATACAATCCATCTTTTGTTGCTCTTTTTTTGGCCGCGTCAGCTCTTTTTCCAGAATCAGGATGAGAGCTCATCATTTTAGTCATAAAAGACGCCTCCGCTCCTTCGCTTAAATTTTGAAGAATTCTAAAAGCCGACTCTACAGCATTCACATCGTAACCATTTCTTTTCATGAAATCATAAGAGAAATTATCCGCCTCAGATTCTTGTTTTCTGCTATGTTTGCTATCAATCATAGCGCTTCCTATTTGCCCTAATTGAGAGTTGGTAAGAGTTTCTACTTTTCCTGATTGAGACGACGCAACATCTAATAAAGCTTCTTTTTTATAAGCCGCTTTTATGGCATCTCTTGTATCATGATTAACAACATGTCCGATTTCGTGACCAATAACAGCAAGCAGCTGGTTATCATCCATAATATCCATTAAACCTGCAAACACACGAACACTTCCATCAGCACATGCAAAAGCATTAATATCTTTCACTAAATACACTTTATAATTTAAAGTAACTCCTTCGCTTGTAGTATGTTTCCCAAATAAACGGTCTAAACGAATTGAATATCCATATTTTGGATCTGCAACAGGATTGTTTGCATCCAATTCTGCAATAGATTGTTTTGCTAAAGCCGCAGCGTCTGCATCACTAAAAGTAAATCCTGAAACGCCTTTTCCTAAAGCTCCCATAGTTTTATCTGAAAGTATTTGTGCATTTGTTTTGGTGAGGCTTAAAATTGCAAATAAAGCTCCTAATACAATAATTCTCTTTTTCATGGTTTTAAAACTGTTAAATTAACAGCAAAATTAGTATTGCATGAATTTTGCAAGTTCCCAAGAAGCCAAATTTGTAACAGATTAAGACCGAACTTTTATATTCCACAAAAACCAAATGAAACATTAAAACATCAGACATAAATCAAAAAAAAGCAACCACAAAATACACTTAAAACAATTTATTAACACTTGATTTATATTATCCTCAATATCTTCTATAAATATGATATGTAAAGGAAAAGCAAATAAACGTCTCAAAATAAACTACATTCCGTATCTTTGTACTTTGAACATTGATATATGGAAACAGTCGCTGAAAATACACAAACCACAAAACCAAAATGGTTAAAAGTAAAATTACCTATCGGACAAAAATATACTGAACTTAGAGGTTTAGTTGATAAATATAGTTTAAATACCATTTGTACTTCTGGAAGCTGCCCAAATATGGGAGAATGCTGGGGTGAAGGAACAGCGACTTTTATGATTTTAGGAAATGTCTGCACGCGTTCTTGCGGTTTCTGCGGGGTAAAAACCGGAAGACCTGAAACGGTAGATTGGGACGAACCTGAAAAAGTAGCGCGTTCTATTAAGATTATGAATATCAAACATGCTGTCATTACAAGTGTTGACAGAGATGATTTGAAAGATGGAGGCTCTATCATTTGGATGGAAACTGTGAGAGCTATTCGTAGAATGAATCCTCAAACTACTCTTGAAACTTTAATTCCAGATTTTCAAGGAATTGAAAGAAACATAGACCGTATTGTAGAAGCAAACCCTGAAGTGGTTTCTCATAACATGGAAACAGTGCGACGTTTAACTCGCGAAGTTCGTATTCAGGCAAAATATGACAGAAGTTTGGAAGTGCTTCGTTATCTGAAAGAAAAAGGAATCAACAGAACCAAATCTGGAATTATGCTTGGTCTTGGAGAAACTGAAGAAGAAGTTTTCCAGACGATGAGAGATTTAAAAAATGCAAATGTTGACGTGGTAACAATTGGGCAGTATTTACAGCCGAGTAAAAAACATCTTCCTGTAAAAGAATTTATTACGCCTGAACAATTCGCCAGATATGAACAATTTGGTCTTGAATTAGGTTTCAGACATGTCGAAAGCGGACCTCTTGTTCGTTCTTCATACAAAGCACAAAAACATATTTTATAAATTTTTAAGTTAATCGTTTAATCGTAGAGACGTTTAACGGTTTGAAAACAATTAAGCGATTAACCAATTAAACGAATAAACCAAATAATTGAAAACAAGAATTGCTATTAATGGATTTGGAAGAATTGGAAGAAATTTATTCCGATTGCTTTTAAATCACCCTGAAATTGAAGTCGTTGCTATAAATGACATTGCTGACAACAAAACCATGTCACATTTAATTAAATATGACAGTATTCATGGGGTTTTGCCATATGAAGTAAGTCATGACGAAAATAGCATCATTGTAGACGGAAGGCATTTTTTCTTTTTTCACGAAAAAAGTATTTCAAATTTAGATTGGAAATCACACTCGATTGATATTGTTATCGAATCGACTGGAAAGTATAAAACGCATGAAGAACTAAATGCGCATCTTGAAGCTGGAGCAAAGAAAGTAATTCTTTCTGCTCCATCAGAAGTGGATACTATAAAAACAGTAGTTCTTGGAGTAAACGAACATATTTTGGATGGAAGCGAAAATATAGTTTCAAATGCAAGCTGCACCACAAACAATGCTGCTCCAATGATTAAAATCATTGAAGAATTGTGTGGAATTGAACAAGCTTACATTACGACTATACATTCTTTTACCACCGACCAAAGCCTTCACGACCAGCCACATAAGGATTTGAGACGTGCAAGAGGCGCCAGTCAATCGATTGTTCCAACAACTACAGGTGCAGCTAAGGCATTAACAAAAATTTTTCCTAAATTGCATAATAAAATGGGTGGCTGTGGTATTAGAGTCCCAGTTCCAGACGGTTCATTAACAGACATAACCTTCAATGTAAAACGAGCTGTTAGCATTGAAGAAATAAACAAAGCATTTAAACAAGCCTCAAAAACAAATTTAAAAGGAATATTAGATTATACCGAAGATCCAATTGTTTCGGTTGATGTAATTGGCAACACACATTCTTGTTTATTTGATGCTCAGCTAACTTCGGTTATCGACAAAATGGTAAAAGTTGTGGGCTGGTATGATAATGAGATTGGCTATTCATCAAGATTGATTGATTTAATTTTACTGATAAGAAAATAATAAGATTCATTGTAAAAGCATTGCCATACATGAAATACTGTCTTTTTATTGCTGTTTGTTTTTTTAACTCGCTTTTGTATTCTCAAGCCAAAAAGAATACGGATAGCTTGACCTATTATAACAAGCTGGCCAATTCTAATCTGAGCAATAAAAAGTACAATCAGGCTATTTTTTACACAGAAAAGTCAATTAATTTCTGTGAAGAAAATGGCAAAAAAGAGAATTTGGCCAATCAGACTTTTAAGCTTGGAAAAATTTACTACAATCAGGGAAAATTTGAAGATGCATTAAAAAATTTCCATAAAACGGTTTCTTTATTTGACACCTTAAAACCTAGCTGTACAAAAGTTTTAGCTCTGCATTATATCGGCGCAGCCAACACGGCCACAGGTGATTATAAAACAGCTGCCGCATATTACACAAAAGCTGCAGATCTACTAAAAGAACTGAACATCAATGACAATGCTCAAATTTTAGATTACCAGAAAGCCTTGGCATTTAAGACCAATAACGATCTTAAATCGGCAGCAAGGACTTTTAAGACCATTATTAAAAAACCTGACAATACTGCCAATATAAAAACCAAAACAGATGCGTATTATCAGCTTGGCTTAATTGAAAGCCAGCTTAAAAGAAATGATTCAACTATAATATATTTTAACAAAGCCTTAGATTACAACGCTAAAATCAATGATCTTCCCAAAAAAGCAAAAATCGTTTTAGCAATAAGCCAATACTACAAACAGAATAAAAATTATGATTTGGCGTATTCGTATCTAGATGAACATTATCAGCTGGAAAATTATCTTCTAAAACTAAAAAATGCCAAAATTGATTTGGACGAATATGAAAAATTCAAAAAAAATCAATCTTTAAGCAATAGCATAAAAAAAGAAAGCGAAGAAAAATTTCAGCTTAAAACCTATCGTTATTCTAAGTTAGTCAGCATTTTGGCAATTGCCTTGATTTCGATTCTATCTCTATTGAGTTTGGCTTTGTACAAAAACAATATCATAAGAAACCAAAACAATTTACTACTTCGCGAGAAAAACAAAGAATTAATTTTAGCCAAAAATAAAGCAGAAAAAGCATCAAAAGCCAGATCTGAATTTTTGTCGACAGTAAGTCACGAACTCCGGACACCGTTGAATGCCATTAACGGAATTACTCATATTCTACTTGAAGATAAACCAAAGAAAAAACAATTAAAATACTTAGAATCTTTAAAGTTCTCCGGTAATTATTTGACCACTTTTATCAATGAAATTTTAGAAATTAATAAAATTGATTCGACTAAAGCTGAAGTTGAAAATATCAGCTTTAATTTGAAAGAATTGCTTTTTAACATTCAAAGTTCGCTCAAAGAACTGGCGACAGCCAACAAAAACTACTTCAATTTAGAAATAGACAAAGCGATTCCAGACAATTTAATTGGAGACCCTACAAAACTATCTCAGATTATACTTAACTTAATCAACAATGCTTTAAAATTTACCCAAAACGGACATGTAAATGTAATTGCCAAATTATATTCGCAAGAAGAAGATAATGCAACAGTATATTTCGAAATTGTTGATACCGGGATAGGAATTCCAGAAGACAAGCTTCAATCTGTCTTTGAAAGCTTTTCTCAAGGTTCTATAGAAGTAAACAGAAAATATGGAGGAACAGGCCTTGGCCTTACTATTGTAAAAAAATTAATAGAACTTTTAGGAGGCGAGATAAAACTAAAAAGTGAAGTAGGTAAAGGCTCTACTTTTACCTTCAAATTAAATTTCAAAATTAACAACGAACCATTGGAAGTAATCGAAGAAGTAAAACCATATAACGATAAACAATTGAAAAACAAATCTATTTTATTGATCGAGGACAACAAAATCAATCAGATGATTACTCGTAAAATGCTCGAAAACAAAAACATTACCTGTGAGATTGTTGACAATGGAGAAGATGCTGTTGAGCTTTTAAAAATTAAGCGGTTTGACATGATTTTAATGGATGTCCATCTTCCTGGTATTAATGGAACTACAGCAACCAAATTGATTCGCGAATTTGACAAAGCGACTCCAATTATAGCTTTAACAGCAATTTCGCTTGACGAAAACCGCGATATGCTTCTTTCTTTTGGAATGGATGATGTAATTACAAAACCTTTTGTTCCAGACGATTTCTATAGCACTATTGCTAAGTTTTTTAATTAGCTAAGGTTCTAAGTTTTCTTTTACATACTCTAAAATCGTAGCATCGAAGTCTTGCTGATGGTTAATGAAAGAGCTTTTTATTGGCAGATAATATAATTGATCAACCAATTCGGAGTCTTTCAAGCGAACATAATCTTTCTCGGTTGTGATTATTTTTCTTCCGTTTGCTTTATTTCGAATGGCATCTAAATCTGCATCAGAAAAATGATGATGATCTGGAAAAGTAAGACATTCATCACTCTCATTTTTTAAACAATCAAAAAACGGTTTTGGTTTTGCAATTCCAGCCAGCAACAATTTTGATTCTGATTTAATTTCGTTGACAGCAATTTTTTCATTTTTACCGAAAATAACCATATCATAATCTATAAAAGTAAAAAAGACTTGCTGTGCAGCATTTAACTTCAATTTCAATCTAATTTTTGTCTGCTCTTCTTCAGTCAATATTTTAGGGCATTTTGTTACCACAACAATATTGGCTCTTGCTGCTCCGCTCCTGCTTTCCCTCAAATTTCCAGTTGGCAGCATAAAATCATCCGTATACAAATCTCCATAAGAAGTCAGCAGAATATAAAAACCAGCCTTTACTTTTCTATGCTGATAGGCATCGTCCAGCAAAATAATTTCAGGCTTTTCATCTTTCGAAAGCAATTGCTGAATTCCGTTTGCACGATTAGCATCTACGGCCACCATTACATTTGGAAATTTCTGATGAAACTGAAAAGGTTCGTCTCCCAAAATTTCAGCATTCGAATTTTCGTTAGCCAAAACAAAACCTTCCGATTTTCTTTTATAGCCACGGCTTAAAGTTGCAATTTTATATTTATCCGATAATAATCGAATTAAGTATTCTATCTGAGGAGTTTTTCCGGTTCCACCAACACTCAAATTTCCAACGGCAATAACAGGAAGATCAAATGAGGTCGATTTTAAAATTCCTTTATCAAAAAGAAAATTGCGGATTGAAGTGATGAATCCGTATAAAATAGCAAATGGAAAAAGTATTTTTCGAAGTAAGTTCATTTTACGAAAGTATAATTTTTTTCGTTAATTTGTTTTAGTTTTTGCACAAGTCAAACAACTTGAAACCTGAAACCTAAAACTTGAAACAAAAACTCAAAATGAAAATCAAAAATATTATATCGGTTCTTGAAGAAATGGCTCCTTTGGCTTACGCTGAAGATTTTGACAATGTCGGGCTTTTAGTTGGAGATTCCGAAACTGAATGCACGGGAGTTTTAGTCTGTCATGATGCGTTAGAAAATGTAATTGACGAAGCTGTTGCAAAGAACTGTAATCTTGTAGTTTGTTTTCATCCTATATTATTCTCTGGCATAAAAAAAATCACTGGGAAAAATTATGTTGAACGTGCAATTTTGAAAGCCATCAAAAATGATATTGCCATTTTTGCCGTCCACACCGCTCTTGATAATCATTCGCAAGGAGTCAATAAAATTTTCTGTGATGCTCTAGGATTGACAAATACAAAAATATTAGTTCCTAAAAATAATTTCATCCAAAAACTAGTCACTTATACTGTTCCAGAAAATGCCGATAAGGTTAGAAATGCAATGTTTGAAGCCGGAGCAGGAACAATTGGAAATTATGAAAACTGCAGTTTCAATTCTGAAGGAACTGGAACTTACAAAGGAAATGCAAATAGCAATCCTGTAATTGGTGAACGACATGAATTGACCAAAACTCAAGAAATAAAAATTGAAGTTACATTTGAAAAACACTTGCAATCCAGAATTTTAAAAGCGCTTTTTGCCAATCATATTTACGAAGAAGTAGCATATGAAATTTACAATCTCGAAAATTCGCACCAAAATATTGGTTTAGGAATGATTGGTGAATTTGAAAATGAAATGGACGAAAAAGACTTTCTTCGCTTTGTAAAAGATAAAATGATTGCCGATGGAATTCGCCATTCCGCTTTTTTAGGTAAAAAAATAAAAAAAGTAGCAGTCTTAGGAGGATCTGGAAGTTTTGCTATTAGAAACGCAATAAGCGCCGGAGCTGATGCTTTTTTGACAGCTGATTTGAAATATCATCAATTTTATGAAGCCGAAAACAAGTTGCTTTTGGCTGATATTGGTCATTTTGAGAGTGAACGCTATACAAAAAATTATATTGTTGATTATCTTCGAAAAAAAATTCTTAATTTTGCAATCATTTTATCGGAAGAAAATACAAATCCAGTTAAGTACTTATAAAATATGACGAATACGAAAGAATTAAGTGTTGAGGACAAGTTAAGAGCAATATACGATTTACAGCTTATTGACTCTAGAATTGACGAAATCAGAAACGTTAGAGGAGAACTTCCTTTAGAAGTTGAAGATTTAGAAGATGAAGTTGCAGGTTTGAGCACTCGTTCAGAGAAACTGAAAGGTGAACTTGAAGTGATTGAGGAGCAAATCAAAGCAAAGAAAATTGCTATTGAGGAGCATAAAGAGGTTATTAAAAAGTACACTAAACAACAAGAATCAGTACGTAACAACAGAGAATTTAATTCTTTGACAAAAGAAGTTGAATTTCAAGAATTAGAAATTCAATTGGCCGAAAAGCAAATCAAAGAAATGAAAGCTTCTATCGAGCACAAAAAAGAAGTTATTTCTAATTTAAAAGAAAAACTTGACGCTAAGAGCTCTCATTTAAAACATAAAAAATCTGAATTAGACGCTATTATGGCTGAAACTCAGAAAGAAGAAGCATTCTTAACTGAAAAGTCTGCTGAATTTGCTGCACAAATCGAAGAAAGATTATTGGCAGCTTACAACAGAATCAGAAGCAGTGTTCGTAACGGATTAGCTGTAGTTTCTATCGAAAGAGGAGCTTCTGCTGGATCTTTCTTTACAATTCCACCTCAAACTCAGGTTGAAATTGCGTCAAGAAAGAAAATCATCACTGATGAGCACTCTGGAAGAATTTTAGTTGATACGCAATTAGCTGAAGAAGAAAAAGAAAAAATGGAACAATTGTTCGCAAAATTCTAAATATCAAGTCCCGATTAAATCGGGACTTTTTTTTGCTTTTATTTTTGCTGTAATTCCACTAATTATCACTATTTACTTTTTTTACCTATTAATACTAAGAATAAAAATTCGGACTCATTTGTGTAATTCGTGACAGACCTTTTTTTACCTTTAGAAAAAAATTTAAGTTTTGGGAATTAAAAAAGGCATTCGTTTTATCACATTAAAATCAGTTGGATCTTATATTAACTTTTTGAGTTACGTGCGTCCGCAAAAGGCTATGGAACTTTCTTATGCGCTTTTCAGTCAGCCTCGAATTGGACGATTAAAAAAAGAAGAGCTTCCAAAAGTTTTGCGACATGCTGAAACAGAAATATTTCATCATAACGAACATCATTTTCAAACTTATGTTTGGAAAGGAAATGAAACTAAGATTCTTTTAGTCCACGGTTGGGAAAGCAATGCTGCACGCTGGAAAAAAACTTTGCCTCATCTTCAAAAATCTGGCAGCACAATAATTGCCATTGATGCGCCTGCACATGGACAAAGCAGCGGAAAAGAATTTAATGTGCCGCTTTATGCCGAATTCATCAATAAAGCGGTAGAAAAATATCAACCCGAAATTATTATTGGACATTCTATTGGCGGAGCTGCTTGTGTCTATCATCAATACTTATTTCCGAATACGAGCATTAACAAAATGGTTATTCTTGGCGCTCCTTCTGATTTAAAAACTTTGATTGATAATTATATTTCGATGCTTAGTTTGAATAGAAGAATACTACCTCTTTTGGAAAGCAAATTCATAAATCGATTCAATTTTAAATTAGAAGACTTTTCGGGACAAAAATTCGCATCAGAAATCACAATTCCTGGTTTCATTGCTCATGATACTTCAGACAAAATTGTTGCTTTCGCAGAAGGAAAAAAAATAGCGCAAGGTTGGAAAAACAGTCAATTTATTGAAACTAGCGGTTTAGGTCACGGTATGCATGATGATGATTTGTATAATAAAGTGATTGAGTTTCTTTTTGAAGGTTCTGAACCATTAAGTCGCTAAGACACTAAGTTTTTCAAATCCAAAATCTACAATTAAAATGATAGCTGTAATTTTTGAAGTTATTCCTAATGAAGGAAAAAAAGAAGAATATCTGGAAATCGCAGCGAGTCTGCGTCCGGAATTAGATAATATTGAAGGATTTATTTCGATAGAACGATTTCAAAGTTTTTCCGATCCTTCAAAAGTTTTGTCTTTGTCTTTTTGGCGAGATGAGGAAAGCATTCAGCAATGGCGAAATCTTGAAATGCATCGTGCCGCACAGGCAAAAGGAAGAAATGAAGTTTTTAAAGATTATCATTTAAGAATTGCATCTGTAGTTCGTGATTACGGAATGTTCGACAGAAAAGAAACTCCAGAAGACAGTTCCATCTTTCATGATTCGTAGAAAAAAGATGCTAAGATTCTAAGTTTTTTATAAAATCTAAAATCTAAAGTCTAAAGTCTGAAATCTAAAATTCTAAGAAGTCTAAACTTTTAGCTACTTTTGCAGTATGGAAGAAAATTTAAAACGTCTTAATAAATTTATTGCTGAAACGGGCTTTTGTTCTCGTCGCGAAGCCGATAAATTAATTGAAGAAGGACGCGTAACAATAAATGGTGCTGTGCCGGAAATGGGAACGAAAGTTTCACCAGAGGATGAAGTGCGCGTTGACGGAAAATTAATCGTTGAGAAAAACGAAAAAATGATCTATTTGGCATTCAATAAACCTGTCGGAATTGAATGCACGACCAATCTTGAAGTAAAAAATAATATTGTTGATTATATTAATTATCCTAAACGAATTTTCCCGATTGGAAGATTGGATAAAGCCAGTGAAGGTTTGATTTTTATGACCAATGATGGTGATATTGTAAACAAGATTCTTCGCGCTAGAAATAACCACGAAAAAGAATATACAGTTACGGTAAACAAACCGATCACTGAACGTTTTATTCAGAGAATGGGAAATGGAGTTCCGATTTTAGATACGGTTACTAAAAAATGTAAAGTCGAGCAGATCAGCAAATACACTTTTAAGATTATACTAACTCAGGGATTAAACCGCCAAATTAGAAGAATGTCTGAATATTTGGGTTACGAAGTTACTGCACTTAAACGTATCCGAATTATCAATATTTCATTGGATGTTCCTGTAGGCAGATATAGAGAACTAACCAATGACGAAATAAAAGAATTAAATCAGTTAATTGAACCTTCTAGTAAAACGGAAGAAGCTAGTTTTCCTAAAGTTGAAAGTTCGGCTTCAAGCGCAACTCCAACTAGAAGAAAAGCATTTATTTCAAAACACGATCCTCGATTTAAAAAAAGAGGTGATAATAAATAAAGAAAATCCCATTCGTTTAATATGAATGGGATTTTTTGTTATTTCTTTTCTTTATCCAAAAACTCATAATACAAAGCTTTTGACAAAAAACTTGAGTTTTGATAATTCAAAATCAATTCTTCTCTTACTGCTTCTACATATTTTCCATCCAGATTATTCTTTTGCAAATATTCACGACGAGCATCATCGTTGAAATTCAAACCGCTTAAAAAAACAGGTTCTACTCCTTTGTTTACAGAGATATTGTAATTTGTAATAAGGCTTCCCCAATTAATATAACTACACAAAAGAATTGTTCCGTAGAAATACCAAACCATCTGATTGAAAAGATAAGCGTTCGTTTTTTGTTTTCTTATCTTTTGAAATGAAACCACTAATCCGATAACAGCTAAAATTAAAAAAGCATAAACTCCAAGACGTTTGTATGTTAGGCCATAAAAAGAAACATACTCTGTATTCTTAACCATAGCACTCACAATTAAAACTAGATTTAAAACAAGCCAGGTTTTTGCCAAATTCTTTAAAGTTTTGGCTTTTTTATCAAAATTGAATCCTCCTTTAAAGTAAAACAAGATTATTCCAACTGCCATAAGAATTGAAAAAATTACAGCATTCACACGTTCGTGTGTATCTGCACTTAAATTTGTTTTTTCTACTGCTTCAAAAAACTGTTCATAGTTATAAGTTCCAATAAAAACCAAAAGCATGATATTTAGGAAAAACAATGTAATTTCTCCACTTTTCCTTTCGAAGTCCAAATCAAGAAATGAAAATGTGTTTTGGTTTGTAACTTCAGAAACATTTGTGAAATCATTATTCAATTTCGGATTGTATTCATAACAAGCATCTGGAACCCAATAATTCCAAAAACTGAACGAGATATAAAACCCTAAAATACACATTGCAATTAATTGCGGCAGATTGATATCTAACTCATAGTCTGTAAATAATGAAGAGAAATGATCGCTTCCAAAAGAATACACAATAAAAAACAGTCCTAAAAATAGCACTGGGATAACCACAAATGCTATTAGCTTTTTGGCAAAATCGTTGTGGATTTTTCGTTCAGGAAGCCATTGCGAAAAAATAAAAATGCGTCCTATTGAAGTAAATCCATTTAAAAATATGAGGGGAAAGATCTGTATGATTTTGAGCTCACCATCCTGCGTTTTAAATTGTAAAAATAGAATTGATAGTGCTAAAGCAAAAAACGATGCCGCATCTCCATACCAAGCAAAAGCAAAACATGACAGAATAGAAGTCATTACCAAAATAAGGTGTGATCTGTCTACAAGCTTTTCTTGAAAGAAATAGCTAATTAAAAGCGTTAGCAAAACGCCAAAAATAGAAATATTGATTCCGACAGATTCATTGTAAAAAAGCAGTATAAAAACCGCTGTACATGCGAAGATAATTTGATGTTTTTTCATGATTTTAGTTTTTAAAAGTACTTTGCAATTCAAAGTTTTTGGATAAAAAATTTTAGTTTCTAAGATTTCATTAATTTTTCGAGGTAAGAAAGGTGCTCTTTGAACGCCGCGCGGCCAAGCGGTGTTACCTGATAAGATGTTTTTGGCTTTTTGCCCACAAATTCTTTCTTAATCTCGATATATTCAGATTTCTCCAATGCGGAAGAATGACTCGCTAAATTACCATCTGTGATATTCAAAAGCGTTTTCATCTCGGTAAAATCTACCCAGTCATTAACCATCAGAACGGACATAATACCCAGTCTGACACGGCTTTCGAAATCTTTATTTAGTTTGTCAATAATTCCCATTCAATTATTTGTATTTTTTGAACATTACCAATCCGTATAAGATATGAAGAATTCCGAATCCAAGAATCCAGAAAATCAATCCATATCCGATATAGAAAAGAGCAATTAATCCTAAACAAAGTTCGCAGAAACCTAAATATTTTACATCAGAAAAAGTATATTTTTCTGCATTAATAAGTGCCAAACCATAAAACAGCAAAGTCGATGGCGCAACCAATCCGAAGTAACCGTGATACATCATCGCTAGACAGAATACACCTCCTGCAAAAAGCGGAACTGTTAAGTTGAATAGCATTTTTTTTGTTGCAGATGTCCAAATTGGCAAATTGTATTTTCGGCTTTTTCTAATAGTGAAAAAGATTCCGAATGCAAATGCGCAAACTAAAATTCCAATCCCAATCCAGAATAATTCCGAAACCAAATTGGCAGAATACAATCTATGCTCGTCGGTCAAATAATCCATTCCATTTGCTTTGAACAACTGGTATACATAGATCCCACCAATTAAAGCCGAAAGACCTGCGAAAACTCCTGAAAGTCCGCTTAACGATATAAATCTGGAAGAGCGCTCCATCATGGAACGAATATGTGCTAAATCTTCTTGGTGCTTTTGATTCATAATTAAAGTACTTTGCGTTACAAAGTTATTATTTATTTTGAATTGGCAAGTAAAAAACGTGAAAAAAATAATTGTTTTATATCGTAATCTGTACTCTGCCTTTTTAAATGTATAATCCCTACGGGATATCTTATGCGGGTATTTTGGGTTACCAATATTTAACTCCTAGCGGAGTTATCTCGGAGAGATTAAATATTGGCGCGCAAATTAATTTAATATTTGCCTTTTTGCCTGCCAAAGCCTACCGATATTTCACTCCTAGCGGGATTATCTCGGAGAGATTAAATATTGGTATAACAATAATTTACGTCGTTTTTTTTGTCCCGTAGGGACTATATTTAAAAGATATCCAACAAGACCTAACAGGTTTTAAAAACCTGTTAGGTCTCTCCGTAAAGTTGCGTGAGGGATAGTAGCAAGCTACCGAAATAGCGCGGATAGCCCGACCCCGACCCGTTGAGAGGGCGCATAAGCGAAAGTATATTTGCCCTCTCGATGGGTCGGGGTCACGCCCAAGATATAAAAACGAAAAAGCCCATTCTTAACGAGTAGGCTTTACATATTTAAAGTTTTAGAACCATCTTCTGCGTTTGAACAAAAAGACTCCAAAAGTGGATAGAATTATTGAAACTAAAAGTAAGATCCAGATGCCGTATTTGCTTTCTTCTAATCCGTTTGGGACGTTCATTCCGTACAAACTGGCGATTAGGGTTGGAATCATCAAAATGATTGAAATTGATGTCATTTGCTTCATGATGTTATTCATATTGTTTGAAATTACCGAAGCATAGGCATCCATCATTCCAGTTAAGATGTTGTTGTAAATATTGGCTGTGTCTTGCGCCTGATTTAATTCGATTTCAACATCTTCCAATAATTCGGGATCGTAACTAGCCTTGTGCGCTTTTAGATTTTTGATTCTTTGAAACAAAACGTCATTTGCTTTTAGCGACGTGATGAAGAATACAAAACATTTTTCGATTTGAAGCAGTGCCTGCAATTCTTCGTTTTTGATCGATTTCTCTAAATTATCTTCGGCTAATTTTATTTTCTGGTTGATTTGTTTCAGGTATTTTAAATACCATACGCTTGAAGACAAAAGCAATCTTAAAACTAAATTGAAGTTATCTTCTATGTCAATGTTTTTGCGCTGTGAATAAGCCACAAAATCTTTTATGATTTCTGTTTTATAAAAACTGATTGTAACGCAGATATGGTCTTTAAAAATGATCCCGAGCGGAACGGTATGAAATGGAATTTTCACATCGCCGCTTTTAATAGGAATGCGCATGATAATAAGTGTCCAACCGTCTTCGATTTCGATACGAGGTCTTTCGTCGATATCCTCTATATCATTGTAAAAAGCTTCAGGAATTTGAAGTTCTTCTAATAAATAATTTTTATCTGATTCTGTTGGAGATTCGATGTGAATCCAGCAATTTGAAGTCCATTTTTGGATTTCTACCAATCCGTTGTTGTTTGTGTAAAAGGCTTTCATTTCAAAATACAGGTTTTTAGCGCAGCATTTTGAAAATTTCAAAAGCTGCTTAATTTAATACTAACGAATAATAATAATCGTCCATTTGGAGAAGTGTTATTTTTAAAGTGCTGCAAAAGTATCCTTTATTTTTAAGACCCGAAACTTTAAACTATTAATTATATATTAAAATGACTGTTTCTGTTAGATTTTTAAACACATAGAAACATAGATATTCTAAATGCAGAAAAGGCGCTTCACTTTTTGTAAATAAACATAGCTTAGCTATGCGAGAGAAGTTTGTTTCTCTTTTATATTCTTTTTAGAAACCAATTCTATGTTTCTATGTGTTAGAAAATTTAACACAATAAAAAAAGCCTGCTCGACAGAACAGGCTTTCATAATATTTATAAAGAAATTATTGATTTCTTGCGCTTCTCATTTTTCTTGCTAAAAGCGTATTTTTAAGTAACATTGCAATTGTCATTGGTCCTACTCCACCTGGAACTGGTGTAATGAACGATGCTTTTTTGCTTACTCCTTCAAAATCAACGTCACCTTTAATAACGTATCCTTTTGGGTTTGAAGCGTCGTCTACGCGAGTAATTCCAACGTCAATAACGGTTACTCCTTCTTTTACCATATCTGCTTTTAAGAATTCTGGAACTCCTAAAGCTGTAATGATAATATCTGCATTTTTGGTGAATTCTGCCAAGTCTTTAGTTCGACTGTGCGTTAATGTAACTGTAGAATCTCCTGGATTTCCTTTACGGCTCATCAAGATGCTCATTGGACGCCCAACGATGTGGCTTCTTCCAATTACAACGGTATGTTTTCCTGAAGTCTCAACTTTATAACGCTCCAACAATTCCATAATTCCGAATGGTGTTGCTGGAATGAAACTTTCCATTTCAAGAGCCATTCTTCCAAAGTTTGTTGGGTGAAATCCGTCAACATCTTTGTCTGGATCGATTGCTAATAAGATTTTTTGCTCGTCGATATGTTTTGGCAAAGGCAACTGAACGATGTATCCGTCAAGATTATCGTCTTCGTTCAATTCCTTAATTTTTGTTAAAAGCTCATCTTCTGTAATCGTTTCTGGTAAAGCAACCAAAGTTGAATCAAAACCGATTTCTTGGCATGATTTTACTTTACTTCCTACGTAAGTTAAACTTGCTCCGTTGTTTCCCACTAAAACTGCTGCTAAATGAGGCACTTTTCCTCCCGCTGCTTTTATGGATTGAACTTCGGCTGCAATTTCGTTTTTAATGTCGTTAGATGTTTTTTTACCGTCTAGTAGCTGCATGTGTTGTGTTTATTTTGTTTCAAGTTTAAAGTTTCACGTTACTGGCGAAACTTAATAGTTATGTAATTAAAAAAGTTTCAAGTTTTGGCCCCTTAATTTGAAACCTTAAACTTGAAACTTTTTCTTATTTTATCTCGGCATTCCTCCTGGCATACCACCCGGCATCCCTTTCATACCTCCCATCATTTTCATCAGATTTTTTCCGCCTGGGCCCTGCATCATCTTCATCATCTTGCTCATTTGGTCAAACTGCTTCATCAGCTGATTTACTTGCTCGACTTTAGTTCCCGAACCTTTCGCGATTCTGGCTTTTCTTTTCACGTCGATAATGGCTGGTTTGCTTCTTTCAGCTGGCGTCATCGAATAAATGATCGCTTCGATATGTTTGAAAGCATCGTCTTCGATTTCAACATCTTTCATAGCTTTTGAAGCTCCTGGTATCATTCCAACCAAGTCTTTCATGTTACCCATTTTCTTCACTTGCTGAATCTGCGTTAAGAAGTCATCAAAACCAAATTCGTTTTTAGCGATTTTCTTTTGAAGTTTTCTTGCTTCTTCTTCGTCAAATTGTTCCTGAGCTCTTTCAACAAGAGACACAACGTCTCCCATTCCTAAGATTCTCTCAGCCATACGATCTGGGTAGAAAATGTCAATTGCTTCCATTTTCTCTCCTGTACCTACAAACTTGATTGGTTTGTTTACAACCGATTTGATTGAAAGTGCCGCTCCACCTCGAGTATCACCATCTAATTTCGTTAAGATAACTCCATCAAAATTCAAGATATCGTTGAAAGCTTTTGCTGTATTTACAGCGTCTTGTCCTGTCATAGAATCGACAACGAACAATGTTTCTTGAGGCTGAATTGCTTTGTGTACGCGAGCAATTTCGTCCATCATTTCCTGATCTACTGCTAAACGACCTGCTGTATCGACAATAACCACATTGAATCCGTTTGCTTTGGCGTGTTTGATTGCGTTTTGAGCAATCTCTACAGGATTTTTATTTTCTGGTTCTGAGTAAACCTCAACACCTATTTGATCTCCCACAATATGCAACTGATTGATCGCCGCAGGACGGTAGATATCACACGCTACAAGAAGTGGTTTCTTGTTTTTCTTTGTTTTTAAAAAATTAGCTAATTTTCCTGAGAAAGTAGTTTTACCAGAACCTTGAAGTCCTGACATTAAAATAACAGTTGGATTTCCTGATAAGTTAACACCAGCAACATCTCCACCCATCAATTCTGTCAACTCATCTTTTACCAGTTTTACTAATAATTGTCCTGGCTGTAATGTTGTCAATACATCTTGACCAATAGCTTTATCTTTTACTCTTGCTGTAAAATCTTTAGCAATTTTAAAGTTAACATCGGCATCAAGTAACGCACGACGAACTTCTTTTAAGGTATCAGCAACGTTTACTTCTGTAATTTTACCGTGCCCTTTTAATATATGGAACGCTTTATCTAACTTATCACTTAAATTATCAAACATATCATTTTCTTTATATGAAGTGCAAAGATAATCTAATTAGATATTTCAGGCAATTTTTATTTGAGCGCAATTTTTTGCCACAAAGGCACTAAGCCTCAAAGTTTTTTTGCCACGAATTATGCTAATTTCTCTAATTCCTTTAACTAATATTTTCCTCTCGCAGATTTTATAGATTATTTTTTGATTGAGAATATAAAATCTCTTAAATCTGCGTGATCTGCGAGAGAAAAAAACTTCGCGCCTTTTGCGCCTTCATGGCAAACAAAAAAAGGCGCAAAGAATAAAAACCTTTGCGCCTTTGTGCCTTCGTGGCCATATCTTTTTAGAATTGGAAATAAATAAACGGCTGTGAACCAGCTACTGCTGTTGCATAAACAATCCAGTATACAAATCCTAAGATTATTGCTTTTATCAGTAATGGCGTTTTGTCGAAAACAGATTTCATTCCGTTTGTGAAAGTTTCTGGCAAGAAATGCCAAACATAACCAAACAACATTAATCCGAAAACATTTTTATATCCAAGAACAATTGTTTTCCAAAGTTCTGGTTCGAAAGTCAATTGTCCGATATTATTAATTACTTGTAATGCTGTTTCAAAATCTCTTGCTCGGAAAAAGATCCAACAGAAAACTACAAAATGAAATGTAATTACGATTGAGAAAAATCTCCATAAGAAATTCGGACTTTTATCTTTTTTGGATGGAAAAAATTCCATGAATATTTTATGAACCGCCAAAGCCAATCCGTGAAGCGCTCCCCAAACAATAAACTGCGCTCCTGCTCCGTGCCACAAACCTCCTAAAAGCATTGTCGTAAACAAATTAAAATTGGTTACTAAGGTTTGTTTTATTTTGCTTGAAAGTAAAAATGACAAAGCGAAAATCAAAATACTGATTCCTGCAATGACAAGTGGAATTACACTTTCATTATAACAAGACATTCCCCAAAGCAATAATCCGAAGAAGAATAAACTTGGGAATAAAAATCCTGCGAAAGAACCTTCACGATTTCCACCAATCGAAATGTATAAAAAGTCTTTTAACCAAGTCGAAAGCGAAATGTGCCATCTTCTCCAGAAATCGGTAATCGAAGTTGATTTATATGGTGTTCTAAAGTTGACTGGCAATTTAAATCCAAGCAATAATGCAATACCAATTGCCATATCTGAATATCCTGAGAAATCGCAGTAAATCTGAATAGCATATCCGTATGATGCCATTAAGTTTTCGAAAGAAGTATAACTCATTGGCGTATCAAAAACACGATCAACAAAGTTTACTGATATGTAATTTGATATTACCGTTTTCTTGATTAAACCTCCAATAATCAAAAATAAAGCATTGTTTACATCTTGTTTTGTCAAATTTAATTTTTGATAAATCTGAGGAAGAAAATCTTTTGCGCGCACAATTGGCCCGGCAACTAACTGCGGGAAAAACGAAACGAAGAATAAATATTCGATGTAGTTTTTTGTCGGTTTGATTTCTTCTCTGTAAATCTCAATAATATAACTCATCGATTGGAACGTATAAAACGAAATTCCAACAGGAAGAAAAACATTATGCAGTTCAAAATTACCATGAAACATATCGTTGTATGTCACAATCAAAAAGTTCATGTATTTGAAATAGCCCAAAAGCGCCAAATTCAAAATAACACTTATCACCAAGTAAAATTTCTTGACGCTGTCTCTGCCTTCTCTGTAAATAATTTGGCTCAAACCATAATCTACAACCGATGAAAGCAATAAAAGAAGGAAGTAAATTCCACTTGATTTATAGTAAAAGAATAATGAGAAGAGGATAACATACGTTAATCTCAAATAAAATGTTTTGCGTAAAAAACCATACACAAAATAGAAAACCAGAAATAAACCTAAGAATAAACCGGTATTAAATAAAAGTTTTTCGTCTTCATTATAAACGAACCAACTTTTAACTTGTTCTATTGTAATTGCACCAAAGTTTTGAATGAACCAATTATTAATACTCTCTATTGTCGTCAACTTACTTCTTTAATTTAAAATTATCGTATGATCTTAAAATCGCTTGAGTAAACAAATCTCCTTGTTTCTCGTATCCTTTTTTTGAATAATGAACCCAATCTGGCCCAATTAATCCTTGCACTTTTAATTGTCTGATTCCGCTCATGCCTCCAAATTCGTCGTACAAATCCCAAACCGCAAGACCATCTTTCTGAGCTATATCTATAATTTGTCTCGCATAATTATCAATATAAGTATTGGGCTTTCTTCTTAGCAATGATGGCGGAGGTGTCATTACAATTATCGGTGCATCTATTTTTTGTGCTCTGATATTATTAATAAATTCTCGTAATTCTTTAATATAATTTTCCGAATCCAGATGATCATAGCTTTCATTTGTTCCCAGTGAAAAAACCAGCAGATCGGGATGCAACGATTTCAATTGTTCAAAGAATAATGGATATTTATTGTAATCTGAATATTTAGCTCCGTTTACTCCAATTCCGCTATAAATAATCCCTGGTGCATCTTTTTCCAAAACGATTCCGTTTAACTCATAATCCTTTGCTTCTTTGTTCGGAATCAAGAATATTCGGCTTAAAGCATTTTCCGAGTTGTAATAATGCGAAAAAGAATCTGATTCGATTGCTAACGGAACAAACTCTGACATTGAAATGGTCTTTGCTCTAGTTTCGTTTGTGGCAATTTTTAATGTTCTTCCTGCACGAATATTATTCCCTTTTAAACGATTGTCTCTTTTAATTTCAGCAATTGAAACATTGTATTTGTCTGCAATGGTCCCAAGTACTTCGCCTTTTTTAATCTTATGGGTAATAACTCTTCGCTCGGTTGTCTGAATAGAATTGATTTTAGACGAAATTGCCAAATCGAACATATTCTGATTCTGGGGCGTAATAATTTTAATTGTATTGAATTTATACGCTGGATCTTTAACATTCATTTCCAGAACAAATCCGCCAGAATCTCTCCAAAGCCCAATTCCGCTTATCCCAACCGGGCATTGTTTAAATGGGTGAATATTTCTATAGCTTTCCCAAGTTCTGTTAGATCGAAAACGTTCGTTGTAAGATCCGTTTGTTTTGGCCAATTGATATGGAAATACTAAACCACGCCCAGCATTACCAAACCTCTGCTGTAATTTTTTTCTGATTTCATTGGTCATCAAATCGCCTTGAATATGCGAATCGCCAATATGCACAATATTGATTTTTTGATTCTTCTGATCTTCGTTTTTTTCTAGTTTTTCAAAAAAATCACTTATCGCTTTTGCGTTATAAATCTGGCCATCAGAAGGAGCATCAATTGCTGCTGTATCCACTTTTTGAATCATACTTTTGGGTGTTGGCTGTACGTCTGTTTTAGGAGTTTTATCATTTGTTGTAAAAAAAAGACAACAAAAGAAAACCATAAGTTTATTTATCATACACTATCTTTTGTTACTGAAATAGAATCGGGTCTGGCTCTTTTTACTGGTTTTGGCTTAGTCCCTTCAGCATCTCTTTTTTGTCTGAGTACTTTATATTCTTCGTATCCTTTATTCAATTGTCCGTAAAGCAAATTACCAATTGCTTTTGCGCCACGCTGGTTAAAGTGCGTATAATCTTTATTTGCTTTTGCCGGAGTTTCGTCAACCCACTTTATCATAGAGCCGTCTCCACCCATCAAAGTATATAAGTTTACAAACCCTGCATGAGTTTCTAAAGCATAATGTTTTTGCGCTTTCATTAAAGGAACTACCGCAGAATCGGTTTTCATTTCCAAATCATATTTTGTCGATTTGTCAGCAGTTGAAACGATTAAAATTGAAACGCCTGGAAAAGATTCTTTAATTTTATTAACGGTTTTTGTCATTCCTTTTTCATACCAAGAATAATTTTTAGTTCCGTAATTTAAAACGTTGGTTCCGTAATGAAGGATAACCAAGTCATATTTCAAACTATTATTGAAAGCTCTCATTACATCAGCATTGAACATCGAAATCGGGAGTCCTGAATTTCCTCTCTGAGAAAAATTATCTACGTGAACTCCGCTTCCATTATCAAAATTAAAACCGTAAATCGGAATTGAATCTGCCTGAACAAAATTAGCTTTAAAAGCTTTTAAACTTCCCGATGAAACTTTTAACGTGTTCACTAAATTATTTGGAGAAAGGCTTTTCTTAATTGTATCTTTTCCGATAATGAAATTCACTTTTCCTGTTTTAGCAGCACGCCCATAAAATAATGTGGCGTTATCTAAAGAAGTTGAATATTTGTTCAATCCAGCTTCGTACTGAACCCAAGTCGGATTAGATTTATCATTTGCAAAAAACACATGTCCGTTAACTCCGAAAGGACTTGTCGGTCTTTTTACATTTAAGTAAGATTGCGTTTTCCAGTTTTTAGAATAAGTTGATTTTACAGAACCTCTCGAAGCAGCAGATTCTGAAGTAATAGGAACAAATCCAACTCCATTTCCTCCAAAACGTTCTTGATAATTGGCACGAACATCTTGAACGATTAAATCGCCATCAGTCATAGAATCTCCATAATAAGCGATTCTAACTTTGTTCTGCGGATTTTTCTCTAGCTGATACAGTTTCTCGTAAAAAGAAATCAGGTATTGATATCCTTTATAATTTTCGAATGTTTCAGCAGGAAATTCAATTCCTTCAGTTTCATCAAAAACAATTTTCTGCTGATTCAGTTCTCTTTCACTTTCAGCAATGCTGTCTTTGTCTATAGAAAGAGAATCTTCTGCCACAGATTCTAAAAGCAGACTGTCTATTAATATATTTTTAGAATCTAACTTACTCTCAGAAAATATTTTGTCTGGAAGGATTTGTTTGAATCCAATAAAAGCAACCAATGCCAAAGCAACAATCGCAAAAGACTGAAAAAAATAAGATTTTGTGTTCACTTAATAATTATAAAAAATATGAAGGACTGCATTCAAAAATTAAACCAATTCAATAATGTTTAATCTACAGCAGAAAAAATTTGTGCAAAGATAGAATAACATTTTGTTTCTATTTCATTTTAACAAGAAAGTAGAACAAAAAAAAGAGGTTAGAAAATTCTAACCTCCTTATCAAAAAAAAATAAAAAAAACAAAGCTAATGATTGACTAGATTTTTGATGTTTTTAAAAGTACCCTATATAAAATAATCTATTCGAGATTATTAGTTTTTATTAGAATGTAGTGGTACTGTTTGCTTGGTAAGCAAAATTAAAAGTGTAGTATGGCGACTCAGAAGTTAATGTTGGACTTGCAGGTGCATCTTTATAATAACTCAATATTTCAAATTTTGCATATTTACCATCGTGTGTTTTTACTACAAATACTTTTCCTGCAATAGGAGAAATAATATGAGTTTCTGCATTATAAGAATACCAACCTTTTCCGCTTCCTGTTGGAATTGAATAAACAGCAGCTGCATCTTGAGCAAAAGTACTAGCCGCAGGAAATGTAGTAATACTAGCAAATGTTCCAGATACAATACTTACTGCGCCAGACCCTGTTCTTTCTGGTTCATCTGTAAGACCAATTTTAGCTCCTCCATTTACAATGATTGTAGTCCCACGGAAAGCAATATCCCAGCTATTATCTGTTACCAACTTATTTTGAGAAAAACTAAATTTTGCAAATGCTCCACCTGCTGGTTGTCCCTGCCCGCCTGTCTGCGGTGCAGCAATATTAGAAACTTTTGTAGTTACTACTGGCACTACTTCATTTTTATCGTCATCGCTACTACAAGATGCTGTAAAAATAAATAATGCTAAAAGCGAAAGTTTTAAGAATTTTGTTTTCATTTTGAAAATGGTGTTAAATAAATATTGATTAAAAATTATATTGAATTCGTGCAAAAAACTGTCGACCTGCCAAATTGCTAATTTGGCTAGGATCTGTAAAATCAAATAGATTATTGGCTCCAGCTTGAAGCATAAATTTATCTGCGATATATTTTGAAATTGACAGGTTTGTTAAAAAGTAGCCATCGACAAATGTGTCATATTTGTCAAGTATCTGATTACCGTTTGTATCAAACATTCCGTATTTGCTTCTGTAAAAAACACGCAAATTAATGTCGGTCTTAATTTTAGGTATAGTGTAGGCTAACTTAACATTGGCAGTATGTTTTGATCTGTTAAACAATCCAAAATAATCGGATTTTTTAATCTGAATGGTCTGCAAATCTGAGTTGCGGATGTATTGGTAATTTTCGAAATTATCCAGAACAGATTTGTCTTTTGCTGTTAAAAACTGATACCCAAATGATACTGATAATTGTTTTGTAAAATCATAAGTTGAATTAAACTCTAAACCGTAGGTGAAAATTTTACTGATATTAAAATAACTGAAGACATTCTGACCATTATTTTTTTGAGCAACAACACGAGTATCAATTAAATTCTCTATTGAATTATAGAAAGCATTGACGTCCAATCTTAATTTATTTTTCTTATAAAAAGTTCCAAAATTGACATTAATTGAGCTTTCTGGCTTCAACGGCTCACCAAAACTTACCCCGTCAACTCTTGACAAAAGCTGTCCTTGTTCTTCAAGTTGATCTAAGCGATCTTCTGCAACGTTGTATCCTAAAACCGTATATCCAACTGATGGATTTGTAAAGTCAAAATACAATTGGCGAAAATCTGGCGCTTTATATCCATAGCCCACGGAAGACTTAAGAGAAAAGTTTTCATTAACCTTATAGTTGACTGCTAGTTTCGGACTAAACTGTGAAGCATATTCACTATGATTGTCATATCTAAATCCAGCAAGAACATTCCATTTTTCTGTCGGATTGTAATCATATTGAAGATAAAGATATTGCGAATTAAAATTGACTTGTTTCTCAAAATAAGTCCTGTCTAGAGTCTCATAATTTAATCCAACTCCACCAGTTAGTTTATCATTTTTCAGAGAAATTGTTGTTCGAAGTTCTGGTCGAATTAACCATTGATTGTAATAGGCACTTTCAAAAACGATATTATTCTGGTCTTTTAAAAATGAATCATTTTGATAGTTTGTAGCATAAAATTCATATTCAGAATATACTTTCGAACTCCATTTATGTTCAAATTTTAATTGCGAATTCCATTCTTTCTCTTTGGCGTCCCCCGTATAGTTTTCAGAATCTATAATTGCTCTATTATCCATTTTCATATCATAAAAACGGTTATTCACAATTAATTTTAGATTCTCCGAAAAGTCGTAATATATCTTAGGCTGAATAGTAAAATTGTAAAATGGTTCTAGATTCTTTAACGGTGTACTTTTATCTAAATCATAACCTTCTGTAGAATAAAAATTAGCAAAAAGATTAGCTGAGAATTTCTTCTTTTTCCACAGCAAATTTGTATTGGCATCACTGGTGTTAAAAGTTGCATATCGATAAGAAAGACTACCTGTAAACATATCTTTTTTTGGTCTTTTTGTAATTACGTTTATCACTCCTCCCATTGCTTCAGAACCATATAATGCAGAAGAAGCGCCTTTAACAATTTCGATTCTTTCTATATTCCCTACTGAAACCCTTGATAAATCTAAAACACCAGAACTTCTCCCTACTAATGGTACACCGTCAATTAAAATCATGGTATAAGCGGCATCCAATCCCTGCATTTGAATTCCTTCAAAACCACTTTCGTCTGGAATTAAAATAATACCGGTCTGTTCGCTTAAAATTTCATTTAATCTTGTAACGCCTGACTTCATAATCGCTTCAGATGTAATAATTGTCATTGGTAAAGGCAATGACGAAAGCACTCTTTCCGTTCTAGTTGCAGTAGTAACTTTAACTTCTGATAATTCATTTGTTTCGACACTATCTTTTTGAACCTCTTGAGAAACAGAAATTTGACAAAAAAGCACAACAGTAAAAAGAGTTATTTTAAAATTCATTATTTTTATTCAGTCTTAATAATCTATGCAAATATATAACTATTTTTAATTGTTCTAAATAAAATTTATATATTTGCGAAAATTTAAACAAAACAATAAGTTATGATTTCAAAAAGCCTTTTTTTGTCAGCCGCTATGGCTTTAACATGTGGTCTTGGTTTTAGTCAGGACAAAAAACAACAAGACATAAAATCTATTAAATCAATGTGTGGTTGTTATGAGGTAAAGTTTAACTTCACAGAAACTTTCTCATATCCAAAAGATTCTCTTACTTATAAACCTTCTGAAACGAAACACGAATCTGCCTTGGAATGGGTAGAGTTATTAGAAGACACTCCTAACAAAATTGTGATGCAGCACTTATTGATTGTAAGCGACGATATGATTATCAAACACTGGAGACAAGATTGGCTATACGAAAACACAGACTTATATACTTTTGATAAAGGCAATTCTTGGAAATACAAGAAATTAGACAAAAAAGCCGTTAAAGGTCAGTGGACTCAAAAAGTATATCAGGTAGATGATAGCCCAAGATATGAGGGATCTTCAACTTGGGTACATGTTGACGGACAAGATTATTGGGCAAACGTTGCTGATGCTCCACTTCCGAGAAGAGAGCAAACAAAACGTAACGATTATAATGTTTTGAAAAGAAGAAATATTCACGAAATCACTGCAACAGGATGGAATCACGAACAAGACAATGATAAATTAGTTCGCGACGATACTGGGAAAGATGTTTTACTAGCTCAAGAAAAAGGATTTGATGTTTACACTAAAGTTCCAGATGTAAAATGCATTGCTGCTCAAAAATGGTGGAAAGAAAATAATGCATTATGGAAAAACGTTCGCGATAAATGGCAAACTCTTTTTGACAGACATCAAGACTTAAACTTAGAGGCAAAAGTTGATAGAAAAGCACTTTACTCTCTTTTATTTGATTTAAAACCAGATACTGCAAAAGCAGAAACAGATAAAATCATTGACAAATTTGTTAAGTAATTAGAATTGGTTGTTAAAACGAAAAACCCGGAGGTTTAAAAACCTTCGGGTTTTGTTGTATTGCTAAATTTAAAACAGAAACTAAAGAATCCTATAAGGTGGTAATATGGATAAATTTGCAGCAATAATGTTCTATAAATTGAAAAAGCTGGTAACTTAAATTACCAGCTTTTTACTTAAATACATTTAGTATTCATCTTCTTTAAAACCTGTTCTTTTTGTTCCAACATAATCATACTTAACACCAGGTTCATTACTATACTCAACAGTAAATGAAATTTTATCGACAGTATGCCCTCCTTTTGATGTTCCTGCCTGTTTTTCAATTTTACCATTTGTAATCGTTACAGTTTGATTAGTCTGTCTCAGATTTGGAGTATTTGTATCAGACGCAAAATTTCCTGTACTCAAATTAATTGAATATTTGGCTTTCAAAAGTTGCGACGTAGGTTTAGTCTGAGACAAACCATTATCATCAATAAACATAGTATTGTCGTCTGCTGACGTATTGTAGGTAGAAAACCTGATAAACTTACTTACCCCTTCCACCTTTACATTAATAAACCAATCCCCCGCAAAGTCTTGCGTAGTCGTACCTCCTGCTTCAGGATCACCACCTGCATCACAAGACGCAAATGAAAACGAGACAAGAATACCGCAAAGTATTTTTATAATATTGTTTTTTAAATTTTTCATTTTCAATAATTTGTTTTTTTTATTATTTATTCCACCAAATTTTCACTGTTGCGGCTTGCAATTCAGGAGTATTTGGATTATAATTTCTTTCAGATAGGGGATAAGGAATTCTTTTTGGAAAAGTTCCATAAGGAACTACAACATCTGGACTTGCAGAAAAAGCAAATTGGCCACCTACATAACTTGAAATGTTTTGAGCCACTGGAGAAGTTCTCGGATAATCTGTTCTATTTTTCTCAAAAAAAGCTTCAAATCCATTTTCTGGAAAACTAGCTACCCATTTTTGAACAATAATTGCCTCTAATTTTTCATCGAATGTACCTGTTTCAGGGTAAGCGTACGTCCCACTAATAAAACTATTTGCTGTTGTAGAGTTAATACCATTTTTTCTGAAGTTTTCGACTATTGCAGCGTCATATTTTGTTTTCCCGCTTAAACCAATTCTTTCTAACGCCTCTGCTTGTAAAAACAAACTTTCTTCTAATGACAATAAATAGACTGGCTTTTTAGCCCCATCATAAATAACAGCAGGTATAGACGAATTTGTCGGCCCTTTTGCATATCCTAAACTTGAATTTACGTCGTAATTTCCTTGATCTTGAAAAACATAAGCTTTTGGACTAGTATTTGCAGGATTCCAATAAATAAACGGATCTTTTCTTGGATCAGCTTTATCAGTTAAAAACTGTCCCAATGTTCTGCTCATTCTTATATTTGTTCTCGTATTTAATTTATAATTAAACTCAAACAAAGGATTTTCATAATTCGGTGATCCTGTAAAATTAGATTCCGCAGCATCAGTATCTAAGAAAGAAACATTTGGATCATTAAGTAAAGATGCAATCCCGCTGTCTGAAATCGCTTTGTTTTTTTCTGACTGTCTGATGTAAATTTTTAATTTCAGTGTGTTGGCAAATTTCTTCCAAAGTGTCATATTTCCAAGAAAAATGAAATCATCTTTACCAGGAACAGCTCCTTTTGAAACTTTTAAATCTTTAGAAAGTGCATCATCCAAGTCTTTAATCATCAATTCATATACTTCTTGACCAGTATTAAATTTAGGAGTCAATATCGTTGGATTACATCCTTCTTCATAAGGAATATCACCATAAAAATCTGTCATTATTTGAGATGCTTGAACGTATAAAGTGGTAGCTATTAAATAATAATTCCAATTTTGTTCAGCTAAAGCCTTTCTCTGTATCATTCTTATATCGCTAAGTCCATCATACATAGTGGTCCATGCATAATTGTAGTCATTTGTCGTAATATTGTAAGAATCTATATTTCTAAATTGATTAGCACCTGATGACTGCGTGTAATATTGTGCCCAAAAACCTCCTATTATTGACATTATACCTCCTTCGGCACCAACAATACCAATAATTCCTGAAGGAAGTTGTGTTGCTAACGGAGTCTTTTCTGGAGTCAAAAGATCTGGATCTTGGTTAATATCCAAATCAGTACTGCATCCTATGAATACAGTAGATAAAATCAGTATGTTTATAATAATTTTTTTCATTTTATATTTTTTTAGAATGTTACTTTAAAACTTGCTCCATAAGATCTTTGAGAAGGATTCGTTGCAAATTCTCCAGCTTCACTCAACAATCCATCTCCATATGTTGATAATTCTGGATCCACATAAGGATTAGCTTTTGGTGTCCACATAAAAAGATTTTTCCCATATATACTTAAACTCGCAGTTGCAATCTTAAATTTTTGCACGAATGTCGTCGGAACGTTATATGTCAAAAACAAATCTCTCAAACGAATGAATGTTTTATCGATAACATGTCCAGCTTCTATACCAGGGTTTGAAGAAGTATTCCAAAAGCTAGTCACTTTACTTGTGGTCATTGGTACTGTGTTTTCAGCATAAGTAATATTTCCTGTCGCATCTTTTACCTCTATTACAGAGTTTGGTATAATATAAGTATTCCTGTCATTGAAGGTTGTTTCTATACCATTTCCAGAAAATTCGTTAATTCTTTTTGTATAAGAATACATTTTACCACCTTGTTTCCAATCAAAACTAGTACCTAATGTGAAGTTTTTATATTTAAAGTTATTTCGCAATCCCATTACAAACTTTCTCTGCGAAGTACCAACATTACTTTGATCGTTTCCAACAGTATAATAACCTGTACTAGGAGAAACAATTGGTCGTCCGTCTGGCGTTAACCTAGGGGTGAAGGCAGTAAACATACCTAAAGGCTGTCCTTTTTCTGCAACGAAATTTACTCCATACATAGATGCCAAAGTCAGTTTATCTAAGCCATAAGCTATATCAAGAACCTTTGATACGTTTTTAGAAAATGTAGTGGTAAAATCCCATTGGATTTTTTTTACCTTAACTGGCACGACGTTTAAAACCACTTCAACACCTCTATTTTGAAGATCTAAAATATTATCTGTCTGTGATGTAAATCCTGTAGAAGCTGCTAATGGTCTAGAAAATAATAAGTCAGTAGTTTTTTTATGGTACACTGAGAAATCTAGATTAACCCTTTTGTTAAAAAAATTGCTTTCAAAACCTAATTCATATTCGGTGGTTCTTTCTGGTTTTAAATTTGGATTACCTAAATTTCCGCTTAACTCATATCCGTTTACGCCACCGATTGGAAGAAGAATATTTCCAAATCCTAATGCAGCATTAGCAGGAATCATAGAACTTTTTGTTTGATAATACCCTGTATCATTTCCGATTGAAGCAATACTACCTCTTAATTTAACAAAGTGCTGGGTATTGTCTAAGACAACTCCACTTAAGCTTAACGAAGGATAGAAATAGGAATTTTTGCCTTGCGGAAGTGTCGATGTCCAGTCGTTTCGACCTGTTACCGTAAGATAAATTTTTTCTTTATATGAAGCTTCAACAGAAGCAAACACACCATAACTTCTTCTTAAATAATCATCTTGAACAACAATAGGTGACAATATTGAATTTGATAATTCGTAGAAGTTTGGAACATCTAAATTTGTAACATTTGCTTTTAATGAAGCCCCGCTTCTTTGGTTAGTATTAAATCCAATCATTCCATTAAAAGAAAAATCTTTGCCAACTGGAGTAACATACGTCAAATTGAAATTGGTATCTGTTTCAATATTTTCTGCTGTTTTTTCTGTAACACCACCCACTACAGGTGCTTTTGAAGCATCAGCATTTGCAGATCCTGGAAAATAATCCATTATTGCACCATATGATTTGATTTTTTCATTTCTGTAATCTCCTCCTATTTGGTACGTTGCCGTTAATTTATCAGTAATTTTATAACTCAAATTTACATTTCCGAAAAATCGATTTCCTTTAATGTTTGTTGAATTCTCTTGCAAATCCCAATATGGATTATCTACATATGGAGAGTAAAGATTACTTGGCGTATTGTATGGATTATTTTTATAATCTTTTAATCCAACAACATCAATATCTCTAGGAGTTTGCGCCAATGCTTGTGCAACTGTACCTCCTTCAGTACCACCTTGACCAGTATTAACTACATTTTGATTCTTGTTTATATAGTTAACACTCGTTCTTACAGTAAATTTGCCTGTCGAAATTCCAGCATTAATTCCTAAAGTATTTCTTTTATAAGCATCTGCTGTTGTTGGAAAAATACCGTCTGAATTAACTGTAGAAGCATTCAAAGAGAAATTAGAATTTTCGCCGCCTCCACTTATACGCATACTATTTGTAAATGTTGTACCCGTTGTGTAAAAATCTTTAATGTTATTAGGTAAAGCAACATACGGTTTAGCTTGCTGAACACCATTAATTATAGCGCCCCAAGGTCTTACTTCTCCATTATATTTTGCTCCCCATGAACCATTTTCATTACTTGCGGTATTATTGGCATTTGCAACTCCAGACCAAGTTGAATAAGAAAGCCCACTCCATCCTTGTCCAAATTCATTTTGTAAATGTGGCACTCTTGCCACTTGATTAAAGTCTGTTGAAGTTAAAAAATCGATACTAATTTTTGATTTGTTCTTTGCTGATTTTGTAGTAATTAAAACTACTCCATTTGCAGCTCTTGATCCATACAAAGCAGATGCTGCCGCGCCTTTTAGTATTGACATACTCTCAATATTATTTGGATCTAAATCACTAATACCATTTCCAGCATCAAAACTTCTAGTGCTATTAATTGATTTCCCATCGGCTGTTGTACCGCCACCATTACTACTATTATTGATAGGTGTTCCATCAACAACATATAGCGGACTGCTATTGGATAATGAATTAAAACCTCGAATAACAACCTTAGAGGAGGCTCCTGCTTGTGCAGGTGTTGTTATATCTGCACCCGCTACTTTTCCAGAAAGGGATTCAAATACATTAACATTGGTAACATCAGTCAAATCTTTGGCACTTACACTAGAAGTAGCATAACCAAGAGATCTTTTTTGTTTTTTAATCCCCATGGCAGTAGTGACAACAACACTTTCTAATTCTTGCGCTCCTGCATCTAACATTTTTACATTTATAACTGATGAATTTGCCGTAATTTCACTAGTTTTCATTCCAATGTAACTAAACACTAACACTTGATTTGATGATGCCTTAATCATATACTTTCCATCAAAATCAGTTTGAGTTCCCAATTTTGTACCCTTAACTAAGACACTAACACCAGGCAAAGGTATTCCCGCATTGTCCGAAACCACTCCTGTAATTTTTTTCTCCTGAGCAATGCTTGACTGCAGAATCAGAATGAAAAAAAGCATCATAAGTCCTTTTAATTTTTGTTTCATTATTTTGTTTTTTTAATTAGAGAGGGCGAACTTAAAAAATTTAAATAATTTTAACAAGAATAGATTTACTTTTAACATAATAATTTGAAATATTAATACTACAAATTGTGTACTAAATAACTTATGAGATATTAAAAAAAGGTTTTTATGATAGCTTATCGGAGTAGGAAATTAATTACTGAACTTTAATTAAGAATAAAAACCATCCAGTATATAGATGGTTTTTTCATTCTTTTCATCTCAACTAAAAGCGTACTAATTCAAAATAGTTAAAAATGAATATTTGAAGAATATAAATTGACTTGGAATTTATCACTTGCATTGTAACACTTACAAAGCCAGTGCAAAATTATCTAAGAATGAAACTACAGAAATGCCGGTAAAGCCAAAAAAGCAATAAAAAAAGCCAATAGTTTAAAACTACTGGCTTTTCTTCCTTAACTAGGTCTGTATTTTTTTTACATTCTCTCTGGAACTTCAATTCCTAGCAAATGAAATGCCGATTTAATTACTTCGGCTACTTTTTGAGACAGCTGTACTCTGAATATTTTTTTCGTTAAATCTACTTCTCCTAATATATGCACTGATTGATAAAAAGAATTGTATTCTTTTACTAAATCGTAAGTATAATTCGCAATTAATGCCGGACTATGATTTTGAGCCGCATTCTGAATTACTTCTGGGAAAAGCTCGATTTGTTTTACCAATTCTTTTTCCTTCTCGTGCAATTCTTCAATTTCAATTTTATTAGAAAAATCAAAATCGGCTTTACGGATTATGGACTGAATTCTCGCGTATGTGTATTGGATAAACGGTCCTGTATTTCCAGCAAAATCTACAGATTCTTCTGGGTTGAACAAAATACGTTTTTTAGGGTCTACTTTTAAAATGTAATATTTCAAAGCTCCTAAACCAATTGTTTTATATAGTTTAGCTTTTTCCTCATCAGAATAGCTGTCTAGTTTTCCTAAATCTTCTGAAATCTGTTTTGCTGTATCGGTCATATCTTGCATCAAATCATCAGCATCTACAACAGTTCCTTCACGGCTTTTCATTTTTCCAGAAGGCAAATCTACCATTCCGTATGATAAGTGATATAAACTGGAAGCCCAGTCAAATCCTAATTTTTTAAGAATTAAGAATAACACTTTAAAGTGATAATCCTGCTCATTTCCAACAGTGTAAACCATTCCTCCAACATCTGGCATATCTTTTACACGCTGAATCGCTGTTCCGATATCTTGCGTCATGTAAACCGCTGTTCCGTCAGAACGCAAAACAATTTTACGGTCAAGTCCTTCGTCTGTCAAATCAATCCAAACAGAGCCATCTGGATCTTTTTCAAAAACTCCTTTATCTAAACCTACCTGAACAACATCTTTCCCTAATAGATATGTATTGCTTTCGTAGTAATATTTATCAAAATCAACTCCAAGATTCGTATAAGTTGTAGCAAAACCATCATAAACCCATTCGTTCATTTTTTTCCAAAGTGCAATCACTTTTTCGTCGCCAGCTTCCCATTTCTTAAGCATATCTTGCGCTTCGATAATAATTGGAGCTTGCTTTTTGGCTTCCTCTTCTGTTTTTCCAGTTTCGATTAAACCGTTAATTTCGTTTTTGTATGCTTTATCAAACTCTACATAATATTTACCAACCAATTTATCTCCTTTTAAACCAGAAGTCTCAGGAGTTTCTCCGTTTCCGAATTTCTCCCAAGCCAACATCGATTTACAGATATGGATTCCTCTATCGTTGATAATTTGCGTTTTGTATACTTTTTTACCTGAGGCTTTTAAAATCTCTGCAACAGAATATCCTAACAAATTGTTACGAACGTGTCCTAAGTGCAAAGGTTTGTTAGTGTTTGGAGAAGAATATTCTACCATAACTGCTTTTTCATCTGGATTTGGAGCCACAAATCCGAATTGTTTTTGGTCTTTTATTCCGTTAAAGAAATTCACATAATAACTGTCTGAAATTACAATATTCAAAAAACCAGAAACTACATTAAAACGGGCAACTTCAGAAACATTTTCAACTAAATAATTTCCAATTTTATTTCCCAATTCAGCCGGATTGCTTTTAATCACTTTTAGCAAAGGGAAAATTACCATTGTAATATCTCCTTCAAACTCTTTTCTGGTAGTTTGAAACTCGATTTTATCAACAGTAACATCAAATAATGCTTGTATTGCTTTTTGTATAGAAGGTGTAAGAATTTGTTGTAATGACATGTAAACTTATTTTAAAGTGAGCAAAGATACTGCTTATTCATCAATTAGAGAAAATCAAAAACATATTAAATTAAAGAAAAGAGTTGCAATTTGACAAAAAAGAGCATTTTTTAATTGTTAAAATTATCAAAAAATTAAAACCCTAATCTCTTACAAAACAGCCAATGAGAAAAAAAATATATTTTTTTCTAGAATTTCTTGTAACATATCAACCGTAAAAGAGTCTTAATAGAGACTTTAATTTTTTGAAGTCAGGAAAAAACAAAAAAAAGAAAAACTAACAAAACGAAATCATCATCAATCAAATCAAAAAATAATCAGTAAAAAAATCATGAAATTAAAATTCTTTCTGTTTGCGTTATTAGGAATAATCGCAACTGCACAGGCCCAGAATACTGGAAGTGTTTCTGGAAAAATTACAGAAAAGTCAAACAACGCACCCATTTCTTATGCAACAGTTTCACTAAAAGAAAATGGAAAAGTAGTTTCTGGCGTAAACACAGACGATAACGGGGACTTTTCATTTAAAAATATTGCTTTAAAAAGTTATACGATCGAAATTCAATATATAGGATTTAGAAAATATATCGGTTCTGTGCTTTTGAGCGAAAACAAAAAAACGGCAACTATAAATGTTGCTCTTGAAGAAGAAGCAACACAACTTAAAGGTGTAAATATCGTTGCTGAACGTTCGACTATTGAACAAAAAATCGATAGAAAAGTGGTGAATGTTGGTAAAGATCTAACTACCGCTGGAGCTTCGGCGTCAGATATCATGAATAATATCCCTTCTGTGAATGTAGATCAGGACGGAAAACTTTCGCTTCGCGGAAATGACAATGTTCGTGTGCTAATTGACGGACGTCCAACAAATATTGATCCTGCTCAGTTATTGAAACAAATTCCTTCAACTTCTATCAAGAAAATTGAATTAATCACTAACCCAAGCGCCAAGTATAATCCAGAAGGAATGTCTGGAATCATTAATATTATTTTGCATAAAAATGCAAACACTGGTTTTAACGGAAGCTACAGTGGCGGTATTACTTTTGGTGAAACGGCAAAATACAATCAGTCTTTAGATTTAAACTATAAAACTGGAAAAGTAAACTTCTTCGGAAACGTGGGACAAAACTTTGGAAAATACCATAATAAAGGTTTCATTCAAAGATTTGATGAAGATATTACCCAAAAAATAGATGTTTTGAATGATAATGATTCATACTTATACAAAATCGGAATGGATTATTTAATCGATGATCACAATACTTTATCTATCTATACTAATCAGAATAAATCTACAGGAAAAGGTTATGTAGATACTGATATTGATTACAATAATGTAACCGGTTCTGATATTTCGAATATCTTTCAAAAATCAAGATATTGGGGGCCAGATCAGGTTGGGACATACAATTTAGCATACAAACACATTTTCAAAAAAGAAGGTCACACTTTAGATTTTGAAGCCAACTACAGTGACAATAAAGAAACTCAAAATGCTTCTTTTGATACTGAAACGAGAAAAACAGACAATACTGCAGGGAATGTCTTCTATGAAGATTATTTGAAAGGAACCCGAAAATTAAGCACAATAAACGTAGATTATGTTAATCCGTTAAACGAAAAAACAACGCTTGAAGCTGGTGCGGAAGCAAGAATTACAAGAACAGAAAATGATTATATTACTGGAAATCCTTTGCTACCTGTTGCAGATCAAATGTCTCACTATACTTATGACACAGATATTTATTCTGCTTATGTAACATTTGGGCAAAAATTCAAAAAACTAAGCTATCAAGTAGGTGCACGTTTTGAAAGCTATAAAGTTCAAGCCAACTTAAATTATGGTAAAGATAAATTTGACGATGATTACATTACTTTGTATCCATCAGCTTATTTAACATACAATATCACTGAGAAAAATACTTTACAGTTAAGCTACAGCCGTCGTGTTGACCGTCCGAGTTTAGAGCAGACAAAACCTATTCGTGAATTTGCTACTCCATTGGTGACTTCAATAGGAAATCCTGATTTAAGACCTCAGTTTACCAATTCTGTCGAGTTAAATTATACTAAAACCCTTGAAAAAGGAAGTTTTACAGCGGGTGTTTTTGTGAGAAGCATTAATGATCAAATTAGTAGAATTTTATATCCAGACCCTACGGATACAAGCGGGCAAAAACAGATCATGAGTTTTACAAATTTTGATCATAATACAGCTTACGGATTTGAAATGTCATTCAATTATAAAATCACAAAATGGTGGGATATTCAGCCATCGATTGATTTTTCTAGTATTGATCAATCAGGAGTTATATATGGTTTTATTCCAGAAAAAAATGAAATTGGGCCTAAAAACAAAACAGTTACTGTTTCTGCATTTAATGGACGTATGAACTCTAACTTTAAAGTAAACAAACGTTTAAGCTTCTTAGCTTTCGGATTCTACAGAGGCGCTACAGACGGACTTCAAAACAATAGCCACGAAATGTACAAAATGGATATTGGTACGCGCTACACATTGTTAGACAACAAAATGAATTTAAGTGTTCGTTTCAATGACGTTTTCAATACAATGAAATATGCTTTCGATACTGAGAATCCATATCCACAAGCTGGTCAGTTTAAATGGGAAAGTCAAACGGTTTACTTTGGTCTGACTTACAACTTTGGTGGTGGAAAAATCAAAAATTTACAGCGTAAACAAAGAGATGACAATACTAACAAAGGCGGGGGCGGAATGTTCTAACCTTGTCTGAGAAGATTTTTTAAATAATTTTTGAATAATTTCTTGTAGAAAAAAAGTCTGGAGCTTGCCAACTCCAGACTTTTTTTGTTTTATTTAATTCTACTAAAAATAATTTTGAAAATAATTTTTCACGCAGATTTAAAAAAGATTAAAGTAGATTTACACAGAGTAAATTAAGTAGCTTGGTAATATCACCCAACAAATTTTAATCTATAAAAAATTGCGTAATTCTTTTATTTCTTCTGGATTGGCAATTTCAGAATTATCTGTGATCGCAGAAGAATGATAAAAAGTTAAATCTAATTTTTCTTGCAGTAATTTTATATTTGAAGATCGCAAGCCGCCACCAGGCATAATTTCTATTCTATCTCCTGCCAATTCCTGAAGTCTAGCCAAAGCCTGAATGCCTTCTTCGACATTTACACCTTGCCCAGAAGTTAAAATTGTTTTGAAACCACAGTCAATGATAGATTCAAGCGATTTTTCGGGATTTTTTACCACATCAAAAGCACGGTGAAAAGTACAAGATAATGGGTGCGCCAAATGCACTAATTCTTTATTTTGCTTTTTATTTATTTTTCCGTTTTCTTTTAAGATTCCAAAAACAAAACCGTCAACCCCCAGCTTTTTATAGTGCTTAATATCTTGCTTCATTTCGGTAAGCTCTTCATCCGAATAAACGAAATCTCCTCCGCGAGGTCTTATAATGACATGCATTTTTATATTCAAACTTTCACGCACTTTCACTACCAAAATAGAATTTGGAGTAGTGCCTCCCAGTTTCATATTTTCACATAACTCAATTCTGTCCGCGCCATTTGCTTGAGCAATTAATGCCGATTCATAATTAAAACAAGCTATTTCCAGTTGATTTTTTTTCATTTTGATTTAAATAGTTTTTCTCCAAATGAAACCTAACAGGTTTTTAAAACCTGTTAGGTTTGAGTACGCAATTTATAAAAAAACCTGCTCCCAATAAGAAGCAGGTTTTAAAAAATATAAATGTAAGATGATTATTTTACCATTTAATAATAGCACTAGCCCAAGTAAATCCACTTCCGAAAGCTGCTAAAACTACAGTATCTCCAGATTTGATTTTTCCTTGTTCCCAAGCTTCTGTCAGAGCAATCGGAATAGATGCTGCTGTTGTATTTCCGTATTTCTGAATGTTGTTGTGAACTTGGTCGTCTGTTAATTTAAATTTGTTTTGAATGAATTGTGAAATTCTCAAATTTGCTTGATGTGGAATCAGCATATCAATGTCTGAAACTTGCAGCCCATTTGCTTCTAATCCTTCATTGATTACTTCTGCAAAACGAACTACTGCATTTTTGAACACAAACTGTCCATTCATATATGGATAATAACTTTCGTCATTTGGATCATTGTCTGCAATAATATCTGTTACCCAACGCGCACCCATTCCTGGCGCTTGCAAAGCTAACTCTTCAGCATGTTCTCCTTCTGAATGTAAATGAGTTGATAAAATTCCTTTTGTTAAGTCTTCTTCACGGCTCAAAACTGCCGCTCCTGCTCCATCTCCAAAAATTACCGAAACACCGCGTCCGCGAGTAGTCATGTCTAATCCTGTAGAGTGAACCTCAGAACCAATTACCAAAATATTTTTATACATTCCGGTTTTAATATATTGGTCTGCAACAGAAAGTGCATAAACAAAACCAGAACATTGGTTTCTAACATCTAATGCTCCAACTGTTCTTAAACCTAAATCTCTTTGAACCAAAACACCTGGTCCTGGAAAATAATAATCTGGACTTAATGTAGCAAAAACTACAAAATCAATATCTTCTTTGGCAACACCAGAACGCTCTATTGCAATTTTAGCTGCTTTTACTCCCATTGAAGTCGTGGTGTCTTCTCCACGAATGATGTGTCTTCTTTCTTGAATTCCAGTTCTTTCCTGAATCCATTCATCATTGGTATCCATTATCTTAGACAAATCATCGTTAGTCACCACATTGGAAGGAACATAATATCCTAAACCAGCTATTTTTGAATGATACATAATCAATTATTATTTATTAAAAATTTGGATTGCAAATTTACGCATACTTTAAAATATACGTATACAAAATACTATTTTTTTCGTTATTAGCAATTTAATATATTCTAATTATACAACCACTTATAATCATTTACTTCTTGAAAAGACAGCATTCAGACGCAAACATTGAAAAAAATTAAAAATCACGCATTAGATGTAACAACATAAAAGTATTTTAGACAAACATTTTGAATACTATTACAAACTCCTAAAATTTAAACTATGAAATTAAAGATTACGCTGTTTTTATTTCTAAATATAAGTTTTTTCTCTTTTGCTCAAGAGAATCTAACTTATCAAAAACCTTCTAAATCTATTTTAGATTTGGCAGATTACCAAAGAGTGCCTTCTGTATCTATGGATACCAAAAAAGAAAACATGCTTTTAATGTATCGCAGTACCTATAAAACACTAGATGACCTAAATCAAGACGAAGTTCGTTTAGCAGGTTTAAGAATTAATCCTGTTACTAATATCTCAAGTACTGTAACTTATCTAAACAACTTAAAACTAAGAAAAATAAGTGGTAAGCAAGAAATTCAGGTAAAAGGCCTGCCTGAAAATCCAAAAATAACAAACATTCTTTGGTCGCCAAACGACAAAAAAATCCTATTCTCCCATACTACAAATTCTGGGGTTGAACTTTGGGTTTTGGATGTGGCAACAGCACAAGCTACAAAACTTACAGAGGCTAGAGTAAATGCAAATCTTGGAAATCCGTTTAGCTGGTTTTTGGATAGTGAAACTATATTAGTAAAAATGCTTCCTAAAAATAGACAGCCACTTTTGGATTCTAAAAAAGATCTCCCAACAGGTCCGATTATTTCTAACACTTCAGGAGAAAAATCACAAAACAGAACCTATCCTGATATGTTGAAAAACAAAAATGACGAAGCTAATTTTGAAAACTGCATCACTTCTGAATTATATAAAATAAAACTAAATGGCGACGCTGTTTTATATAAAGAAGCGGCTATGTTTGCCGGAGAAAGAATCTCGCCAGATGGCAATTACATCATGCTGACAACCATTCAAAAACCATTTTCTTATGTAGTTCCATTAAATAGATTTCCATCCAAAACCATTGTTTATGATTTAAGCGGAAGAGAAATTAAAACGGTAAATGAGGTTCCTTTAAATGAAATTATGCCTAAAGGTTTTATGGCTGTCCGAAAAGGAAAAAGAGAAATGGCTTGGAGAAACGACAAACCTGCAACTTTATCTTATGTTGTGGCTCTAGATGAAGGTGATCCAGCAAATAAAGTTGATTTTAGAGATGAAGTTTTTCTTTGGGAAGCTCCTTTTGATAAAGACGCTTCTTCGTTGGCAAAAACGCCACAACGTTTTAGTGATATTATTTGGGGAGATGATAATCTAGCCGTTCTTTCAGAAGAATGGTACGACACGAGAAACACCAAAACATTTTTGATAAATCCATCAAATCCAAGTCAGCAGCCAAAATTGATTACTGATAGAAATTCTCAAGATGTTTATTCAGATCCAGGAGTTTTCGAAACAAGAAAAAATGCCTACAATAAATATGTTTTAGCTATCGAAAAAAATAATCTGTACAGAATTGGTGAAGGTTATACTAAAGACGGACAATTCCCTTTTGTGGACGAATTCAATCTGGAAACTTTAAAATCAAAACGTATTTATACTTCTCCATACAAAGACAAAAAAGAAGATATTTTAGAAATTGAAGATTTTAAATCTGGGAAAATATTAGTTCAGATTCAGTCAAAGACAGAATATCCTAATTATTATTTCAGAAATATTAAAAAACAAAACAGCTTAACACAAATTACTGATTTCAAAAATCCGTTTGAAAGCATTAAAAATGTTAGCAAAGAAGTAATTAAGTACAAACGTAAAGACGGTTTGGAACTTTCAGGAACCTTATATCTTCCTGCTGGTTACGATAAAGCTAAAAAAGAAAAATTGCCGCTACTGATTTGGGCTTATCCTGCAGAATATAAAGATCGAAATAGCGCTTCGCAATCGACTCAAAATTCTAACGAATTCACATTCCCTTATTATGGATCGTTTGTATACTGGGTTACAAAAGGATATGTTGTTTTAGACGATGCTGCTTTTCCAATTATTGGCGAAGGAACTACAGAACCAAACGACAACTTTATTTCACAATTAGTAGATAATGCAGCGGCGGCTATTGACGCGGTTGACGCTTTGGGTTATATCAATCGTAAAAAAGTAGCTGTTGGCGGACACTCTTACGGAGCATTTATGACAGCAAATTTATTGACGCATTCCAATCTTTTTGCCTGCGGAATTGCGAGAAGTGGGGCTTACAATAGAACTTTAACCCCATTTGGATTCCAATCTGAGCAAAGAAACTACTGGGAGGCTCCAGAAGTTTACAATGCAATGTCTCCATTTATGAATGCAGAAAAAATGAAAACTCCAATTTTATTGGTGCACGGAGAAGCTGATAATAACCCTGGAACTTTTACTTTGCAGACGGAACGTTATTTTCAAGCATTAAAAGGTTTAGGAGCGCCTGCAAGAATGGTTATTCTTCCAAAAGAATCTCATGGCTATGTTGCTAAAGAAAATATTCTTCATTTGCTTTGGGAGCAAGATCAGTTTTTAGAAAAGTATCTGAAAAACTAAATTTCTAATTTAATTCCAAAAGTAAACCCGACAGGTTTCAGAAACCTGTCGGGTTTATTATTTTAACAATTAGAAATTATCTAATATTCCCTAGTTATAAATAATTTAAAGCTAAAAACACTTCTTGTTCGAGCGGTAAATCTATTTCGCTTTCAAAGAAAATCAATTGCCTCTTATAAACCGTTTCAATCAAATAATGGCTTCCTCTAAAATAAGTTCTCCTAATTTTCACCATCAGTTTTGATTCTGAAACCATTTTAAATTGGTGTGGATAGACTAATGTTTTATGAGTTTCGTCTTCATATGACAATAATAAATGAGTTGGAATTTCATTCACTTCACCAAACAGAGAAGCGACATATTTAATTTTCGGGTCTTCATATATTTTTGCGGGATCATCCTTAACTAGCACTTCTCCGTTTCGCATCACTATGGCCTGATCTGCAAAAGACAAAGCATCGGTACTATCATGCGTTGCAATAATGCAGGTAATTCCTTTTTGCTTTAAATAACGGAACAAGTTACGGCGTAAAGCATTTTTTCTAAAAGCATCAATCTGACTGAATGGCTCATCCAGTAAAATCACTTCTGGTTCTAAAGCCAAAACTCTTACCAAAGCCACTCTTTGCTGCTGTCCTCCACTCAAGAATTTTGTTTTCACATTGGAAAACTGCTCCATTTCTACCATTTCCAATAATTCTTGAACACGAAGTTTTTTCATGTTTGCAAAACCATTTGATAGAAACTTACCGACGTTTTCTGCAACAGTCTCGTATGGAGACAAATCAAAATCCTGAGCCAGATATTTCATGTAAGGCATTCCTGGAATCAAATTAAACTTTGGTCCCAAAACTGGTTTATCCCCATAAAAAATCTTTCCCTCGTCTAGATCATAAAGTCCATATATAAGCTTGAGCAGCGTACTTTTTCCGCAGCCACTCTCACCAATAATGGCAATGTTCTGGCCTTTTTCAATAGAAAAAGAAATGTTTTTTATAACGGGACTTTCGGTGTACGAAAAAGATATATTTTGTATGTCGAGCATGAGTTGTAATATGAGACGTCAAATTTACAATGTTTAATTTCTAAAGTCAAAAAAAAGCTGCTTCAATTATGAAACAGCTTTTTTTATTATTTATTTTACTTGAAATTATTTTCCAGCTTCCGCTTTTGCGTCATTTACCATTTTGTCGTTTGCTGTAATGGCAAATTCAACACGACGGTTTTGTGCTCTTCCTTCTGGTGTATCATTAGTAGCAATCGGATCAGCGATTCCTAAACCTGAAGTTTTGAAACGGCTTGCTTTTAATCCTTTAGAAACTAAATAAGCCTGAACAGAAGCTGCCCTTTGACCAGAAAGCGTTAAGTTATATTCTGGTTTTCCTGTATTATCAGTATATCCAAAAATTTCAATATTAGTATCTCCGTAATCAGTAAATACTGGAACTAATTTGTCTAAGTTAGCTTTTGCCTGAGCTGTCAAAGTTGATTTGTTAGTATCAAAACGAACCGCATTTTCATTTAATGTCAAGTGGATTCCTTCACCAACTCTCTCAACATTAGCACCTGGTAAAGCTTGATCAATTTCACGAGCTTGTTTATCCATTTTGTTTCCAATCAAAGCTCCAGTTCCACCACCTACAGCAGCTCCAATTGCAGCTCCTAAAGCAGCGTTTCCGCCTTTACCTAAATTATTTCCTAAAATACCACCAATAACACCACCTGCTACAGCACCAATTCCAGCTCCTTTTTGTGTATTATTTGCATTTTTTACTGAATCGCAGCTTGTAAAAAAGCTAGCTAATACTAGTAAACTACTTAATCCTAAAACCGTTATCTTTCTCATTTTTTATACTTTAAAATATTAATTAGCTCTTTGAAATTGGTAAGTCACATCTTTTACTTGACCTCCAACATTAATGTTATCGATTAACTGAAAAGAGTTATCAGTCACACCAGCTACTTTTAGCAGATATCCTTCTTTAACGTTTTTAGATTTTGTTCCTGGATTTACAATTTTAAGAACAAAAAGACCTTGATTGTTGATACTCCAAACAATTGGCGAATTAAAAGCTGTACAACTAGGAGAATTTAAAGCCATTGTACCTTTATTATTGTTAGAAATAAAACTCCATGAACTTCCGATAAAACACTTAGAATCAGCCAAATCAAAAGAAGTTACTTTGATATAATCTGAACCAGGATAAGACACATTGGTAAGCACCCAATTTCCTTTTAACGCTACTTGAGTTGGTCTGTCAAGTTTTGTTGAAAGTGTAGTAGCCTCAGAAGACGAAGCTGTTGTCGACGAAGATGATTTACACGCAAAAAACAAAGCGGCAATCATACATATAAAAATACTCTTCTTCATTTTGTACAATTTTTTTAGATTAATAACTTGCCTTTTTAACAATTATTGTACCACAAATATACGATTCGTTGAGATAATTTTCGTTTTAGAATCTATTTATTTTCTTTCAAAATTAACATTTCCGACATTTTGTCACCCAAAAAACAATTGGTATTCTATTTGAATGAATGAAAATCATCAAATTAAATCAAAAAATAAAAAATATGGCAACAGGTAAAATTAATGTTTCAGTAGAAAACATTTTTCCTTTAATTAAAAAGTTCTTGTACAGCGACCATGAAATTTTCTTGCGCGAGCTTGTTTCTAATGGTACTGATGCTACTTTAAAATTAAAACACCTTATCAGCATTGGCGAAGCTAAAGTTGAATACGGAAACCCGATTATCGAAGTAAAAGTGGATAAAGAAGGCAAAAAAATCCACATTATCGATCAAGGTTTAGGTATGACTGCTGATGAAGTTGAAAAATACATTAATCAAGTAGCGTTTTCTGGTGCTGAGGAATTTTTGGACAAATACAAAGATTCTGCTAAAGATTCTGGAATTATCGGACATTTTGGTCTTGGTTTCTATTCAGCGTTTATGGTAGCTGAAAAAGTTGAAATCATTACAAAATCGTACAAAGATGAGCCAGCTGCACACTGGACATGTGACGGAAGTCCTGAGTTTACTTTAGGGCCTGCTGACAAAACTTCACGCGGAACTGAAATCATTCTTCACATTGCTGAAGATTCTCTTGAGTTCTTAGACGATTCTAAAATCAGCGGTTTATTAAACAAATACAACAAATTCATGCCTATTCCGATTAAATTCGGAACAAGAACTGAAACGCTTCCAAAACCAGAAGATGCTCCAGAAGATTACGTTAATGAAACTGTTGAAACTGACAACATCATTAACAACCCTAATCCAGCTTGGACAAAACAGCCTTCTGAATTATCTGATGAAGATTACAAAAACTTCTACAGAGAATTGTATCCAATGCAGTTTGAAGAGCCGTTATTCAACATTCACTTAAATGTAGATTATCCGTTTAACTTAACTGGTATTTTGTATTTCCCTAAATTGGGTACAGATATGCAGATCCAGAAAGATAAAATTCAGTTGTACCAAAATCAAGTTTACGTTACTGACAACGTAGAAGGAATTGTTCCTGAATTCTTGACGATGTTAAAAGGTGTAATCGATTCTCCAGATATTCCGTTAAACGTTTCTCGTTCTGGTTTACAGGCAGATGGAGCGGTTAAGAAAATTTCTAACTACATTACTCGTAAAGTAGCTGATAAATTAAAAGCTTTATTCAACGAAAACCGTGCTGATTTCGAGCAAAAATGGAATGACATTAAAATCGTTTTAGAATACGGAATGCTTTCTGAAGAGAAGTTCTACGAAAAAGCAGGTGCATTTGTTCTGTACCCAACGGTAGACGACACTTACTTCACTTTGGATGAATTAAAGGAAAAACTAAAAGAAAACCAAACCGACAAGGATGGTAAACTAGTTATTCTTTATGCAGGAAACAAAGATGCACAGCATTCTTATATCCAGGCAGCAAAAGATAAAGGTTACGAAGTATTGCTTTTAGATTCTCCGATTATCTCACACTTAATTCAGAAAATCGAAAACGACAATAAAGACTTGACTTTTGTTCGTGTCGACTCTGACCACATCGATAACTTGATCAAAAAAGAAGAAAATGCTATTTCTAAATTATCTGATGACGAAAAAGCAGCTTTAAAAACTTCTTTAGAAGCATACATTCCTAAAGCATACAGCGTTCAGCTAGAAGCTATGGATTCTCAAGCTGCTCCGTTTATCATTACGCAGCCTGAATTTATGCGAAGAATGAAAGAAATGAGCCAAACTGGCGGCGGAATGTTCGGAATGGGTAATATGCCAGAAATGTACAATTTGGTTGTAAACACAAATTCTGACTTAGCTTCAAGCATTTTAAATACTGAAGACAAAACACACCAAGAACATTTAGTGAAACAAGCTCTAGACTTAGCTAAATTATCTCAAAACCTTCTAAAAGGTGAAGCACTTACTGCTTTTGTTAAGAGAAGTTTTGAAATGATTAAATAATCATTCGAAAATAATATTTCTGAAATCCTGCAAATTAAGTTTTGCAGGATTTTTTTTTGATCGAAAATCGCTCTTAAAAAAGGGTCATTTTCCCCTTTTCTCAAAAACAAACATCACATATATTTGATTACCAGAATATTAAATAAAAAAATCTAAAATTCTAGAAATAATGGACAAGAGAAAGTTTACAGAAAACGGAGAAGTTCTAGCAATTATAAAAGATTTAAAAGAACAGATTAAAGGCAAAAAATTTTCTGATATTATAGATGATAATAACTGCCAATATGTTGATCTTGTACAAGAAGGCGGAGGCGTCCTCGGAATTGCATTGGTCGGCTATGTATATGTTTTGGAGCAAATGGGAATTCGGTTTTTAAGTCTGGCAGGAACCTCAGCAGGAAGTATCAATACCATGCTGATGGCTGCTGCAGGAACATGTGATATTCAAAAATCAGAATGGATCCTGGAATGTTTATGCAACAAAAATTTATATGATTTTGTTGATGGCGATCATGACGCCCGCGAATTTATCGACGCATTGCTAAGTGACGCCGGAAATCTGAAATTAATAATGAAAGGCTGTCAGGTTGTGGATAATTTTAAAGACGATTTAGGATTAAACCCTGGAAACAATTTTCATCAATGGATGACGAATCTTCTTTCGCAAAAAGGAATAAAAAACTATGCCGATTTGAGAGCTTTAAGAGAAAAAGGCGTTTCTGACAAAAACAAGTTATATCGAATTAATCTGCCAAATCACGGAGATAAAATAGAATATACCCGAGTGGATCATTGGAGCCAAATGGCAATAATAACTGCTGATATTACCACCGAAAGCAAAATCATTTTCCCTAAAATGATTGATTTGTTTTATTCGAATCCAGATGTTCAGAATCCAGCCGATTTCGTCCGAGCTTCTATGTCTATTCCTTTATTTTTCACTCCTTTTAAAATTACAAATATTCCAAGTGGAATTGACGCTTGGAACAAATGGAACGATGCAACTTGCCTAAGAACATCAGTACCATCTGAAGTTACGTTTATGGATGGCGGTATTATTTCAAATTTCCCAATTGACATTTTTCACGAAAATATGAATGTGCCCGCTTCTCCAACTTTTGGAATTAAATTGGGCTACGACAAAAACGAAATCAATAAAAATGAAAAATTTTCCAACCTAATAAGTTCAATGTTTGACACTGCACGCTATGGATATGATTATGAGTTCCTGCAAAAAAATCCAGATTTTAAAAACTTAATCGGATACATTGACACTGGAAGCCACAATTGGCTAAACTTCAATCTGACTGACGATGCAAAAATCGACCTTTTTATAAGAGGAGCTCAAAATGCGGCCGTTTTTCTAAACCGCTTTAATTGGGAAGAATACAAAAAAATCAGAAAAGCCAAAAGCAATTACTACAAGTCCGTTTAAAATTATTTCTAATAATACTAAACATAATTTTTTCTTCAAAAAGACGTTATGCAATCCTGTAAATAACCATTACAGGATTTTTTAATTGTAATTTATTTTTTTGTTACATTTGAACGCCTTATTAATCTAATCCAAAAACAAAACCATTATGAAAAAAACTGCTATTTTATTAACAGCTATTTGTGCTACAGCACTTTTATACGTTTCTTGTTCAAACGATAATCACGAAGAAACCACTTCAACAAGCCTTACAAACATTGGAGCTTCAGTGGCTGTAGACACTTCAAACGAAATGGATCTTAACACAGGTCTTTTAATCAGCACAAGCACCTCAACAACAGGAAAAACTGCTGAGACGCCTACTGGAATTTGCGCATCGATTACCATTTCATCCCCAAATGGAACTGAATATCCAAAAGTTTTTCTAGCAGATTTCGGAACAGTGGGCTGTACAGACAATAACAATCTTACACGCAAAGGAAAACTAAAAGTTACGCTTTCTGGACCAATCACTACAACTGGAAGCAAAATGACAATTGAAAGAATTGACTATTCTATAAAAGGCATCAAACTTGAAGGAACTATTGAATACACCAATACTACAACTGTTGCAACTGTACCACAATGGACCAGAAAAGTAACCAATGGTAAATTGACAGATTTGCAAGGAGGTGTTTATACCAATTCAGGAATTTATACTACTAAACAAACAGCTGGTGTAGATACACCACTTGTCTTATCTGATAATGTATATGAAATTACAGAAGGAACTCATACGGTAACGGCTTCAAATGGAGAAACGCTTACTTTGACTGTAAAAGAACCATTGATTAAAAAATATTCTTGCCTATTTATCTCTAAAGGACAACTAAAAGTTCAAGGTGGCATTTTAAACGGCGTAGTAGATTACGGAAATAACGACTGCGATGCACTTTACACTTATACGCACGAAAACGGATCTTCATTCAATTTATCGATGTAAGACCTTTTCCTGCACTATTTTAAAAATCCCAATCTATTCTAGATTGGGATTTATTTTTTTATAAAAATAAAACATCTGCCTCTTTACATTTAAACTATTTTCTTTATTTTGCACCAAAATCTCAAAAAACAATGAAAAAAACATTAATTGCTTTTGTTACTCTTGCAGTATTAGCATCTTGCAGCAAAAAAGAATCGGCTGCTGATAATCTACACATCACAGGAAACATTAAAGGTTTAAAAACCGGAACTTTATATATCCAAAGAATTGTTGACACTTCTCTTGTTGCCATCGACAGCATCAAAATTGACGGAAACTCGGCTTTTGAAAGAGACATTAAATTAGAATCTCCAGAAATGTTATACCTATATTTAGATCGTGGTGTAACAAACTCATTAGACAATAACATTTTATTCTTTGCTGAACCAGGAAATATCAATATTGACACCAACTTAGATAATTTCATCGCTGGCGCAAAAATTACTGGATCAAAAAACCAAGAATTATACGAAGAATATCAAAAAATAAATTCTCGTTTTAGAGATGAGAATTTGTCTATGGTTGAAGCAAAATTCAAAGCTTTAAAAAGAAAAGACCAAAAAGCTCTTGACAGTCTTGACGCAAAACAGCAATCAAATATCAAAAGAAAATATTTGTATGCAACAAACTTTGCTATCAACAATAAAGATCACGAAGTAGCACCTTACATTGCTTTAGCAGAAATTTACGATATCAATTTGAAGTTTCTGGACACGATTCAAAAATCGATGACTCCAAAAGTAGCACAATCTCTTTACGGAAAAAAGCTTACTAAATATGTAGCTGACATCAAAAAAGAAGAACAAAAAGCTCCTGCAGCTGCTAAAGCTGAAACGGCAACAACTGAAGCACAAAAATAATTTTTCGTTAAAAGACATTAAAAGCTCTGAGAAATTCAGGGCTTTTTTTTATGCTCTAAATTGAAATTTCAAACATAAAAAATAAACCCCACACTATTCAAAAAAGCCTCTTAAAAACAACAAAAGCCCCCAAATATTCAACTCTTGCATTTACCACCCGTTGAAAAAACTTTATAAGTTTAAAACTTGAAAGGTGATATTTGGAATTTAAAAATTGGAATTTAAAAATTGGAATTTATTTTCTTTTTGGAACAAAAAAAAACCACCACATTTCTGTGATGGTTTTTGAGCCGATAGAGGGACTCGAACCCACGACCTGCTGATTACAAATCAGCTGCTCTAGCCAGCTGAGCTACATCGGCCTATTTTGCGAGTGCAAAGATAGAAATGTTTTTTAATATTCCAAAAAAAATTTCACACCTCTCTCTATAATTAAAAAAACCACCACATTTCTGTGATGGTTTCCGTTTTTTGAGCCGATAGAGGGACTCGAACCCACGACCTGCTGATTACAAATCAGCTGCTCTAGCCAGCTGAGCTACATCGGCGTCATTACGGGTGCAAATATAAAGCGGTTTTTCAATTTCCCAAAATATTTTTGCACTTTTTTACGCTTTTTTTTTGCTTATAGTGCGTTGATTTTTTCAATCAATTGATTAGCAGCTTGTTCTAATTCAACATTAATTTGTTTGAAATGTGCTTTTTTATTTTCAACGTTTTTAGCGTTCACTTTTGTAATCAAAGTATCAAATACAGCAATAGCTTCATCAACCAAAGCATTCGTTTCTGGAGTTGGATTTCCTGTTGTTGACATCTCAAACAAGTAAACCGCCTCAATAATATCTCCTAATACAAAGTTGATGTCTTTCTTTAAATTCTTAACGTTTGCCATTTTTATTTTTATTTTAATTTGCGTCTGCAAAAGTACATATTATCTTTAAATTTAATGCTAAGAAATGTAAATTTCTAAAATTGAAGCTTTTCCGCTCAAATTAAATGCATTTATAGCAGCTGGAACCAAAACTGTATCGCCTTTTTTGTAAGCCTGTTTGAATCCGTCATATTCAATTTCAAAATCACCTTCAATACACATATATACCGTAAATGTTTCTCCATTTTTAGCAACTTCCAATTTATTTTCTAACGGAAGGAAATTAGTTGTAAAATAAGGACAGTCTACAACCGTATTTGAAGTATTAACCTTCGTCTCGTATTTTTTCTGAGTATCTACTTTATTATAGTTAATGGCATCTAGTGCTAAATCCACATGCAATTCTCTTTTGTTGCCTTGAGCATCTACACGATCAAAATCGTATAATCTATACGTTATATCAGATGTTTGCTGAATTTCGGCAACTACTAATCCTGCTCCAATTGCATGAACTGTTCCCGTTTCTAAAAAGAAAACATCTCCCGATTTTGCTTTCACATCGTCTAAGATTGAAACTAAAGTATTATCATGCAAATGTTTCAAATACTCTTCTTTGCTAGAATCTTCTTTAAAACCAACAATAATCCTAGCGTCAGCATCGGCTTGCATTACGTACCACATTTCTGTTTTACCAAATGAATTGTGACGCTCTTTTGCCAACTTATCGTTTGGATGCACTTGAATAGAAAGATCTTCTCTTGCATCTAAATATTTAAAAAGAAGCGGAAATTGTTTTCCAAATCTTTCGTAAACTTTAGTTCCTAAAATAGCGTCTGGTGTTTCATCAATTAAATCCATTAAAGATTTTCCTTTTAAAACTCCATTTGCAACCACACTTACATCTCCTTGTACAGTAGATAATTCCCAGCTTTCGCCCGTAATTTTAGAAACGATTGGTTTGTTTAAAATTGTTTTTAGCTTTTCTCCTCCCCAGATTCTTTCTTTCAAAATCGGTTCAAATTGCAAAGGGTATAAATTTTGATTCATGTTTTTAGGCTAATATATTTGTTTAATTAATTTTATTCTGATACTATTTTGGTATTTTATGATACTAATTCCTGTACGGCTTCTAAGGCTTTAGGTATATGTTTGGCTGCGTTTGCGCTATCAAATATCGAAATTACCAAACCATTTTTATCGATTATATAGGTAACACGCCCTGGCAGAAGTCCGAACAGATTATTGCGGACACCAAAAAGTTTTCTTAATCTTTTATCTTGATCTGAAAGCAAAATAAAAGGCAATTTATGTTTAGCCGCAAATTTATGTTGAGACTTCACACTATCGCTGCTAATACCAATTACCTCGGCCCCCAAATCTTTAAAATCTTCATATTGATCCCGAAAACTGCAAGCTTCAGTGGTACATCCTGGCGTATTATCTTTTGGGTAAAAATAAATCACCAGCGGCTTTCTTCCTAAAACGCTTTGGCTTTCAAAAAGGTCACCATTGTTGTCTTTCGCAGTAAAATTCGGAACTATATCTCCTATTTTTAATGACATTTTTTTATTCTCCTTTATAAGTTACAAAATTGCGTTCCGTTTCGTTCAGCACAACTTCAAGATCAAAGTCGGCATGAATTCGTTTTCTAATTTTATTCCATATCACAACAGCTATATTCTCTGCGGTCGGATTCAAATCTGCAAATTCTGGAACGTCCAGATTGAGATTTTTGTGATCAAACGGAATTTCTACTTCTTCTCGTATAATATCCGCTAATACTTTCACATCGAGGACAAAACCAGTTTCCGGGTCAATTTTTCCTGTAACACTTACTGTTAAACCATAATTATGACCATGAAAGTTAGGATTGTTGCATTTTCCAAAAACAGCATCGTTTTTTTCAAATGACCAATCCTTTCGATGCAGTCGATGTGCAGCATTAAAATGTGCTTTTCTTGATATGGTTACTCTCATTTATGTTTCTGGTTAGTTGGCTATAATTTATGGTCTTCGAGATAATGATCAAATTCATCAAAAATTATCTTAAACCATACGGTATAAATTTCGGGCTGTTTTTCAATATCTGCTTTCACATCTTCAATACTCATCCATTTCCAGTCTTCCACTTCATCTGGATTTATGTTTGGTTCTTCATTATAATAACCAATCATAACATGATCCAGTTCGTGTTCTGTCAAACCATTATCAAAAGGTGCTTTATAGATAAAATGAAATAATTCTTTCAATTCAGCTTTAAACCCCATTTCTTCAAACAATCTTCGGCTTCCTGCTTCAATATTGGTTTCGCCTTCTCTCTGATGACTGCAGCAAGTGTTTGTCCACAGCAAAGGAGAATGGTATTTATGATGAGCACGCTGTTGCAGCATAATTTCGTTTTTACTATTCAAAATAAAAACCGAAAAGGCACGGTGCAAAAGCGCTTTTTCATGTGCTTCTAATTTTGGCATTAAGCCAATCTGTTCATCGTTCTGATTAACTAGTATTACGTTTTCTTCTATCATAAGGCTTCTTAAGCAAACAAAAATACGAAAAAAGAAATGGCTTAAAAATGCTAATTCAGCTTGGCAAAAATTAAGGTTTTGACTCGATTCCTATTTCATTGATTTACAACGCTGTAATTTATACTAAATTTTAAAAGCAGTTAAAATTAAGACATAAAAACTACATTGCGTTGTTTTACGTAACTAATAAAAAGTTAAAACACACTTAAAAAAATCTCAATAATAACACACCTTGTATTTTGAAGCTAATTCTCAACGTATCTTTGATGTACAGATCAATTCACCCAAGAACTTATGAAATCTAAAAATCTAATTTTCAGTCTCTGCTTTTTACTCCCGCTTTTTGTTTTACAAGCCTGCGGACAAAACACAAAAAAACAATCTGCAAACACAGTTGTTATGGAAAATAAAATCAGCAAACCCGGAAATCCTTATTATTCTAATACTGACACGAAGAAATTAAACTTGAGCAATGCCGAATGGAAAAAGGTTTTACCAGAAGATGTCTATGCCGTAATGCGTGAAGCTGACACAGAAAGACCTTTTACTGGAAAATATTGGAACACCGATGAAAAAGGAACCTATTACTGCGCTTCTTGTGGCAACTTGCTTTTTAGATCTACAGCAAAATTCTCTAGCAGCTGCGGATGGCCAAGTTTCTATGAACAAGAAAACAAAAAAAGCATTGTTTTTAAAGAAGATAATTCTCTTGGAATGGAAAGAATTGAAACGCTATGCGGACGTTGTGGTGGACATTTAGGACACATATTTGATGATGGTCCTGCGCCAACGGGAAAACGCTACTGCATGAACTCGATTGCTCTTGATTTTATTCCAGATAATAAATAATTTAAAAATGAAAAATATACTTTTAATATATCTTTTTGCGCTTTCGCTAAATGGCATTTCCCAAAATAAAAAAGCCAATCTAGAAACAATTACACTAGGCGGAGGCTGTTACTGGTGCGTTGAAGCCGTTTACGAAAATCTAGATGGAGTAAAATCTGTTGTTTCTGGATTTTCTGGCGGAAAAACTGTAAATCCAACTTACGAAGAGGTTTGTACTGGAGAAACTGGTCATGCCGAAGTCGTGCAGATTACATACGATAAAAACATAACTGATATAAACGAAATCTTTAAAGTGTTTTTTACCGTTCACGATCCGACAACTTTAAATCGTCAGGGAGCAGATGTTGGCACGCAGTACCGTTCTGTTATTTTCTATAAAAATGACGAACAGAAAAAAGCCGCTCAAAGCATTATTGCTGAACTAAACAAAGCGAAGGTTTACAACAATTCGATTGTGACGAAATTGGAACCTTTTAAAGTTTTTTACAAAGCCGAAGATTATCATCAGAATTATTATGCTAACAATAAAAATCAGCCGTATTGCAAAATGGTAATTCAGCCTAAACTAGAAAAGTTTGAAAAGGTTTTTAAAGACAAACTCAAAAAGAAACAGTAAACGCAAACAAAAAAGGGGAAATGAATAATCATTTCCCCTTTTCTTATATTGTCATTTAAACTATTGTTTTGCTACTTTTTTAAATCGCATCATTGGTACGTCGCCCTGAATTAAATTTAATTTGCCGTCTTTATCAATAGAATAACTTGTAATTTGTCTAATTTGTTTTAGGAATACTTGCTCACCTCCACCCTCACAAAACATCATTGTAGTTGGTCCTTCTTCTCCAAAAGTCAAAGACTTTCCTTTTAAAGTATAAGACGCGCTATAACCGTTGCATCCATTATTGCCATATACTTTTGTTTCTTTTTCATCAAAAGTAAGCTGTGGTTTTTTATTTGGATATAATCCTTCAAAAGCAATTCTTGGTCCTGATATATATTCCAACTCCCAAGTTGTTCCAAACAAATCGCCTGTATTAGAAGCAGATTTTGATGCAGAACATGAAGCAATTAATAACGTTAAAACTGAAAGGACTGCAAATGTGTATTTTTTCATAAAAGTGGATTTTAAAGATTTATAATTTGTTTTTTGAAGTGTAAAATAATTCTATAAAAATTCTTTTCTCAATATTCATGCCCAGTTACAGGTTTATCGAAGTTTATTTTGAGGATAACCCGCAATTTTCTGTACCTAAGTTACTACAATTTATTTAAAGTTTTATCGCTCAAATGTTTAAAATAAAACAAGCGACATTATTTTTTTTGTAATTTGCATCGATCAAAAAACGAATAATCATCAGTAAAAAACCAAAAAATGAAACAATTTCTATTCTTGTTTGTATTTGCCTTGACTGCGCCATTTGCTCATTCGCAAGAAAACCTTCCAACAGATTACCTCACAAAAGAATTTCATCAAGGACGCCGTGAAGCTTTTAGAGCTTTAATGCCTGCTAATTCAGTTGCTGTTGTTTTTTCTTATCCTGAAAGAGTTTTTTCAAAAGATATTAATTACAACTATCACGGAAATCCTGATTTATATTATCTGGCGGGATATAAAGAACCAGACGCCATTTTATTGCTTTTTAAAGAACCACAGGGAACAGAAAAATATACTGAAGTGCTTTTTGTACGAGAAAGAAATGCTGCGCGCGAAATGTGGACAGGAAGACGTTTAGGGATTGAAGGCGCAAAATCTAAGTTAGGTTTTACAACCGTTTACAACGGAAAAGATTTTAATGCATTTCCAATTGATTTTTCAAAATTTGACAAAATCATTTATGACAAGTTTCCAACAGATGTTACAGAAAGTAATCATCCAGACAATTTGTTTGCATTGCTGAAATCGTTTACATCTAAAGCCGGAATTACAACAGAAAATGAAGCTTCGATAGATTTGTTTAACAATATCACAAATTCTCTTCGCGAAATCAAAACACCAGAAGAACTTGTTTTAATGCGCAAAACAGTAAAACTTTCCTGCGTTGCCCACAATGAAGTGATGAAAGCGGTTGGCCCTGATATGAGCGAAAATGAAGCTGACGGAATTCATGCATATATTCACAGGCACTATGGCGCCGAAGGCGAAGGCTATCCTCCAATTGTTGGTGCTGGTGCAAACGGATGTATTTTGCATTATGGAGAAAACAATGCTACAAAAATTGACAATCAATTATTATTAATGGATGTTGGTTCTGAATATCACGGTTATTCCGCAGATGTTACCAGAACAATTCCTGCTAACGGGAAATTTACCGAAGAGCAAAAAGCAATTTATCAGATAGTTTATGACGCTCAAGAGGAAGTTTTTAAACTTTGTAAAGAAGGAACTCCAATTCAGGATTTGAACAAAAAGGCAAAAGAAGTTATTGCCGCTGGATTAATTAAATTAGGAATTATTACAGATCCAAAAGACGCCCGAATATATTATCCGCACGGCTGCTCACACTTTCTTGGCCTAGATGTTCATGACAAAGGAAACTATATGGGAACTCTAAAAGAAAATATGATTCTAACTGTTGAGCCTGGAATTTACATTCCTGCAAACAGCAAATGCGATAAAAAATGGTGGAATATCGGCGTTCGTATCGAAGATGATATTTTAATGCTAAAAAATTCATACGAAAACCTTTCTGCAGAGTCACCAAGAAAATGGCAAGACATTGAGGCTTTAGCTAAACAGAAAAGCACTTTTAATGAAATGAAATTTCCTAAAATTTAATTTCTATTCTTTGCCACTCCCTATAGCTATCGGAGTGGCAAAGAAAAAATAAACCAAAGCCTCCAATTATTTTGAGGCTTTTCTTTTTGGATTTTTCACGAACTTTGCTTTCTTAAATATTAAAAAATGAAAGCACTTACCTTTTCTTCTTTTGGAGAATCAGATGTTTTAGAATATATAGAAATTCCTAATCCACAATTAAAACAAGATGAGATTTTAGTTGAGATGAAAGCCATCGGATTAAACTTTGCTGATGTTTACCGTCGAAAAGGGAATTATCATTTAAAAGGAAATCCTCCTTTTATTGCCGGTTATGAAGGCGCAGGAATTGTGGTCGATGCTAACAATCATCCAGAATTTAAAGTAGGTGATCATGTGGCTTTTGCCGACGTACCATTTGCCAATGCAGAATTGGTTGCCGTTAATGTAAATCACATTATTCCATTATCCGAAAAAATCTCTTTTGAAACTGCAGCTTCTGTTTTGCTTCAAGGCTTAACCGCTCATTATTTGGCTACAGACAGTCATAAAACGGCAAAGGGAGAAACTGTTTTAGTACATGCAGTTGCTGGCGGAGTTGGACAGATTTTAACTCAAATCAGTAAACTTTTGGGTGCGAGAGTTATTGGATTAACCTCATCTGCAGAAAAAGCCAAAATCGGTTTTGAGCAAGGTGCAGATCATGTTTTTCTTTATAATGAAGATTGGAAATCGCAAGTTTTTAAAGTGGTTCCAAACGGTGTCGATGCTGTTTACGACAGTATTGGGAGCACTTTAATGGAAAGTTTTGAAGTCACTAAAGAATGCGGACAAGTTGTTTTCTTCGGAATGGCAGGCGGCAATCCAGCACCTGTAGACCCGAGAATGCTTATGGACAGTTCTAAAACTTTGACTGGAGGCGATTTGTGGAGTTATTTAAATTCTAAAGAAGAACGAATCAAAAGAGCGACTCAGTTATTCAATTGGATTACCGAAGGAAAAATCAAACTTTCAGAACCAACATCTTTCAAATTATCAGAAGGAAAACTAGCGCACGATTTCCTAGAAAGCAGAAAAAGCACAGGGAAAATTATTTTGATACCGTAAAAATGTTTTTGCCACAAATTCACGAATTTTATTTTAAAAACTTTACGCATAGATTTTGAAATAAAATTCGTGAATTCGTGGCTATCTATTACAACTGAGCAACTTCAATTTTTGTAATTTCAGATAACTCTAGAATTCTTTCTACTTCATCTTTATTTGCCACAAAAAACAAATAATTGTCTCCATAGGTTTCGTAAGTCATTAGCTCTAGATTTAATTTTTCTAATTCCGACTGAATGTAAGGAAAAAGATCATGGCTATAAGTTTCTTCTGGATAATCGAACTTAAAATCTTTACCAATCAATTCAGAAATGAAATATTCAGCATCTTCGGGATCGAATTTCCAGTCACTGTTCCAAGCATTGATATTCTCAAAGAAATCAAAATGCCCCTCAACAATCGCGTGATATTCTTCACTGCCTTTTAGATAGTTTTTAAAAAGTATTTCTGACTGCTTTTTGAGTTCTTCTTCTTCAACATTTTCTCTAGAAACTAAATTGATAAATTCCTCAAAGGATTGTATGGTAGCTTCTTCTCTTTCTACTAAATTTTCAGACGAAGGAAGTTCAATTGTTTCTGGAATTTCAATATTTAAATATTGGCAGATTCCTTGTAAAACCACTTTAAGATCCCTAACGCCAATTGTCTCACTTTCATTCTTTGGATTATTCACATCAATAACTTCGCTCTCCAGCAACCCTCTTGTATAATCGAAGAAATGTTTCCCTGAATATAACATCCTAAAGTCATTTACATCCAAACTATTCGTACAGCAAAAAAAGATTACAAAGTTTTTTATAGAACGTTTAAAAAACTTTTTCTCCTCTGCAGTTGGCTCCGAATAAAACTGAATATGAATAAAATCATATTGTAAGTCATCTTGCATTGCTTCTTCTGACAGGCCTCCAATATTCAGTTTTTTATAAAGTTCGTTCAGAACTTCATACGCATTATTAAACCCCGCTTTTTTAATTTCTGCTCTTCCTTCTTCGTGATCTAATGAGGATGGAACAGAATATAAATTTACAGTAACATTTTCATGAACTCCTTTTACTTTGAATTCTAAACTATTAGATTCATGATACAAATGACTATAAATAGAATCAATCACATCAAAGGAAATAATCGATTTTGCATCATTATTTCTATTAAACAAATTGGAAAAAAAACCTGCCATTATATTGTTATTTTTTATGCAAATATAGTAGTATTTTTCTGTAAAGAATTATTCATTCGAATATTTAAAACTCTGATTCATTTTATCGAAAGGAATTACTTCATTAACAATCGATTCTAATTCGAAATCAGTCAGTAATCCTCTCGCAGATTCTACTATTTTTGGTGAAACATGTATTTCATAGTCAATGATGTTTCTTTTTAAAATGTTGGACAGGATGTCATTTTGCTGCTCAGTCAGATATTTTTTGTGCGATTTAAATACCGATTCTATATCTTCTCTAAATTCCTCGTCAGTAAGTCCATTATAAACATCTTGTTTTGACATATCGATCAATAAAACTTTAAAGATAAAATCCTGAAGGTTTTTAGCCAGGTAATTGACTTCGTTGGAGTCGTGCCAGACAAAAACAATCGGCACATCGTCATTGTTTTCTTCGTTTAAAAAGAAACAATAATGATCTCCACCTCCACTTTTGGCAAACGGAATAAATTTAAATTCTGGATTGATATTTCGATAATCCTCTGGATCTCTGAGCTCTTCTATTTCTTCGGCAACCGATTTCAAATTCAGCGATTCAAAATCATACGAATGCAAAAGCAGAGGCGGATTATCTTTTAAGGTTGGATAAACTTCTGTATACCAATTAGGACCATATTCTCCGACGTCCAACATACCGTCAGCGTCTAATTGCTTGTATAAAAGCGGAAAATTGAATCCGTATTTTTTTTCTATTTCTTGTATTGTCATCTTTGGGGCAAATTCTATTACAATCAAACCACTAAGATAACAATCTTTTTACTACACCAAAAAACCTGAAGTCAATTATTTCAAGGACTCCGCAATCATCAAGGCACATTTTTCTCCGTCAATGGCTGCAGAGATAATTCCTCCGGCATAACCCGCACCTTCTCCACATGGATATAATCCTTTGATTTGCAAATGTTCTAATGTCATCGGATCTCTCGGAATTCTAACTGGCGATGAAGTTCTGCTTTCTGGCGCATGCAAAATAGCTTCATTAGTTAAATAACCACGCATTGATTTTCCGAACTCTTGAAATCCCTGACGCATAATCTGAGTCAAAAATCCTGGAAAAACCTGACCCAATTCAACCGAAGTAGTTCCTGGCACATAAGAAGTTTTCGGAATATCTGCTGAAACTTTACTCTTAGTGAAATCAATCATTCTTTGAGCTGGAACTTTTTGGGTTTGCCCAGCCAAATGCCAAGCTTTTTGTTCGATACTTTTTTGAAATTCCATCCCCGCCAAAGCTCCAAATTTTGCAAAAGGCTTAAAATCTTCCAATTTTAATTCGACAACAATTCCTGAATTTGCAGTTGATTGATCACGTTTAGAAGGCGACCAACCATTTGTAACCACTTCTCCTGGACTAGTAGCACAAGGCGCAATTACACCTCCAGGACACATACAAAACGAATACATTCCGCGGCCGTTAACTTGTTTTACGATAGAATATGGCGCTGGAGGTAAATGTTCTCCACGGAAATCACAACTGTATTGAATGCTGTCTATTAATTCCTGTGAATGTTCTGCGCGAACTCCCAAAGCAAAAGGTTTTGCTTCAATTAAAATTTTCTTTTTATCTAATAATTCAAAAATATCACGAGCCGAATGTCCCGTTGCCAAGATTAATTTATTGGCGTGAATTTTATCTCCGTTTTGCGTTACAATTCCCTCAACTTCATTATTCTTTACCAAAATATCATCTACTCGGGTTTCAAACAAAACTTGCCCCCCGAATTCTCGGATTTTATTTCTGATATCTTCAATAATTTTAGGAAGCTTATTCGTTCCAATATGTGGATGCGCTTCTACCAAAATATCTTCAGAAGCACCAAAAGCCACTAAAAGTTCTAGAATTCGAGTTACATCTCCACGCTTTTTTGAACGGGTATATAATTTTCCATCAGAATACGTTCCTGCTCCACCTTCTCCAAAACAATAATTAGAATCCTCGTTTACGATATGCTCGCGGTTTATCGCTTTCAAGTCACGACGACGGCCTCGAACATCTTTTCCGCGTTCTAAAACAATTGGCTTTAAACCTAATTCGATTAATTGCAATGCCGCAAAAAGTCCGGCTGGGCCTGCTCCGACAACAATAACTTCCTGCGCATTGGAAACATCCTTATATATAGGAAGTTCAATTTTAGTTTCCTGAAAGGGTTCGCCTTTTAAATAAATAAGAACTTTCAAATTAATTTTAATTGCTTTCTGACGTGCATCAATAGAGCGTTTTAAAATTGAAACGTGCTGAATTTCTTGAGCAGAAACTTTAATCTGCTTAGACAAATAGTCTTTTAGCAATGATTCGTTTGCAGCAATTTCCGGTGTAACTTGAAGTAAAAGTTCTTTAGGCATTTTTGTATATTTATTCTATTAGCTTTTCTTTCTATGAAAAGAACATGCAAAAGTACTATTTTGAACTGACTTTATATAATTAACCGCAAAGTGCGCTAAGTTTTTTTAAAGGTATGGCTACAGAAAAACACAAAGTTCGCAAAGCTTTGTGTTGATATAGCTTTTCGAACTTTGTGTTTATTCTCAAAGAAAAATTAATCTTATCGCACTTTGCGGTTAGTTAAGCAGCAAATTTACTCTTCCTAAAATCTTACTATTTATTTTTAGCCACAGATTAATTGGATTAAAAAGATTTCTTCAAGAATGGTTACGCGCATTGCGGTTTGTTTTCTACAGAAAAAAGCTCAGAATCTTAGCTTCTCAGAATCTTTAATAAAGACTTTGTACCTTTGTCGCTATGTCACTTTGAAACTTAAAAAAATGTCAAGAAAAATAAAACTAATCTGGGATTTCCGCGGACCAGCTTCAGCTAAAACTGCTGAACACCACGAAATTCATTTAAAAGAATATATCGCAATAGAAAAATTGCCCTTAAATATTACGGGATATAAAGTCATAGACGAAATGTACGCCATTGCTTTTATGGTTGTAACAGACGAAAATATGATTCAAGTAAGAGATGCTTTGAAACCACATCGTGGGGAACTCTACGAGTAGTTTTCAGTTTTCGGTCACAGTTTACAGTTTTGCACTGAGACTAATTTTAAGTCGCAGTTTACTGAGACCGTAAACTGCGACTGTAAACTTTTTAATTCGCTACCTCGCTAATAAACTTTATACGCATTAAACGCAATTCATCAATATCGTAATCGCCATCAAATTCTTTTAGTGCGTCTTCGATTTTATCAGATTCAGATTCCATGAAATAATCATGAATTTCTTCCTGTTGATCGTCGTCCAAGATATCATCTAACCAATATTTGATGTTCAGTTTTGTTCCAGAATAAACAATCTGTTCCATTTCTTTGATCAAAGCATCCATCGTTAAACCTTTCGCGGAAGCAATATCACTTAATGGAAGTTTTCTATCAATATTCTGAATGATGTATAATTTGTTAGCAGAATTTACTCCTGTAGATTTAACAACTAAATCGTCTGGACGAATAATATCATTATCCTCAACATATCGGCTAATTAAAGCTACGAATTCGCTTCCATATTTTTTAGCTTTTCCTTCACCAACACCATGAATATTATATAATTCCTGAATTGTTATCGGATATTTTAAAGCCATATCTTCGATTGAAGGATCTTGGAAAACTACGAATGGAGGAACTCCAAGTTTTTTAGCTACTTTTTTACGAAGTTCGCGAAGCATTCCAGTTAAAACTTCGTCTGCTGTTCCAGAAGATTTGCCTCCTGTGACAATAGTTTCATCATCGGCTTCGGTATATTCATGATCTTCAGACATCATAAACGAAACTGGCTTTTTGATAAAATCTAAACCTTCCTTTGTAATTTTTATTACACCGTAAGTCTCAATGTCTTTTGACAAAAGTCCTGTTACCAAAACTTGTCTCAACAATGCCATCCAGTATTTTTCGTCGTGGTCTGAACCAGAACCAAAATAAGGCTGTGTATCTGTTTTATGCGCTTTAATAACCGCATTGATACGGCCAATTAAAGTAAATACAATTTCTTTTGATTTGTAAATATGTTTGGTATCGCGAACAATTTCAAGCAATTTAACTACTTGATCTTTGGCTTCAACTTTATGTTTCGGGTTGCGAACATTGTCGTCCATATCGGCTCCTTCGCCAGTTTCACTGTCAAATTCTTCACCGAAATAATGAAGAAGGAATTTTCTACGCGACATTGAAGTTTCGGCGTAAGCCACCACTTCTTGCAAAAGTGCAAAACCAATTTCTTGTTCGGCAACTGGTTTTCCAGACATAAATTTCTCTAGCTTTTCTACATCTTTATAAGAGTAATACGCTAGACAATGCCCTTCTCCACCGTCACGTCCTGCGCGACCGGTTTCTTGGTAATAACTTTCAAGAGATTTCGGAATATCATGGTGAATTACAAAACGAACGTCTGGTTTATCGATTCCCATTCCGAAAGCTATTGTTGCTACAACGACATCAACATCTTCCATCAAAAACATATCTTGATGTTTGGCGCGGGTTTTGGCATCTAAACCTGCATGATAAGGAACAGCACTGATTCCGTTTACTTGTAAAACTTCGGCAATCGATTCTACTTTTTTACGGCTTAAGCAGTAAATAATTCCAGATTTGCCTTTATGCTGTTTGATAAATCGAATAATATCCGACTCAATATTTTTTGTTTTGGTACGAACTTCATAATACAAGTTCGGTCTGTTGAACGATGCTTTAAAAGTATTGGCATCGGCCATGTCAAGGTTTTTCAGAATATCTTCCTGAACCTTTGGTGTTGCGGTTGCGGTAAGTCCAATAATTGGCACTTTACCCAGCTGCTTAATTATATTTCGCAGATTTCTATACTCTGGCCTAAAATCATGTCCCCATTCTGAGATACAGTGCGCCTCATCAATGGCCACAAAAGAAATAGGCACGCTTTGTAAAAAAGCAACATATTCTTCTTTTGTTAATGATTCAGGGGCGACATACAAAAGTTTGGTCAATCCAGATGTAATATCTTTTTTAACCTGAGCAATTTCTGTTTTAGTTAGAGAGGAGTTTAATACATGTGCAATTCCATTTTCAGACGAAAGGCTTCGAATTGCATCAACCTGATTTTTCATCAAAGCAATTAATGGAGAAACAACAATTGCTGTTCCTTCTTGAATTAAAGCCGGTAATTGGTAGCAAAGAGACTTTCCTCCACCGGTCGGCATAATTACGAATGTATTCTTTCCGTCTAAAATGCTCGTAATGACTTGCTCCTGCAAGCCTTTAAATTGGCTAAAGCCGAAATACTTCTTTAATTCTTTATGTATTTCAATTTCATTTGAATTCATTCTCTATATTAATGGTATTTTGTATAAATTTGCAACACATAAAGATACAACTTTCTTTTATACATACAAATTTTAAATATTCTGTTTTGATCACAAAAGAAAATATATTGGCGATCGCCAAGAAAACAATACTCTCTGAAAGTGAAGCAATTACAAAACTAATTGATTTTTTGGACGAAAATTTTTACGAAGCTGTCCAACGCATATACGAATCTAAAGGACGTCTAATCGTTACAGGAATTGGAAAAAGCGCCATTATTGCTCAAAAAATGGTAGCCACTTTTAACTCAACTGGAACCCCTTCTATGTTTTTGCACGCCGCAGAAGCTATCCACGGAGATTTAGGAATGATACAAAACGATGATGTTATTATTTGTATTTCTAAAAGCGGGAATAGTCCAGAAATTAAAGTCCTCGTACCTTTATTAAAAAGATTCGGAAATACTTTGATTGCCATTACAGGAAACACAACTTCATTCTTAGCAAAAGGCTCTGATTTGGTTTTAAATACAACTGTTGACACAGAAGCTTGCCCTATCAATTTAGCTCCAACAAATAGTACTACTGCTCAACTTGTAATGGGTGACGCTTTAGCAGTTTGTTTAATGGAAATGCGTGATTTCAAACCAGAAGATTTTGCGGTTTATCATCCTGGAGGTGCTTTAGGAAAAAAATTACTGCTTCGCGTAAAAGATATGATCGAGCATTCATTAAAACCAGCTGTTACTCCGGACACTTCTATCAAAAAAACAATTTTCGAAATCTCTGAAAAAAGATTAGGAGTTACTGCAGTAATTGAAGACAATAAAATTGTTGGAATTATTACCGATGGAGACATCCGAAGAATGCTAAACGACGTAGATACTATTGCAGATTTAACCGCAAAAGATATTATGTCAAAAAATCCAAAAGTAGTTTCGTCTGAAACTATGGCTGTGGATGCTTTAAATATTCTAGAAGACTTTTCAATCACACAATTGATTGTTGCGGATAATGGAGAATACAAAGGAGTTTTACATTTACATGACATTTTAAAAGAAGGAATCGTATAATGGCAAAGAAAAATCTTGGCGAGATGTCATTTTTAGATCATCTTGAGGAATTAAGATGGTTATTGGTTAGAAGTACACTTGCAACAATTATAATGGCAATTGTTACTTATTTTATTAGTGATTATTTATTTGATCAAATTATTTTGGGTCCAATTAGACCAACATTCTTTACGTATGTTTGGTTTTGTGACTTATCTCATTCATTAGGATTTGCTGACAGCATCTGTATTACAGAACTGAATTTCATTATTCAGAATACCGAAATGGAAGGCCAAGTAAACATCTTTGTTTGGATGTGCCTTCTAGCAGGTTTTATTTTGAGTTTCCCTTACATATTGTGGGAAATCTGGAAGTTTATCAGCCCAGCACTTTATGAGAAAGAAAGAAAAAATGCAAAATTATTCATCTTTGTTTCTTCTTTACTTTTCTTTTTAGGAGTATTATTTGGGTATTTTGTTGTAATTCCGATGTCGATAAACTTCGTTGCAACATTCTCTGTAAGTGATGTCGTAAAAAACCAATTCACGCTGGAATCTTATATGGGAATGGTAAAAACAAGTATTTTGGGAAGTGCCATCTTTTTTGAACTCCCAATTGCCATTTATTTCTTAACAAAACTAGGATTAGTTACTCCTGAATTCTTAAGAAAATATTGGAAATACGCTGTAATATTGATTTTGATCATCGCTGCTATTGTAACACCACCTGATGTTGTGAGCCAGACTATTGTTGCAATTCCAATGTTAATTATTTACGAGGTTAGTATCCTAATTTCGAAGATTGTCTATAAAAATAAATTAAAAGAAAATGTCTGATATAGTTCAAGAATTTAACGACTATCGTTCTAGAATGAACGAAAAACTGCTTGCTGACAACAACAAAATTGTAAAGCGAATTTTTAATCTTGACACTAATGCATACGCAGAAGGTGCTCTTGACGTAAAAACGAAAGAACTTTTAGGTTTGGTAGCCTCTACAGTTTTAAGATGTGACGACTGTGTAAAATACCATTTAGAAACAAGCTATAAAGAAGGTGTTTCTAAAGAAGAAATGATGGAAGCAATGGGAATTGCCACTCTTGTTGGAGGAACAATTGTTATTCCTCATTTAAGAAGAGCTTACGAATTCTGGGAAGCACTTGAAGAGCAGGGCAAATAATTAGAGAATAAAGATAATTAGTCAATTAGATAATTTTCATACGATATGTTAATTCGTTTAATTGATTAATTTATTTTATCTTATTTTGCCAACAGAGATAATAATTATCTCATTATCAAATTGACACATTATCTAATTAAGATATTATCTAATTAAAAAAATGAAGCTAAGAGCCGATAATTTAATCAAAACCTATAAAGGACGTAGTGTTGTAAAAGGAATTTCTGTTGAAGTAAATCAAGGAGAAATTGTGGGGCTTTTAGGGCCAAATGGAGCTGGAAAAACAACGTCATTCTATATGATTGTAGGATTGGTAAAACCAAATCAAGGAAATATTTTTCTTGATGATTTAAATATTACCGACTACCCAATGTACAAACGTGCTCAACAGGGAATTGGTTATTTGGCACAAGAAGCTTCTGTTTTTAGAAAATTAAGTATTGAAGACAATATCTTGAGCGTTTTACAATTAACGAAACTTTCTAAAGAAGCTCAAATTGCTAAAATGGAAAGCTTAATTGAAGAATTCAGCTTAGAACATATTCGCACAAACCGAGGCGATTTGCTTTCTGGAGGCGAGCGTCGTCGTACCGAAATCGCGCGTGCATTGGCAACTGACCCTAAATTTATTTTATTGGACGAACCTTTTGCTGGAGTTGACCCTGTTGCGGTTGAAGATATTCAGCGAATTGTAGCGCAATTAAAAAATAAAAATATCGGAATCTTAATTACCGATCACAACGTTCAGGAAACTTTAGCCATTACGGATAAAACATATCTAATGTTTGAAGGAGGAATTCTAAAAGCTGGAGTTCCAGAAGAATTGGTAGAAGACGAAATGGTTCGTCGTGTTTATCTTGGACAAAACTTCGAGCTTCGTAAAAAGAAATTGGAATTTTAGAAAAAAGTATTCAGTCGCAGTCTCAGTTTACAGTCTCAATAGAAACTGAAAACTGTGACCGTAACTGCAAACTAATTTAAAATGAAATCAGAAAAACCAACTCAGGAAGATTACGATAATTGGCATAAAGACCCAAAGAATTGGTATTTCTTCAATACCTGTTATTATAACCCAAAAGACAAAAGATTGCTTCCTCCTAAAAAGATTCAATGGATGGGTTATACTATAAATTTTGCCAATCCGTATTCTGTAATGCTTCTGTTGCCTTTTATAATAATTGTTATTTTGGTTTTATCAAATACTCTCTGAAAACTGAAGGCTTTTATTATTCCACTGTAATAAAATGCAATTGTTCTAAATCGCCGTTGTAAATATTAACATCAACGCGATGTTTGATTCCTGGCAGAGAAGCTTTTTCTGTAAACTGCCAAAACAGCCAATCATCTTCAATTTTCTCTCTGTAGAAATTATAATTCGCAATCCAGAACAAATAATCTCCGAATTCTTCTTTTAAAAAATCTGAATAATATCTTTCTCCAGAATAAATTATTGGGCGTACTTGATAATGTTTTTCAACTTTATTCAACCAACGTTTCAAGCCTTTTTTTAAACTGTCCAAAGGCTGATTTTTAGGTAATTTTTCAATATCTAAAACAGGCGGAAGATCTCCTTTCTGCAATTTTACTGTTTTAATGAATAGATCTGCCTGTTCAATAGAATTTTCGTTTGGGCGATAATAATGATAGGCGCCACGCATAATTTTATTCTCTTTTGCACCTTCCCAATTTCTTTTAAATTGCCTATCTACACGATCATTTCCAGCAGTTGCACGGATAAAAACAAACTGGACAGGATATTTTTCGTCCAAGATTTCGACTTCTTCCCAATCTACCTTTCCTTGAAATTCAGAAACATCAATTCCAATTACTTTTCCCTTATGATTTTCGAGAACTCGAATATTTCGCACATCAGAAAGATGTTTATCAACCTCATCCTCTTCTAAAACTTTTTCTGTTCTAAAACCTAAATAATAAGCAAGCCCTTTGCGATAATGATAAATTATCCCAATGAATAAAAGTCCGAAAAAAATCAATAAAAGTCCTCGAAAAAGTCTGCTTAGAAAAGATCTTCCAGCTGGTTTTCTTGAATATGTTTTACGATAAGTCGTTTTTCTTGCCATTAAACAGAATTACTTTTTCAAAAAAAGATTATTAATGATCGACAGCAATACATAAAAAGCAATAATCAATGGAATTGCCATATATTGAAGCAACACAATCATTAGTACAGAAATGATCAAAAATACAATTTGAAGTGCGTTTTCTTTAAAACTAAATTTTTTAATTTTTAAAGCAAACAACGGAATTTCAGCATTTAAAATATAAGCACTACACAGCGTTATCACCAATAAAACCCATTGATTGGTTAAAATTTCTAAAACCATTAACGAATCTGAAAATGAAATTACCAAAGGAAGGCTTAAAATAAACAAAGCGTTTGCAGGCGTAGGCAATCCGATAAAAGAATCCGTCTGACGTGTATCGATGTTAAAATTAGCCAAACGATAGCAAGATCCCAAAGTGATAATAAATCCTAAAAACGGAATTGCTGGATGCGATCCTAATTCATGTGCGCTGTTGGTAAACATGCTGTACATCACATATCCAGGCGTTACACCGCTTGTTACCATATCTGCCAAAGAATCCAACTGCAACCCAAGCGGACTTGACACTTTAAATAATCTGGCAAAAAAACCATCAAAGAAATCAAAAAAGATTCCTAAGCAAACCATATAAAAAGCCATTAAATAATCGTTCTGAGAAACATAAACAATTGCGACACAACCGCAGAAAAGATTTATTAATGTAATTAGATTTGGGATATGCTTTTTGATATTCATAGCTTAAAAATTTGATAATGGCAGAGAACAAATTTAGTATAATAACTGGATGCAAAACGAGTTTTTTCGAGAGTTTTTTATTTCGAAGCGCGACTTTGGGAATATTTAAGCAAAGGAACTTATTAGATGAGTAAAATATTATATTTTTGATAAAAATTTTTAAAACAGGCCTCGATCTGCAAAAACATATACGTTGAAGAAATATTTAGTGTTTTTATTCTTTTGGAGTTGTACTTTTCAGTATGCACAAACCGTTCGAAAATATTCGAATGAATTTATGAATATTGGGGTCGATGCTGCTGCTCTTGGAATGGCAAGTGCCGTAACTGCCTCTTCAAATGACGTAAATGCAGTTTACTGGAATCCAGCAGGTTTGACGCATCTCGAAGATCATCAAATCGCTTTAATGCATGCCAGCTACTTTGCCAATATTGCGCAATACGATTACATTGGTTACGCAAGTCCAATTGACGACAGAAGTGCTTGGGGAATTTCGATGATTCGTTTTGGGGTAGACGACATTATGGACACGACGCAATTAATCGATAATCAAGGAAATATTGATTATAATAGAATCAGCCTCTTCTCTACCGCAGATTATGGTTTTACTTTTTCTTATGCAAGAAAACTGCCTGTTGACGGATTTCAATACGGTGTAAACGCAAAAGTAATTCGAAGAGTAATTGGAAAATTTGTCAATTCGTGGGGTTTTGGATTTGATATTGGACTTCAATTTGAAAGAAATGATTGGAAATTTGGTTTAATGCTTCGCGACATCACTACAACTTACAACGTTTGGAATATTGATGAAGAAGAATATGAAAAAATCGCCAATGCAATTCCGGGAGAAAATAATACTTTGCCAGAAAGCACAGAGATAACATTGCCAAAAGCACAATTTGGAGTTTCAAAAAGATTTGATTTTCATAACGAATGCAGTCTTGTGACCTCAGCTAACTTAAATATGCGTTTTGAACAGACAAATGACATTATTTCTTCAAAAGCTATAAGTATAGACCCAGCTCTAGGGTTTGAGTTTGGTTATACCGATTTAGTTTTTGTGCGCGCTGGAGCAGGAAACTTTCAGAATGTAACGCAGCTGGATAACACCGAAAAAGTAAATTTTCAGCCTAATATTGGTTTGGGATTTAGATATAAAGGCATACAAATTGATTACGCTTTGACTGATTTAGGAAACCAAAGTACCGCATTATATTCTAATATTTTTTCGTTAAAAGTAGATTTGGGTATCTTTAGATAATTAGAAACCATAAAACATTTAAAATTTTAAATCATGAAAACTGTCATGTTCAAAAAAGCACTTTTTATTTTATTATTCTTAGCAAGTTTTATTGGTTTCAGCCAAAGTTTACCTTTATCTAAAGACGCCAAAATAAGCATTTTGACTTGCGGACTTGGAAATGAGACTTATTCTTATTTTGGACATACCGCTGTTCGAGTATTTGATCCATCAAATAATATTGATATCGTTTATAATTATGGCGCATTTGATTTTAGAACCCCTAATTTCGTTGCCAAATTCGCGAAAGGCGATTTACAATATTTTATTATTACTCATCCTTTTTCTGATTTTATAAGTGAATATAGCAATGATAAACGAAGTGTTTATGAACAAGAACTTCTCATTGGTCTTCCTTTAAAACAAAAAATATTTGACAATCTGAATCATTCTTTATTTTCTGAAGAAAGATATTATACTTATAAATTTATTGATAAAAATTGCACCTCGATGGTTGTTGATGTTATAAATAAATCACTAAATCAAAATGCAATAACTAAAAAAGGAGACACAGACAAGACCTATCGTTCTATCCTATTTCCTTATTTTGACGGACATTTTTATGATCAATTAGGAACTAGCATTATTTTCGGAACTAAAGTTGATCAAATGGGAACCAGAATTTTCCTTCCATTTGAATTGAAAAACAGTTTAGATAAAACCACTTTCCAGAATAAACCTCTTGCAGCTAAAAGCAAAACGCTATTAGAATTTACGAAAGAAACACCGAAATCTTGGTGGAATAACATTTACACATATCTCTTTATTCTGCTTTTTGTAATCTTTGCTAGAAACAAAACAGTAGATAAAATCTATTTTTTGATTTTATCCTTAATGGGGATATTCTTTGTAATAATGGGATTTTATTCATTCCACCAAGAGCTGGCGATGAATTATAATGTATTGCTTTTTAGTCCGCTTTTATTGGTTTTAGTTTTGTTTTCAATTTTCAAAAACAAACTATGGACGTATCGATTTTCGCTGATCAACTTTGTCCTGTTAGTGATTTACTTTTTATTTTTAATCAATAAGGCACATTTCTTTATCACTTTACCGTTGATCATTACAAGCGGAGTGGTTTTAGTGCGAACCGCAATCCGCAACAAAAAACCAATTCCGATTATAATCTAAAACTTTTATTGACCCCTGTAGAATAAAACCGTCGTAATGGTTTTGAAAGTAATACTTAGGTCGAGAAATATGCTTCTGTGTTTGATGTAATACAAATCGTACTGAAGTTTAACCAAACTTTCGTCAATTGATTCTCCATAAGAATAATTAACCTGTGCCCATCCAGTAAGTCCAGGTTTAATTACGTGACGTGTTTCATAAAAAGGCATTACAGCGGCAATTTCCTCAACAAAAAAAGGACGTTCAGGCCTCGGGCCAATTACGCCCATATCTCCTTTTAAGACATTAATAAATTGAGGAAGTTCATCAATTCTAGACTTCCGCATAAATTTACCAAATGGAGTAACTCTTTTGTCATTATGAGTCGCAAAAACAGCTCCATTTGCTTCTGAATTCTCAGTCATGGTTCTAAACTTATAAATCTCGAAGACTACTCCATTTTTCCCTACTCTTTCTTGAGTGTAAAAAAGGCTTCCTTTATTGGCAAATAGATTGCAGAGGAAAATTATCGGAATAAAAAATAGACTGATTAAAAGCCCCAGAATAGAAAACATGAGTTCGATAAGACGAACCAAAGACAAGTACAGTTTATTACTATTACTTCTGCTAAAGGGGAAAAATCTATAAAAATCTCTTTCTATGTGATGAACAGGAATTCGCTGTGTTTTGCTTTCGTAAACTTGTGTGTATTCGCGTATGATATATCCTTTTTCTAATAAATGAAGGAGCTGCTGATATAGGTCGGAAGTGATACCATCTGTTTTCTGAGAAGCAATTACAATTTCTGAGACATAATGTGTAGAGACGAAACGTTCTAAATCTTCTTTCTTTATTTCGCTTACATAATGAAAATCTAAATTTTCATCTGCAACAGAATCGGAATTAACGAAACCAATAATTTTGTAATGCGGATCAACGCTTTCCAATCCTAAGACTAATTTTTCAACTTCACTTTGATCACAAATCAAAACAACATTTTGCGAAAAACGATGAGAGGCTAGGAAATAGCAATAAAACAAACGCCAAAGCAATAATGTAATTAATATTGTAAAATAAAATATTACAATTACTAATCTTTGTTTGGGCAGTACCGGAGAAAGAACAGGCGTAAACAAATAAGCCAAAACAGTGGCTGTTGCGGTAAAAACGACATTTTGCAGAATCTGCAGATGATTGCTTGCTACCTGTAGATTATAGATTTCAAATATTACACCAAAGACAAAAAGATAGCTGACTAGTAAAAGTATGCTAAGCGAACTACTTAAATCAAAGGCGAAATAATGATAATCAAAGATTGCGCTTAATAAATATAAAGCAAATACAATAAAAACAGCATCGAAAGAAAGGAGTAAGATCTTCCTCTCCGAGATTTCGAAATGCATTTTCTTTTTTGATAACATCTCTTGTAGGTTTTAATTTGGTTAGGGCAAAGCAAATGTATCGCAAAAAAATATAACTAATCTATTAATTTTCTGTTTCTTCGGGAATTTTTATTTGCACTGAAAGTAGGCATAGTGCGTATACAAAAGCAGGGGCAGCTATTCGCATTGCCGCATGGTTAATAGTCAGTATCCAAAATATAAAAAATGATAGAAAATACAAATGCTGCTTGTTATTTATATAACTCACGATTGGTGTAAAAAAAAGAATTAAAAATGCAAATATGCCAAATACTCCATGTTCTGCACCTAGCCTTGTAATTTCACTGTGTGAAGCTACTTCCTGTCCTAATTCTTCAACTCGCTCAGATTTACTCATTCCAGCTCCTACGCCAAAAATAGGATTTTTCAAAAACAAATTTATTTCTGCATTCATAACCTCTTCCCTGCCTCCTAAACGATCTTTTTTCTCTCTCCCACGAGCATCTTTATTGGCATATCGTTTCTCAATTAGTCCATTTGTTCGTAAGGAACTGTAAGTCCATATTGCAATAGACATTAAACCCGTTAAAGCAAAAACTACAATAAATTTGCTCTTCCCTCTAGCATTAGAGAAATAATAAACAACCGCAAAAAGACAAATAACCATTGCTATTGCAGTGAAAACTCCTCCTCTTGAAAAAGTTACAATACCTCTATAGCTTATGAAGATAAGTAGGCTTCCATTAATAAAAATATCTTTTTTAGTTTTCGAAAATAAAATTAATTGCGTAAAGAATATAAAAATTCCAAGACCCAAAATAGTCGAAACCTGATTCGGACCAAAACCTCCAGAGGTTTCAAAATTTGACTGTGTTCCTGTTACAACATCTTTTATGCTTGGTGTGTATAAAAACAAATATACCGTAGTGCTAATAATAGGAAGTCCCATTGTAATTAACATATTCTGCAAATCCTTAAATAGAATTCTCCGTTTAAGCATATACAAAGAACATACGGCCAGACAAACAGGCCCGGATAGATTAAAGAAAAGAACCTTTTTTACATCAATAGATAGATTGGCAGTTGTGCTAGTAATTAAAATAGCTGGCAGTAATAAGGCAAGAAAAATTATATAGATGATTGCATCTCTGGAAAAATTGCTGTACATCATTCCATAAAACATAAAGAAGATAACGAGAAATTTGACATATTCATTATTAAAATTGCCATATGTCATTCTGAGAAAAACTTCTACTCCTATTAAGTATGCGGCAACAAAAAGTGCCTCATTATTCTTGTTTTGATTTTTATAGACTATATAAAAACCAATTATTGGAATTAAAGCACTATAAATTTTCGACAAAAAAGGAATAATAAAAACCGCAAAAGCAATGAAGGCATGAATTAGAATAAGGAAATTATATGAAATTGAATTATTTTTCATCTTATTATTTTAAGATATTCGACAAGAACTGCTTCTAGAATATTATTTTCACTATACATTCCTACAACAGAGCCTTTTAACTCCTCTGCTAAAATCAACCTTAACCCTTCATTTTGTGTTATTTTTTGAAATTGAGAAAATAGTTCATTCTCATTTTCAGGATCAAACAACAACCCGGTTTTACCATCTTCTATAATTTGCTGGCAATAACCTGAATTTGTAGACAAAACAGCTAGATTTGAGAAACCGTATTCTATCAGTGAAACTGGAAAACCTTCGTATGCTGAAGCCAAAACTCCAATAGAACATTGTGATAAGACAAAATCAACGTCGCTTATAACTCCGTAAAAAAACACATGACCATCGAGGTCATTAGTTTTTATAAAATCTTTTAATTTTTCAGAATACAAATCTAAATAATCTCTTCCTGCAAAATGAAGACTCCAATTGTCTTTATGCAATTTTAAATCAAAAAAAGCTTTTAAAATCTTAAAATGGTTTTTGGGATTTTTTAAATTTGCTAAAAGTATAATTCTTTTTCCCTGACTCCCTTTCAGATAAGTATTTTGTAATGTAAAATTTGTTTCTTTTATTATAAAATTTGGAACAAAGACTACTTTATGACAGTTTAAATTTAATTCGCTCCACTTTTTTAATTCATGGTTAGCTGCAAAAATTTTACTAAAAAAAAAGGAAAGAAAAACCAACATTCTATGGTGTTTTTTTGATTCGCGTGCACGATTCCCATAATGATCATGCCAAACAATTTTAATTTTTGGAAAAGTAATTTTAACCAAAGACGCAATAAAAAAAGAGGAACTATGAGCGTGAAGAACATCAATCTTATTTTTTTTTATAAATTTTCTTAATAAAAAAACAGATTTCAGATCGACTATTTTCCTTCGATTCAAAAAGAGATAAGGAACATTTTTATCTAATTGATGCAGCAAAAGTCCTTCGGCACGAGTTGCAACCAGCCCAGAAAAATCGATTTTTTTAGAAAGCGCATTTGCATAATTGACAGCCATTCTTTCTGCTCCGCCAATTTCTAAAGAATCTATAATTTGAACGACCCTCATTCAATCACAAGTTTTTTAATTTCAGATTCAAACAAATCTGTCGTATAATTCTGAGACCATTTTACGGACGCTGTACTTGCCTTTAAAAACTGCTCATCATTTTCAATAATTTTTTGTATTTCACTAACGTCCTTTTTCAGATCCATGCTAAGTAAAAGGCCTCTTTTTCCAAAATCAAGCATGTAAGGAAGACATGAAATCTTAGTTGTAATAGGGACACATCCCCAAAACATACCTTCTGCAATTGTTTTGGGCCAGCCCTCGCTTTTTGAGGGCAAAATTACAAAATGACTTTCTTTATAAGCTTCTTTTACAACATTTATATTTTGGTTGCCATGTAAAAAAACACTTTCTTCCAATTTATTATTTATGATATAATTTTCTAAAGATATTCTTTCTGATCCTTCTCCATAAATATTTAAAATGACATTAAATTGTTTCTTTTTTAGTTCATCTATAACTTTTAAAGCATATAATGGATTTTTACCTTCTACTAAACTTCCAGTAAAAATAAACCTCGATTCGTTTTTTAAATCTAATTTGTCAATGGCTTGCTTTTCTACATCAGAATAAGTAGCAGTAAAAAATGACTTTATATTTTTGGATTGATTTTCCCAATTGCCATATACCAAAACCTGCATATTCTTGGTTAAGAAAGTGTTGTTTAAAATATACTTCTGCAATTTATACGTCCAGGGTTGCTTACTTTTCGGATCCCAATTTCCTGCATATTTGGCAGTCTTTTTTTTCCATGGAAAAAGAATTTGAACCAAACACCCCAATAACCCCATATTTCCTGGACATCTTAAATGAATATGATCTGCTTGATACATTACAAAAAAAATTTTCCAAAAAACAACCGGCATTTTAAACATGGCGTAAAAAACATTTATTAATCCTATAAAATTAAATTCTGGAACCTTTTCAAAATGGATCTTTTGGTGTTTATAAGCGGCATCAATTGCCGTTATTTTATTATTCAATAATGGTGCTGCAATCAAAACTTCATCAACATAATTAAGCCAGATATCCATTTCTCGAACATATGGACCATACCCAAAATATTTATTGTCTCTTTTATTATGATTAACATGAGTAATTATTCCAAACTTCATTATTGCATTTTAGGTTTATTAAACAATAAAATCCACCAGCCAATTATTCTGCCAAGACTTTCATCAAAAGCAGCTTTCTTATTCTTTTCAGTTAAAATGTTTGTGAGACGAATAAAGGCTAACAATATAACTATTGCATTCCATTTAAATCGATCCTTTACAACGGGTTTCTCATTCTTAATTCTCCAGACATACCAGCCATTTCTAACAACCATTTTACCATATTTGTAATGATTTGGCCGGCCTGACGGCGCATGAAAATGATTTAATTTTACTTGTGTGTTGATAACATTTTTACCGAATTGTAATGCTCTTAGACTATAATCTGCGTCTTCATACAAACCATATCCCTCAAAGAATTTTGAAAATTGAATATTCTGATAAACATTTTTTCGAAATGCCATTGACATTCCGATAAGTAAATCAACTTCATATGTCTTATTATTTAGAGGAAATCCACAGGTTCTTCCATGCGAAAAATAAGGCATCTTTCCAGGTCCTAAATTTGATGCTAATCCTAAGTAATTTCGAACTACATTTCGCAATCCCTCTTTATAAACGTGTTCTTCAAAAGAATAATACTTTTTCTGATTATAAACTGTTTGTAGTTGTTTTTGCTGCCATCTGTTTTCATTAACAGCTATTCCTCCAACTGCTGTTACGTCAGGATTATTCTGGAAAGTCTCGACAATTTTAGCAAAATAATCATATTCTAAAACAGTATCGTCGTCTACAAACGAAATAAATTCAGAATTGGGATTCACCTTAGAGATCCCAAAATTTCTTTGTCTCGTAAGACCTCTATTTTCATTCGAAACTAAAAAATACTTTAGATTTGCAAAGTTTTTTTTTTGCAAAAGGATGTCCGTTTCATCATTTAGAGAACCGTCGATAATTAAGATTTCATCTGGATACAAGCTTTGTTTGCTAACCGATTTTAGCAACTCTAAAAGTGGTTCAGGACGCATATAAGTGCAGACAACTAAAGAAAAAATCATTTTACTTTTGATATTTGTTTTGAGAATTGAATAAAATAATCTATTCTATTTAATTTTTCTTTTATTAACTTTCTATTTCCAAATTGCATCGCTTCAAGTTCTACTTGAGATTTGGCATTATGAAAAGATACTATTTTTTCTAAAAGATTTTTTTCTGAAACCAGCAAACAATGTTTACTCCAATTAATTGTATTGGCAAACGGAAGACGCACATCTGTATCTACTAAAACAGGAATTCTTCCCATGATTAAAGCTTCATAAAAACGAATAGAAAAATTACCATTTCCTCTTAAACAAAAAACATATAAATTATTCTGAATATTGGTAAAGAATTCTAAAGTACTATCTTTTCTATTACCCGCATTTTTTTCTTTGGCTCTATACTTTTTTCTTAGAATAAAATTGCAATCGAGTTTAATACTTTTACTCATTTTATCAAGAAAACGGTATCTTTTATAACTAGACGGGTAAAAGCCATGATAATCCTCAAATTTACCAACTTTTATCGCTCGAAAGTTTCTACGCAGATAAAGAAAATATTCTTTAAAAAGTTTTAAAATTGAGCCGTCGGCATTACCAACAAAACCGATATTTGGCTTTGTTTTTTTTGGCAATGTATAAAAATCGTTTGTCATGATTTCATCGTAGGGATCATTTATAAATGCAGGCATGATTTGAGAATTAGTATTCATCTTTGAATCAAATCCTCCAAATCTAAATGTTTTAATGTTACTGCCTTGCAAATCTACACCAAAATCTCCAGCTGCATAAACCCAAATTTCAATTTCATATTTTGAAGCTTCATCAATCCATGTCTGAAGATATTTTTTTTGATCTCCATGTAAAAAAGAAATTATATCAACTGGAAATATCGCAACATTCGCGTCTTCTAAAGATCGTGTAAAGCAAAAATGTTCCTGCGTTTTGGGATTCGGTTTGTAAACCATATCGAAAAGCAATGGAAATATTCTTTTCCTATTATCTTCATTTAAATACTCATGATCAGTATATACTTTAATCATCTTATAATTTTGTAAAACGTTTTACCAATATTATTGGGTTATTATTTTAAAATTTGAATTACCAATTATAGCCGCATATTTTGAAAAATTGCTATTATGCATTTTATCCTGCATGACTAGAAAAACCTTTTCGCTGTTTATTATAAAATAAAAATCTATAAAGGTTTTTGCATGCGAATCTAAGTCATTAGGTCCTAATTCTATATGAGTTGGGGCTCCTTTTAAAACTTTATAATTCGTATTTTCTTTTATTGCTTCTAAAAAAGAAATACTGTCAGACAAAACATAAATCTCGTTACCTTGATGTATTAAGGCCTCTACATCAATCGATTTTAAAACCTTCCGAAGTAAAATTTGTCTTTCTTCATCGTCTAAGACCAAACTTACAGTATCTGAAAAATCCCCTAAGAGAGAAGTAAAACGAGTATGGAAGACAATATATGGAGTAATCGGTAAAAAACGCAATTGTTCTTTAAGATAATTTGATGTTTTGAAAAGTTCGTCATAATTATTTCTCCAAATTTCGTTTAATGCATCACGGCTTTTATCGGGAAACAAAACTGGCAAATAGTCTACATTACTATATACAAAAAATGTTTTTGACTTAGATTTTCGAATAATTTTTAAGGGATTTTTATCAAATTCATTAACCAAGTATAAAATTTTAGACGAAAACAGATAAAATTTTTCATCTTTTTCTATCGCTTCCCATTCAACTTGATTCGACTCCAAGAAGTATGACAATTGAAAAGGATGTTTAAAAATTATCTTAAACTCATAATCCAGCATTTTTGCAATTTGATAGAATGAAATGATTCCTTTTAATCTGTCAACCAAACCGCCATGCGAAATTCTGCCGTCAAAACATATAATTATTTTTGGCTTACTATCAGCGTTTATCCAGACACCTTTTCTAGAATGCGAGCCAATCAAAATCACTTTCTTAAGCCATTTTGATATTGTTTTTGTTATTCTAACTTTAATTTTACTTATCATTATTAAAGTAGTTTTTTACTCCACTTAATACTAAGATTCCATTTTTGTTTAGATTCAGTATAAAAATTAAACCATTTAAATAATGATTTCCCTTTAAGAGTTTTAATAAACAATAAAGTTCTATATCCAGAAATCTGTTCTAAACTAAAATATTTCTGTTTGACATACATTATGGTTGGTGAAGGTTTTGGAAATTCTCCTTCATTTTCCCACGGAAAAACAAACTTAGTTCTAAACCCTCCCATTGGAGCCTTTAAGTGCGTAATCTTTAATTCTGGAAAATAGATAATATCATTTCCTCCATTTCTAAGCTGTAATCCAAAATCAGCATCTTCTCCATAGCCAAATTCTAAAGCCATATTAAATTTAACAGAACTTAAAAATTTAGATTTTAAAAAACTATTACCTGAGCCGAAAATTCCTGATTGATGTATGATTTTAAACTTAAAAACTTCATTATTCTGAAGATAGGAAGTAGTAATACATTCTGCTCCGTATAGCGAAATGTTTTTCAGTGCATTTTCGAGCAGATTAGCTTCAAACCTATTGTCATCATCATTTAAAAACACCCATTCGCTTTCGACTTGCGATAATGCCAAATTTCTTGCATTACAAGCACCCGATTGATGTGTAAAAGTATGTTTAATGATAAATGGCCAGCTTTCTGAAACTAAATAATCAAGCTCGGAAACACTTTCTGGATTTGGATTTTGTTCAATAATAATTACATTGACAGGCAGATGAGTCTGTAATGTTAAATCTTTTAATACATCATATAGATATTGTTTCCTCCCAATCGTGGGAATTATGACATCTATAGTTCCTGTATCTATGACTTTCTTAGAAGAATTTACCTCAATAGTATCTAGACTATCATTTCTAATCTCCCGTTTTTTAAAAAAAAGTCCATATAGTAATGGAAATAATTTAATCTTTCGCTCATATAAAATTAAATTTAAAAATAACACAAGCGACCACCTTGTTTTATAATGCTGTTTTACAAATTGAAATAAAACAAAAAAGTTGTCTTTATATTCAATTAAAGATACTCGTTTGTTGTTGAGTAATTGAGGTTCCGAATAACAGAGAAGCCCCCTAACAGAAGCCAATTTACCCAAAGAAACTAAAAAATAATCGAAGCTTTTTGCTTTTCTAAAATCATTTTTTAAAGCTTTTAAAACAGAAGCATGAAGACCACCTACCCATGAGCTCATCATCCAAGTCGGATAGGTAACGTTTTTGTTAACATTCAAAAAAACAGATTCTTCTATATATCCTATAGCATTATTTAAAAAGAATTTTTCTCCTATATTATAAGAGGCCATTATTTTTCTATGATGAAAAATATCCGAAAGGCTTTCAGAACTTAGGCAGTCTTTTAAATCAATGTGACACCAAATAATAAAGTGATTTTCAAATTTCTCGGCTGCCTCAAATAAAACTTCTGTTGTATTTTTCTGTTGAAAACTAATGAAGCCTTGATCATTTTCAACTTCAACAACTTTATTTTTGTGATGATAAATAATTATCATGACCTTTTATTTGAATTTATAATCTGCTTGTAAAATTGTATGTTGTCTACAACCAGGTTGCTTATATCAAATTTTTCATTTACCCTTTCCTTTGCTGCTTTTCCTATTTGAAGTGCAATCGAATCGTTTTCCAAAATTTCTATTATTCGCTGTGCAAACAATTTATGATTCGTAGGATGCACCAAAAATCCGCTTTGCTGATCTACAATAAGTTCTTCCGCCCATCCCATACTACTGTTAACAACAGCTTTTTGCATTGCCATAGATTCTATAGTTACCATGCCTAAAGTTTCCGCATAAGTTGGAAAAATACAGGAGTTTGCTTTCTTTATATACTGTTGTACTTCTTGATACGGAATTTTTCCAGCATATATTACATTATTGAGATCATCTTCTGTAAATTGTTGCCTCATCAAATCCCATGTAGAGATCGAACCAGTCAAAATATCTGCTGCATCACCACCAATTAAAATCAATTTGGCTTCAGGAAACACTTGACGTACTTTGTTAAAAATCTCGGGCAGCTCTAAAACTCCCTTTTTTCGAATTAAGGTTCCTATGTATAAAATCATTCCTCTTTCAAAATTTTCAGGAGACTCATTCATAAATTTTTCCACTTCAAGTCCGTAATGTATGGTTTTGATCTCTTTGCCTTTAATTTGAAATAATTCCCTAGAAACTTTACCAGCAAATGCTGTTGGAGCTATAAAAGCTTTTGCTTTTGCAACCGCAGTTTTTTCAAACCAAAAGTTTTTACGTTTCTGCGGCCTGTTTTCTAGATGGCAGAAATAGGTATCACTTCCGTGAAAACGAATTACTAAAGGAATATGAAAATTCATAAAAGCAGTAATTCCTGTCCAGTCAGGAGCTTCTAACAATTGAATTTTTTCCTTTTTTATTATTGAATTTATATAGTTTTGAATGTGTTTTCTATGAAAAAACCAACCCAAAAATCTATATTTTTTATTCTGGATTAGATGAATGCTGAGGCCATTTTCCTCTAGAATTTCCTGAGTTTTCTGACCATAAACAAAAACAGTAACTTTAATATTTTTTTGTAGTAAAGCAGTCGTAAGGTTTTTTATACTTGTTCCTATTCCGGCAGCATGCGCCACTTTTGGATGAGGAAATTCGGGGGTTAGAAAAGCTATATGCATATTAAATTGTTTTTGAAAAAACAGTTTTTTTATTTTAATTATTATTTTCTGTCTTTAGAATTATTTTTTTAGCCAAATTCTGAAACGGGATTTCAATCAAACGGTAAGTTACAGTTGAAATAAGGACTGAAAAGGACAAGATTACTATAAATCGTAAGAATAAATTAATTAAGCTATCGTTACAGAAATCAATTAAATGAAACTTAGCTAACCATGCTATAACTATAAAATGTATTATGTAAATACTAAAACTTATTTTGCCAATATATCTTATGAATGATTTAGATAAAAAATTAAGTTTTCCTTTACTCAAAAGAAGAGCAAAAACTACGAAGATTAGACCGAAGATTATATGATTTAAATATAGCAAATCGAATTTTGATCCAATTTGCAATGGAAGCAAAATGAAAAAAGATACAAAATTTTTAGTCTTAACCAATTTTAAATTATCAGGATTTTGAATTAGAAAATATAATATTATACCTAATGCGAAAATTGGTAATTGACTTGGAAAATAATAAAAAATGAATTCTCTCCACAAATATGTGTCTGGAATAAAATTTCCATACTGAAAAAACTCTTGTAAAACCAATTTAGCTAATAAAGTAAAGTTTAAAAATATAACCCCAGAATTTATATTTTCTATTCTTTTAAACAAGAAAGGAAAAAGAATATAAAAAAACATTTCGACTGTTATGGACCACCCACCTGGAACAAGACTATTAATCCAATAAGGGCTTAAGCCATGACAATAAAAAAAATTAGAAATCACATTGCCAATTGTAATATTAGGTTGACTTGCCTGCCAATAAGGAAGATTGTACATTATCCTAAATATATAATATATAATGCCTAAATAATAAATTGGCGCAATTCTAAAAAATCTTCTGATGAAGAAGTTTTTAACTGAACTACTTTCAATTTTACTTCTTTTTTTATATGATCGAAACAAAGTAAAAGCACTGGCAATAAAGAAAAGCTGTACACCTCTAGCTCCAAAACTTAGAAATACAGATAACAGATGAGGCAATTTAAACAATCCCTGCTGAGCGGTATGGGTAATTACTACCATTAAAATAGCTATACCTCTAATAACATCAATGTAATCTAACTTTTCTAACTTAATTACATTCATAACAAAAAGAATCGTTTAATTTTTTTGCTGTAAAAACTTTCGCTCCCATATCATTCATGTGACTGCATGACGAAAAATATTTAGCTTCAGTCACATTGTTCTCATAATTGTAAATTTCAGGATACAGCTGATTAACTTTTTTGAAGTAATCTTTAACTATAGCCTTTTCACACATAGGTGTCATAATTGCAATGAGATTTATATTATTCACTTTACAGATCTTTTTATTATAAAAGGGATATAATAAAAACTATTAAAATCATCCAATTCTTAAAATGTTCCCTAATTGCATAAGATTCATTAAAATAGGGCGAAAATTTTAAAAAAGTTCCATCTGATTTATTTTCAGATTTTAGTATGACATCAACATCAATTATTACATTCTTGATTTTATCCCTTCTAAAAGCAATTTCAGAACCAAGTCAGATTCAAATAGCTTTGAGCCTTACATTCCGAAATTAAATGTTTTTAGCCCTTTATCTGTAAACATTTTTGTCATGAAATGATTATTTGCTCTAGACGAGTCCAACATTACAACATTATAATTTGTTGGTGGCGAATTATAGATAAAGCTAATTTTCACTTCTTTTATTTGATTGCAAATAAGCATATGAATAAACTTTGTCAATTAGAAACGTCAATACAAGAGTTAGTGCTAAAATTTTTAATACATAAAATAAAAAAGTTCTTCATTTCCATATATTAATTATTTCTCAAAAAAATCTTTAATAATTCTGGCCGTAAATAATCGTGCTCCTTCATTTGTCATATGCCCACACGAAGAAAAGTATTTATCCTCTACAACTATATTTTCGTAATTGTGAATTTCTGGATATAGTTTTTTCACTTTATCAAAGTAATTCATTCCAACTACATTTTCACACATTGGCGTCATAACAGAAATAAAATTGATATTATTTTTTTTACAGATATTTTTTATTTCTTCGTAATATTTATTGTGTGGCAAAGGATTTAAATTGACAATATTGTTTTTCATATTGCCATTTTTGTGTTTATCCAATGGATAATATCCTAAGTTATCCAAAGCATTTGTTTTTTCATTTACTTCTATTTTGTAAACTTCTCTAAAACCAATTTTAGAATCAAACTTTACATATCTGTAAAAAGGGATATAATACAATTCGTTAAAGTTTTCTTCTGTCGCAAAATGATCTTTTATAACTTTTGAGCAATGAATATAAGGCATAAATTTTGTTGCAACTCCTTCAGATTCTTGGTCATTTGAAAGATTTAAATCGGCTTCAAGAATTATATTTTTGATTTTATATTTTCTTTCTATCATCAATTTTAACATTAAAGATGCTTCAAATAGGTGTCCTCCACTCATTCCGTAATTAAACGTTTTTAATCCTTTATCTTCAAACATTTGCGAAACAAAGTGATTGTTGGCTCTTGAAGAACCTAAAATTACTACGTCGTATTTCTTTGCTGTAGAATTAAAAACAGTTTCTATTTTTCCACGATTTTTTGATTGCATAAAAACATAAGTATACAATCCGTCCAAAAGAACTGCAATCAGAACTGTTAAAAGAAAAATTCCTAATATGTATGATAAAAACTTCTTCATTAAAACTGGAAATAAATAAATTCTTTATAATCAGAATAAGTTCCGAAAGCAATAATTGCCATAATCGCCAGTGCCATTTTTAGCCAACTTCTTTTTCCTGAAATTGGTTCTACTTTAGTTTTATTATTCCATTCTACCAAAACAAACAGACCAATCATCAATAGTAATTCATAATTATATCGTTCGTTATCTAAATATTGAGGGCTAAACTCGCCATTTGTGAATATTCTTTTTAAATACAAAACTGCATCTATAATAGTTCTTGCTCTAAAAAACACCCAAGCAATACAGGTCAATAAAAATGTGGTTAGAATACTAAACAATACTTTCACAGAATCTAGATTCCATTTTAAAATTATGGAATCCATATTGTTTCTATTACTATTTGAAAGTAATAATGGAAGGAAATAAACAGCATTTATAAATCCCCAAACTATGTATGTCCAATTGGCACCATGCCAAAATCCGCTGACAATAAAAATGATGAATGTATTTCTAATTTTCATCCAAAGTCCGCCTTTGCTTCCTCCTAACGGAATATATAAGTAATCTCTAAACCAAGATGAAAGCGAAATATGCCAACGACGCCAAAACTCGGCTATATCTCTTGAAAAATAGGGGTAATTGAAGTTTCGCAATAAATCTAAACCAAATAATTTAGAAACTCCAAGCGCTATATCTGAGTAACCCGAAAAATCGCCATAAATCTGAAAAGCAAAATAAATTGCTCCCATAATTAATGAAAAAGAATTCATAGATGGATAATGATCAAAAATAGCATTTGCATATACAGCACAAGTATCTGCAATGACGACTTTTTTCACTAATCCCCAAACAATTTGATAAACTCCTTCTTTTGCTTTTTCAAGATTAAATTCGCGTTTTTCTTTTAGTTCCGGCAGTAAATGTGTTGCTCTTTCTATTGGTCCTGCAACTAAAAGTGGAAAGTAGCTTACAAAAAGAGAATAATCAATAAAGTTGTATTCTGCTTTTATTCTTTCATAATAAATATCAATTACATAAGATAATCCATGGAAGGTATAGAATGAAATTCCTACTGGAAGAATAACATTTAGCAAAAATGGACTTACTTTAAATCCAAAAGAAGTGAACATTTCTGCAAATGATGATGCAAAGAAATTATAGTATTTAAAAATTCCTAAAAAGCCTAAGTTTACTGAAATACTAAGCCAGAACCAAAACTTTCTACCTTTTTTGGAGTTACTCTTTTCGATTTGAATTCCTGTAAAATAATCTAGAAATGTAGAGAAAACCAATAAGAATAAAAATCTCCAATCCCAGCAAGAATAGAAATAATAACTTGCTACAATTAATAAAGCATTTTGTGTATTTTTCGTTTTATTGAAGACAAACCAATACAAGAAAAAGACTATTGGTAAAAAAACGGCAAAAGCCAGCGAATTAAAGAACATAAATAATTACTTTTTTAAAATGCTGTTTAAACTTGCCCAAATTTTTTCAGATGCCTGAGTCGGGTTTGGTCCAACGATAATTTCAAACCATTTCTTACTCTCTTTTACGCTTGAAGTTTTTCCGTCAATAATGTCTTTAATAATAGCTGTTAAATCCTTTTTATTTCTGACCCACAAAGCAGCTTCTTCGGAGGGTTGTGATCTAAAATGTATGTATTTGTAGTTTTGTCCAATATCACGAATTCCCTTTTTTAATTGTGGCTGTTCATAATCAAAAAAGAGGCAAGATTTATTGTGTGCAGAAAAATCAAATACCATAGAGGAAGCAATGTTTCCCACAAATTCTGTGTATTCACAAATATTTGTCTGTAGTGCAAAATCTTCTTTTGTTGGCATAATCTCATTCCAGCTTTGCCCAACAGGGCTCCATAATGGATTTATGTTTACAATTATATCCTTATATTTATTTAAAACCTCATCGTAACGATCTGTAAAATCGACAGGACATTTTCTATAAATGATGCCTAAAGAATATCCGTTTTGGTTTAACTCTCTTACCGATAATGCTAAATCTTCTAAATAATATTGATCTAAAGGAGAAGTCACAATATCATCTCCAGAATAGCAAATGTATTTTGTATTAAGATCTAGATTATGTGCTGCAAAAAACTCTTCTTTTGATTGTAAAAGAGTTTTATCAAAATGGCTTTCAAATTGAGGAGTTCCGGTAACAAAAATTTGTTCCTCTTTTACATACGGACAGTACATTAAAACCTCTTTTTTCATGTGCTCACTCCACACAAAATAGTAATCTGTTTCTACTAAAGTTGTTGCTTTTGGAAGATTATCCCATGAAAAAATAAAAGTACCTGTTGGAATTCCTAAATCCTGTGCAGCCAAAATAGAAGCAATTGCTTGAGTTGGACGCTGATTGGTACAGAATACAAAATCAGGTTTGTTTTCTTCCAACTGTTTTTTGCTTTCCTTATATTTACTAGTTGTACGTTCTCCTTTTTTTATCTGCTCACGGACAAACTTTATACCTTTTTCATTAGAACCAAAAGTTGTCAGAACATCAACCATTATACTTTTTACAGCATTATTTATCCCTTTATAAGATTGTGGAAAATTGTAAGTGTTATAAACTACTTCATTAAATTTCTTATCAAAAAAATTCAGCTCCATTCTTTTACGTGCACGACTATAAACTAAAGTCAAAGGATGCACTGACTTTTCCTGAAGCTTTAATTCCTTAAAACCTAATTTCTCTTCAATAGCAAATGGTGTGTTGTTCCAATACGTGATATCAAAACCATTCTTCTCACCAATTTCTTTGAAAGAAGTTAAGGCAAAATTACGAAGTCCTACTCCGTCTGGTAAAAAAATAAAAATGTTCTTTTTCATTAAAAATAAAAATCATTCAAAAAACGATTTGAGAAACAGCATTTATTTAAAAGGACAAACTTTCATTAGTCCATTACATAACTCATCTATTTTTTGTTTTTGAGGAAGGTTTGGTAATGAATCAAAAAGCATATTCATATCCTCTAAAGAATAAACTTCAGTTCTTATTTCTGGCTTATAAAAAGGAATTTCAACAGATTCCATATAATCCTGGTATTTTATATCATCTCCAAAAACCTTATCTGAGAACTTTTGCCAAACGGCTGGAATAGCGTAAGCATGCGCAACAATAATTCCATGAAGAGAAGATGAGACAATTTTTTCGCACTGCAGAAATTCAACCGTTTTTGATTCAATATCATTGGTCATCATATCGATAAGCAGTACTTCTGGATTATTCTTAAACCACTCTTGTACTTGTTTATAATCATTATAATGAGGCACAAAACCAAATTTATATTTTTTTTGGATTTTAGCGTTAAAATACCTTGGTAGTAATAACGCCGGATCTCCATAGACCTCTGGTACATCATACCCAAGATCTATGAGGTATTTTCTTGTCTGTGGCCCTCTAACAGCTAGAAAAATGGCTTTTTTTATTTTTATTTTTCTATCTATAATCCCACTTCCCCAGACAATGCATTTATGGTTGACATTTCCTAAAATACTTCCAATAGTAACATAAATAGGAGCTATAAAATCTAGTATCGAAAACTTTTTTGGCCAGGCAAATACAACTCTTTTTCCAGAAATTTTTTCAATAAGATATTTGCCAAGAACATCACCATAATTTTCTTTGGATTTGCCTTGAATTATCTTTTCATTCCACCAAAAAAGTCTGATTTTGTTTGAAAAAAACATACGATTTATACCTTTTTATTTTTCAGTTTATCTCTCTGAACTTGTTCAATTGGTAAAATATCAGCTGTTTTATATGTCAATGCTTGGTATACAGCATCAAGATCACGGGTTAATTTTCTAAGTCCCATTGGTTCAAGAGAAGCTGCATGATCAGTACCTTTCCAAGTTCTGTCAAGTGTATAATGTCTTTCGATAATATTAGCTCCTAAAGTAAAAGCAGCAATATCAACCGCGATACCTAAATGGTGGCCAGAAAAACCAATGTGTTTTACTTTGTGTTCGTACTTATCTCTAAGTAAGTTGATATCCAGAAGACAAACATCTTCAAAAGGAACTGGGTAGCCAGAAGTACAATTGTACAACACTAAATCTTTATTTCGTCCATTTTCGGTAAAAAAGTCAACTAAGACATCTGCTTCACTTTTGGTAGTCATTCCTGTTGAGATATGAATCTCTCCTCGGTAATTATCACAAAGCCATTTCAACATTTCATAATTATTATTGCACGCCGAAGGAATTTTAATAAACTCTGGATTCAAAGAAGCGATTTCTTTTGCCGATGTAGTATCCCATACCGAAGTTGAGTAAGTAATACCAATTTCTTCGCAATATGCTTTTAATTCTGCATGTTGATTCACGTCAAATTCTAAAAATTCTCTATGTGCTCCATAAGTATCTCCATAAGAATTAGAAGCATTTGGGTGTGGGGCATCATATTGTTCTTCAGTAAGAAGTTCTCTATTATTACGTTTTTGGAATTTTACAGCGTCCGCATTTCCGAAAATTTTAGCAATTTTGATTAATTCTTTGGCTATTGCCATTTCACCCTTATGATTACATCCAATTTCAGCGATTACATACGGTTTTTTAAATTCTTTCATATCGTTTATTATACTTTAGTAAAATTTCACAAGTTTCCCTTATTGCCCCTTCTCCAGATGCATAAGTCAGTACATAATCTGCGTTAGCTTTGACAATATCTGTTGCATCAGATGGTGTAAAAGACCAGCCAACACTGCATATATTAGCCAAATCGTTTACGTCATCACCTATGTACGCAACGGCGCCAAAACTACTATTTCTCTCTGAAAGAAAATGTGTTAATAAAGAAAATTTATCTTTGACCCCCAAAAAAGTTTCTTTGATCTGCAATTTCTTCATTCTTTGAGCCACCAACTCCGAGTTTTCAGAAGTCATTACTACAACTTCAACCTGATTTTGACGAAGAATTTCTAAGCCCATTCCGTCACGCATATCAAATTTTTTGGCTAATTCACCTTCTTTATCATAATAAACACATCCGTCTGTAAAAACCCCATCGACATCTAAAACCAAATAATCAATACGTTGATGTACCTTATTTCTTTTCTGGCGGTCTGCTAATAATTTTTCAACGATTTCCCAATCTGATAAACTATCAATTTCTACCAAAGATTCTTCTGGCATTTTTACTAATCCGATAGAATCGCTTATTCTGTTTTTTGATTTTAAAAATGCTGCTTTAGTAGTAGCATATACTGCTCCATTTTCTATTAAAAGACCTTCAAAATCCTGGCGTCTTGGCCTTTTAAAAACATCATAATTACTTGGAGTCCCATCAGAATTCCATATAAAACGATGCGTATTTACAACAGTCAAGGCCGAATCTTTTTTATTAATAAGAATTTCGTTTAATGCTGCATTGATATCTTGAGCATTTGTCATTGGAGAAGTTGCTTGCAATAGACACAAAATATCAAAGTCATTTTGTATCAATGCAGCAAATTCCAGCATCGCATTTTCTGTTGATGAAGTGTCGGATGCATTTTCATCATTTCTCAAAAGCGTTTTTACTTTTGGAGACCAAGAATATTCTCTTTTAATATAATCTATAATCTCTTGGTCATCTGTAAAAACGTATACCTCATCCAGTTCTGAAAAAATAGCTTCTCCTAAAACCCAAGAAAAAAGAGGACGTCCCAGCATCTTTTTTTTGTTTTTCCCTGGAATTCCTTTGGACCCTTTTCTTAACGGAATTATGGCAGTTTTTTTCATTTTTTATATTTTTACTATTAATATATAATTGCTTAGATTGAATAAAATTCTAAAAATTGATTAAATAGTATTTAATTTTTGAACAATTTTATCAAGCATTTTTATTCTTTCTTCCTTCACAAAAGCGGATCCTTTTTCATTAATTGAATTATAAACAGCAATACATTTGTTCATTCTTGATATATATTCCTTGCTATCCATTTTGTCAATATAGTCAAATAATTCTATTGGATTTTTAAAATTTGAATAATCTAAGAAACTGTCTTTAGGGAATAAATCATATGCATTTGTGTTTTTTCCATAATAAATGGGAAGGCAGTAATCTTGAATACTCCCCCATATTTTTTCTGTCATATAATTTGGTGAAGCTGTATTTTCAAAACATAAATTAAAGTTATATGGTTTTAAAATTTCTTTCTTTCTTGTCGGCCAGTCCCCTTCTCTCGAATCTTCTTTGGATACCCCTTCTGGCCAGCCTTTTCCATATACGTCTAATCTACCTAATTTATTTCCTTCTAATGCTATTTCTGTTCTTGCTGCTATTAAATCAATATTTTGATTGTTATAAATGAGTTTATCCGAATTTAATCCTTTATAGCAAGACATTAAAGCAACAATTTGTTTTGAACTTAATTGAAAATCTTCACTTATTGGCTCTAGTCTTGTACTCATCATTCCAGCATGAAATGTCAAATTAGAAACAAAAACATCCTGTGTATAAATATTCATGAAATGACATTTAAACAATCCAAAAAAATATTTTTTTGTAGAAAGAAAATGAGTGTCAAAACGAGGTTCTAATGTCCAAACAAGAAATTTTTTTCCTAATATGAATTTCCAAAAATGCTTTTTTATGTGTTTGAAATTTTGCGAGATAATTATGTCTGCTTCTTTTGAAGAATTTACAATTTCAATATTGTACGCTTTTAAATAATCTAAATCTCCTGGATTAAAATTATTAAACGGTGTGTAACTAAAATTAGAAACTTTAAATAATTTGATTTTATTTTGTGTCATCCACTAAATTGTATTTTTGATTAACTATCTTTTTAATGTGTTCAAAATCGTATTCTGAAGCGTCAATTTTACTATTATTGAGCAAAGAAAAACTTTTTAAAATTAAATTTTTAATTTCTTCACTGTTTTCACAATCTTCTATTAACAAACCATTTTTTTGATGCTGAATAACTTCTGCCGTTGCTCCTCCTGGATTTGATTGAATTGGAAAACAACCTAAACAAATTGCTTCTAATAAGGTGTTCGGAATTCCGTCAGAATTACTATTACCAATATAAATAAGAGATTTCCCCATTAATTCAAGAACCTCTGAGTGCGAAATTTTCCTAAAAATTGTTATATTTTTCCAGACACTTAAATCTGATGCATAGAAATAATCGCTTAATTCGATATCTGCACCGAAAATAACAACTTCAAAATTACTTAGTTCAATTTTTAATTTTTCAATCGCTCTAAGAATGTTAATTGCTCTTCCAGAACGGCCTTGAAATCCTTTTACTAAAATAATTTTTCGTTGTTCAAAAGGTATTTTATATCTTTCAATTTCATTAAGATCAAAACCACCGCCTCCTGGAAAAACCCCCAGAAACCTACCCTCAAAACCATATTTTTTTGCAATTTCTAGATCCCTTTTACAATCAGTAAATAAGTAATTAATTCTAGGCAAAACCTTTTTTATATCTTCTAAGTATTTTGATTTGTTCTGAAAGTAAAACAAGTCACTTCCCCATGATGAGTATATCCATTTTTGGTGTTGATACTTTTTCATAACATCGAAAATAGGAGTACAAGAAACATATAATGCAAAACTGTGTACTATGTCCGGTTTTATTTCATTTAGATACTTTTCAAAAACAGTTGCGGTTTCACGCTCATTAAATTTTTGAATATTTTTATAAATAATAGGAAATCGGTTTTTCATAAAAATTCGACCAGGATAATGATATTTTAGTTTCCAGTCAATTTTTTGATTTACCCAAGCTAATCGATCAACTTTAATGCTCATTCCCGAAATATCAAACCAATAGACTTCATGACCAGAATCCTGAAGCTGACTTGTCCATCTGAAGAAATGTAAAGTTGGCATTGAAACCATTAAAATTTTCATGATTACAATCTAATAGTTAGGATAATAATGTTTTTCTTACGATCAAAAGTATATTTATATGGGTTATTTCGGTAACCTTTAATAATTTCCAGCAAAATGCTGTTATTAATATCTTCCATTGAAAGAAATGACAAATATTTTTTATTTAAAAAATGCTTAATTCTATTTTTTAGTAATACAACAAAAGGTGCGTTAGTAATTTGAATTTGAATTGTTTCTCCCGCAAAATTAGCCATTTGAGCCAAAAGACCTTCAAAAGCAATTTGTGAATTATTGATATAAAAATTAAATTCTGTTTTTTGATTCAGTTTTTCATATTCTTGAGCTATAGGAGCTTTTCCAAAACCTAATTTATTGTTCGCAATTGTACGTTTTCCTTTTTGGGTCTGATACATATAATTATGATTTATACGTTCTAACTGACTGTGAAAAGGATGCTTACTTTCCTTGCTTCTGTATGCTTTTGGATGCCATTGATGCTTTACCAAAATTTCTTGATCATAAAATAAAACTGACAAACCAGCATTCCTCATTCTAATATGAATGTCAGTGTCTTCTCCTCCCCATCCATGATAAAACTCATCATAACCATTTAATTTTTTTAAAATTTCTGTTGGAAATGCAGTTGTGCCAGTTACTTCATAATTTCCCGCAAAATCAACTTGATAATCGTTAAATTCTTTATTTAATAATGACTCTTGTTTCGATAAAAATCCATATTGAAAATAATGAACCTCATTTGCTTTCATTAAACCTGAACATTTTTGAATAAATTGAGGACTAAAAATAAGATCAATATCACCTACCAAAAAGTATGGAGTTGTAGTTTGTTGCAAAGCAAGATTTATAGCTCTGGACTTATTCCATAACTGTCCAGAGACTGGACATGAAGTAAATCTTATTTTTGGAAATTGCAATAATAATTCCTTTAGTTCACTTAAATAATTTAATTCACTTCCATAATCAACTAAAAAACAGCAAAAGTTCTGATCGCTTTGCTGCATTAATGATTTAAGGCAGTTTTTTAAAATACGTAAATCACGATTTCGATTAGTTAAAACAAGGGTTAGCATTACAATATATTTAAATTTTGTATTAAAGATTTAAAAAGTGAAAACGTATAAAATTTTCCAGTTTTCCATTTATTTTCTTTCCTAATTATCATCTTAATGAATAATCTCAAACCTTTTAGGTATTTTTTTTCTCTATTATACCCAGCTAAAAGCGATATTTCTGTCGCATAAATACTTTTGATAATAATCTCTTTTTTGTTCTTAAAATTCGAATCTGCAAGTACATTTTTTAATATGTCTAAATTGATTTTTATAATAGCAGCAATACTTTTTCTAATTTTTGCTGATATTCCAATTTCCATTCTGTAAACAGCAGTAAAATCTTTTAAAATATGAATTTTGCCATTATTTTTAATTACCCACAAATAAGTTGGCCAATCGCCATAAGGGAAATTTAAAATCCAATTCGGTAAAGGTTCTTCTTTGGGAACATTTTTAAACAGTGCTGTAACAGACGGAACTACATTATTAAAAATTAAATCTGAAAATTCATAGTTAGACTTGAGCCCATCTTTCTGTGATTCTACCAGTCTGCCATCTGGATATAATTTATATAAATTTGTACCAACAATAGAAAAATCAGGATTATTTTCTAAAAAATCCACTTGTTTTTGTAATTTGTATTCATCTATCCAATAGTCGTCTCCATCACAAATCGCAATATATTTACCATCACATTCTTTTATGGTTCGCATATAATTTGCAATCAAGCCAATATTATTTTTCAATGAAGGCAACAACTTAATTTTTGAAGAATATAGTTCTACATATTTCTCACAAATTTCACGAGTAGTATCTGTACTGCAGTCCTCACCTATTACAAGTTGATAATCAAAATTTGTTTTTTGATTTACTATACTTTCTATGGTCTGAGCTATAAAACTTTCTTGATTGTAAGTAAGCATAAAAATGCTGACTGTATATTGAGTCATTTGATTAATTTTTAAATAATGAAACTCCAAAAAAAGTCTTTAGAAATAAATTCAATACTTTTTTTCTACCAATAATTCCTTCTGAGCAGTCTTTTTTAAAATCTTGAAAAGTTTTATTTAGCGCCATAAAAGATCCATATTGTTTCACATAAAAATCAGCATGTTTTACACTAATGTACTCAAATAAGTATTTTTTCTCTTCAGCTTTCAATTCTCTAATCATTGAATTGTTTTTTATTCTATAATAAAACCCAATGTAATCTAATTGCTTTACACCTCCACCATTTTTGAGAATTGCAATCCAAAATTCCCAATCTTCTAGACCATAGATCATATTAACATCATAACCTCCAACTTTTTCCCATTCTGATTTTCTATATAGGGCAGAACAAAAAATCATGTTAAAATAACCTAAGCTATCTAAACTAAACTCCGGCAAGTTCCAAACTGCAGATTCAGCTCCAAATTTTTCAGCTTTACAATAAACTAATTTGGTCCAACTCTCTTTCTTAAATACGGCAATTGATTTTTCTAAATATTCACTCCCAATTCTGTCATCTGCATCTAAAGGCAATATGAACTTTCCTATAGCTATATTAATACCATAATTACGTGCACTACTTAATCCTCCATTTTCTTTTTTTACATATTTAAACCTTGAATCTTTTGCTAACCACTTTTGTGCAATTTCCTCTGTATTATCAGGGCTTCCATCGTTTACTATTATACATTCCCAATCTGAGTATGTCTGTTCTAAAACAGATTGCAAGGTTTCGTCTAAAAATTTAGCCTGATTGAAACATGGAACTATAATGGAGATTGTTACCATTTGACTTAACTAATTTTTTTTAAGATTAGTCGTTTAAAAATATTGAAGCCAACCAAAAAACGTGACACAAAAATGCAGGATAAAATAAAATCATTGTAATTAAAATGCTTTAAATAATACTTTAGACTATCAATATTTGAAGGAGTTAAACATGTTTTAATCCATCTTCTAATCCATTTCGTTAAAAACAATGAGGCTTCTATTTGCTTAATATCAGAATAAGTAAAGTTTTTCGAAATAGATTTTAAAACTGAAATTGTTGCAAATCTATCTGCAGCAGTTGAAGAACTTTCCTGAACTCTGTAAATGGAAAGTGGATGGCTTACAGATTTGAACACATATCCCTCTTTTAAAAGCTTTAACCACAAATCGTAATCTTCTGCTGGCACACATTCTTCGTCAAAAAGACCAACCTTTTTCACAATATCTTTTTTTACCAAAACAGTTAAAATAGGAATTTTATTTCCATCAATAAAAGCTTTTATTGCGGTTTTGCCTCTATACTCTGTATCCAGAACATTCATTGTCTGAAATTTTGGCATAAGAGGATTAATTTCTGAATCACTTGAATAATATGAATTTGTAAAAATCAAGTCATAATTATTCTGATCAAAGAGATTTAAAGTCTTTTCGAGTTTATTAGGAAGCCACAAATCATCTGAGTCCAAAAAAGCTAAAATCTCACCTTTAGCATTTTTTATACCATTGTTTCTCGCTTTTGCTTGTTTGGAATTTGTTTGATATATGTATTTTATTCTATTATCTACTATTTGATTTTTTTTTATAATTTCAGCAGTAGAATCATTTGATCCATCATCAACAACTATTAGCTCCCAATTGCTGTAAGTCTGATTTAAAACGCTTTTTATACTTGCTTCAATATAGTTCTCGACATTATAAGCAGGCATAATAATACTCACTAATATTTCACCTTTCATTATCTCAATATTTAATTTTTCTAAGTATTATTTTAAGCGTTTTTTTTAGTCCAATAAATTTAAATCCATCTATAATTAGACTGAAATATTTCAAAGACAATTGCTTTGGATACAATTTCATGGAATCTATAAGTAAAGCATTTCTAATTGTTGTTAGGTTTAAATTATTACATTTTTTTATCTCACCTATAATTTCTTTAAGATTGAGATAACTATAATATTTTTGCTTAAAGATTGATGCATTTGAATAAATACCCCCTTCATGCATCCTGTAGATACTTGAGTAAAAATTCATTAATAGTCCTTTTCCCTTTGTTAAACAAATGAGGTATAAACTATTATCCTTACCATGTTTTAATTTTGCAAAAAAAGAAGTATCAAAACTATCTTTTCTAAACAAAACCGTTAAAGTATACGTACAATATGGAGTAAATATTGTGTTTAAATCTATGGTAACATTTTCATTACAATTTATTAAAGAAATCCAATTTGGTTCTTTGAGTTCTGAAGAAGTAATTGATTCTTGTTTAATTAGATATTTTGTCCAACAAATTGAGTAATCATTGTTTTCTCTTAAAAATTTAACTTGTTTTTGAAGTTTCAGAGAATCCGTCCAATAATCATCTCCTTCACAAACTGCAATAAATTCTCCTTTACATTGACCTAAAGCAAAAGCAAAATTAGGCATCATCCCTAAATTTTTGTCATGCTTAAAATATTTTACATAAGACTTTTTCGGATGCTTTTCTAAAATATCCTTGATAACAAAATCTGTTTGATCAGGCGAGCAGTCATTGGCAATAATTAGCTCAATATCAAAATCACATTCCTGCATTAAGACTCCCTCTATGGCCTGACGAATATAATTCTCATGACCATAAGTAATCATACAAACACTAACAGTGGGCGCTTTATTCATTTTAATTTTTGTCTTAAAACTCCAATTCCAATTAGTGATAAAAAAAGTTTGGCCCAAATTTGCATTGTTATTTTTCTACGAAAAATTTTCCAACTACAATATTTAAATATATCTATTATCAAGATGTTTTTTAATATTTTAATTACATCAGAATATTTATTTGCTATAAAAGCCTTATTTATCAAACCTCTATTGGTATTACAAATAAAGTCTGACAACCATAATGTATTTAAATTATTCCTTAGAACAAAAGATTTTCTACATAAATAGGAATCTTTTAATGCAAAAATATATTTATTAATTTCTTTTGGATGACTTGCACTACCTTCTAAAATTCTGTAAACTGTTGTTACTTCATTTAAATAAAACAATTTTGAATAAAATACTGTTTCAAGTATTATTCTAGTGTCTCCAATGACTTTGTTTTGTAGCTCTTCTTTAAGTATCAATACAACTTGATCTAAAACATCTTTTCTAAAAACAGTCGTTGCAAATTCAACAAATTTGCTTTTCAGCATTTCAGGAATAACTTCTGACTGATTTTTTACGTGTCTGGCTGGCAATTCTAGAAATTCACCCGTTTTGTCGATTAATTGTTTAACATTTGAGTAAACCAAACCGACCCCGCGATCAGCTTCCAAAATGTTAACTTGTTTTTGTAGTTTATCCTTAGTAATCCAAAAGTCATCTCCTTCACACATAGCAACATACTTTCCGGAACATTGTTTTAAGGCAAAAAACAAATTAGGCATTATACCTAAATTTTTATTTTGATTAAAATATTTAATCCATGACCTTCTAGGATGATCTTTTAAAATCCCTTGAATAATCACATCTGTTTTATCTGGTGAACAGTCGTTTGAAATTATTAATTCTATTTCAAAATTGCAATCTTGCATTAGAATTCCTTCTATAGCCTGACGAATATAATTCTCATGACCATAAGTAATCATGCAGACACTAACCTTTAGATTGTCATTCATTTAAAATCGTAATGGCTCTAATTCTTTCTTAATTCTTCCTGGAGATCCAACAATCAAACAATTATCAGGAACATCTCTGGTAATAACAGTGCCAGCTCCCACAATAACATTTGAACCAATATTAATGTCTGGCAATATAGTTGTATTTGCTCCAATTTGACAATAATTCCCTATCTTACAACGACCTAGGATTGTTACTCCTGGTGAGATTTCAACAAAATCTCCAATTATACAATCATGCGTTATAATTGAATTATAATATAAAATTGCACCTATACCAATTTTTACGCTATTTGAAATAGTCACACCTGATAGAAGATTTGAGCCCTCACCAATAATTACATCGTAACTTCCAATATAAGATTTGCTTATTGTTGAAGTAAAGATTCCTCCTAAAGCTGTAAATTTTTCATAAAGTTTTTTCCTTAAAAAAGGATTTCCTATTCCAATTGTAAATCGATTGTCGATAGTCTTAAAATAATTCGAAGTGTCTTCAATAGTTTTTAAAACAGGAAATCGATTAAATAAAGGTTCATTTATGTTATCATTAACATCATCATAAAATGCCAGATTTTCCAACTCATTTAATTGATGAGCAATTTCTAAAACCTCTTTTGCAAAACCTTTCGCACCTATAATTAACATAGACATGAATTAATTAATATTACAATTTTTTCTAATTGCTGTAGTTGTACCCCTACATACAAAGGCAAACACAATACGCGAGATGAGATACTCTCTGAGATTGGCATTTCTAAGCCTTTTGTATATTCAATTGTATTCAAAGAAGGATAAAAATAACGTCTTGGAAAAATTTGATTTTCGTTTAATTCTTTTTGCGCTTTTAGCAATTGTTCTTCTGTATCAAAAATTACTGGATAATAGCTATAATTCCAATTCGTGTTTTCTCTTAATTTTAAGCATTGTAACTTCGAAAAATCTAGGTTATCATTATAAAATTCAACTATTTTCTTCCTTTCTTTTATTATTTTATCCATATAAGGAAAAACAGCTAAACCCATAGCAGCCTGTAGCTCTGAAATCTTACCATTAATACCTAATCCATGAAAGGCCAAAGGACCATTATGTCCAAAGTTATGAGAATAAAATAATTTATGTCTTAAATCCATATCATTTGCAAACATTGCTCCTCCTTCTCCAGTATGGAATAACTTTGTTGCATGAAAGCTGCAAGTACTCACGTCCCCGTAATCAAAAATAGATTTATTATTGAATTTCACACCAAAACAATGTGCAGCATCATAAATAACTTTTAAATTATGCTTTTTTGCAATTGATTCAATTTCAACAACGTTGCATGGATTTCCAAAAACATGAGTAGCTAAAATAGCTTTGGTTCTGGGCGTAATTGCTACTTCTATTTTAGTTTCATCAATGGTTAAATATTCCGGATGAATATCTACAAAAACTGGTATACAATTCTCCCAAACTATTGACGCTGTCGTTGCTACATAACTAAAAGGTGTAGTTATAATTTCGCCTTCGCTTCCTAATAATTTCAAAGCAATTTGAAGCGGTATAGTACCGTTATTGGTTATTATAATATTTGAAACTCCTAAATACTTTTTCAGTTTTTCTTCCAGTTCTAATATTAACTCCCCCCTATTGGTTAACCATTCGTTATCCCATGCGCGTTTTATTTGTTTTTTATATTCCTGCAAAGGAGGAAGAAAGGTTTTGGTTACATTTATCATTTTGTTGTTTCAACTATTTCATTGAGTAATATTGCAATTCTTGGCTTCATTTGAGTTTCATTAGAATAAACCTGAATAAATTTTTCTTTACCATTTTGAGAAATTAAGTATAATTTTTGGGGATTCTCAATTAAATTAATAATGTTTTTTACAATAGAATCAATATCACTATCAATTAGTATTAAATCTACGTTCGGGACAAAAGCATTGTTTTGTTTCAACTCATCAGTAATTAAAACACAAACACCATTTAAAGCCGCTTCAACAACAGTTCCTAATGGGAAACCATCAAATGCGCCTTTACCTAGCATGAAAGCTTTATTTGGTGAAATTAATACATCCATTTTTTGAAAAATACTACTTAAAGAATCAAAATTTTGATACCCATAAAATTTCACTTTTTCTTTAAGCTCTGAAACGTCAATATCCTCCTCATTGAAGCCTCCTATAATATGAAAATTAATAAAATCATATCTGTTTACAATAGTTTTAGCAAACTCTATAAAAATATCATATCCTTTATCTTCTCCTTTAGATGTGTATTTTGCAGCACAAAAACATATATCAAATGTTGTTTTATTGATTAAGTAAGTTTTTTTATCTGTTAAGTCTTTACTTAATGAAATCTGAGGCACGACACAACCAAAAATAAATTCAATATTTTCTTTCTTACATAATTTTTTTTCAAGAAGATACTCATAAGTGATTTTTTGAGTTACTATAACTTTTCGAAACATAGGAGAAGTCAAAACTTTTTCTAATTTTTGATCACTTATATCTTCATTGATCTTAAAACCTCCTCCTGGATACAAAGTAAACACAAAGGGAATTTCGAACTTTTCTAACCATTTTAAATTTATTGATATATTATGAAGAAATACACAATAGAATAGTTTCGTATTAACATTAACAAATCCTTTTTTAAGATTTATTTTTTTTATTAAACCAGATTGAATTTCGAATTCCTTGATATGTATTTGATGATGTTTGATCGGCGTCTTAATGATTGAATATGCTGTTGGGTCTATTACAATTTTAGATTTTTTAAATACGTTTAGTAAAACTTTAAACTCTTCAAGCCTAAAACCTGAAATAGGGTGAGGAAAAATATCATCAAAAACTAGTATATCGTTCTTTCTTATCCCCTTAAACGGAATGAAAAAATCCTTATAGAAAAATCGTTTTATTAAAAGAAAATATTTTTTAAGTTTCTTTTTCAAAAGTCTTATAAACTTCATCTTCTATAATTCAATTTTATCGTTTCTCCATTTTAAATATGGCCGTACTATTCCTCCCCAATAACCAAAGTAATCTTTTCTATGAATACCTTCTTCATCAAGATCAATTGATAATATTTTATCTAATTGAGCAATTATTTCAAAATTATTCCCCACTAAAATTACAGTAAAATAATATTTTCCTTTATTTAAAAAATTCTCCGGAATCACACATACACTTCTATATTTACCTTCTTCCAGAAAACTTCGTTCTAAATTTGGAGAAGCCATGACATAATTGTTTTGATCATCAAAAATTGAAATGGAACAATTAATTCTTTGATTTTCAACTAAATTAAGATATTCTATCTCAATACCAATTTCATTTTCAATTAAGAAACGCTGGTTCTTAGATATCAATTTCGCAGAAGTAACTTTAGCGTTTAAATTACCTGGAGCTTTATCAATAGACCATTTAACTTCTGTTACTAAAGCATCTAAATTTACATTGTAAACATCTAATGCTTCGTGGATATTTCCCTCAAATTTTATTAATCCATGCTCCAAAACAATTCCTCTTGTACATAGTTGTTTTACTGCTGACATATTATGACTTACAAATAAAACAGTTCTACCCTGTCCTTTAGAGATATCTTGCATTTTCCCAATTGCCTTTTTCTGAAATTCAGCGTCACCAACCGCCAAAACCTCATCTACTACCAAAATTTCAGGTTCAAGAAAAGCAGCAACAGCAAATGCCAAACGAACAGTCATTCCAGAGCTATATCTTTTTACAGGAGTATCAATATAACGTTCACATCCTGAGAATTCAATAATCTCGTCTAGTTTTGAGGTAATTTCTTTTTTGGTCATACCTAAAATGGCTCCATTGAGATAAACATTTTCTCTTCCAGTCATTTCGCCATTAAATCCTGTACCCACTTCTAATAATGAAGCAATACGACCACGAGATTTAATGCTCCCAGTAGTAGGGGCGGTTACCTTCGAAAGTATTTTTAAAAGTGTAGATTTTCCAGCTCCATTCTTGCCAATGATTCCTAAAACTTCCCCTCTTTGGACTTCAAAATTAATATCCTGTAAAGCCCAAACATAATCTGAAGTTCCTTTTCTAGAACGATCATTAGTATCTCCAATTTTTAAATATGGATTTTCTTTTCCGCGAATTTTATGCCACCATCTATTCAAATCGTGACTTAAAGTTCCAGTTCCAACTTCACCTAAACGATATTGCTTCGAAATATTTTCGGCCTTTAAAATAATATCTTTCATTTATACGGTATCTATAAAGCTTTTTTCTGTCCTATTAAAAACCAATAATCCAGCAAAAAAAACAACTAAGGTAACTGCCATTGTATATATTAATCCTAAAATTGATATACTACCAATATTTAAAAGCATATATCGGGACGTTTCTATTACATAAGCCAATGGATTGTATTCTACAATCCAACCAATTTTTGGTAGTTTTTCTTTTATTAATTTCATTGGATACATTACAGCAGATATATACATTAGCAATTGCACTCCGAATCCAACCAAATTATTTAAATCTCGATATTTTGTAACCATTGAAGAAATGATCATTCCCAAACCTAGTCCCAATATTCCCATAAATATTATTAAGACCGGAAAAAACAAGAGCGATATATTTAAGCTTAAATCTGCACCTTGACAAAAGAAGAAAATATAAAAGACAACAAATATGCAAAATTGAATTCCGAATTTGACCAAATTTGAAATCACTATAGATAAAGGAGTAATAATCCTTGGAAAATAAACCTTTCCAAATATTCCTGCATTAGATTTAAATGTATCTGAAGTTCCATTTAAACAGGCAGTAAAATAATTCCAAACCATGATTCCAGCCAAATTAAATAAGAATGGTGGAATTGAGCCTGTTTTAATCCCTGCAACGTTATTGAAAATAATAGTAAAAGTTATAGAAGTAAATAAAGGCTGAATGAGGTACCAAAGCGGTCCTAAAACCGTCTGCTTATAAACCGTAATTATATCTCTTTTTACAAAGAGCATCAGTAAATCTCTATACTGCCAAATCTCCTTAAAATTCAGCGAGAAAAATTTATTCTTGGGTGTTATTTCAAACAACCAATCATTTGAGTTTTTAGAATCCATTAAAAAGAACTTTAAAATCTTGCATTATAAAATTTAACAAGATTTTTAACATTTTAGATTTGGGTTAAAAATGTCAAAAGGCGTTTTTAAAAAACACCTTTTGATTATATTTGATTTATAATTTAATTATTATACTATTTGTCTAGAACTTCAAAAGCAGAATTCATGCTCTTAAATTCTGGAACAATTTTTTTCATCTTTGCTACTATATCATCATTTTCGTAAAAATCAGCAATGCCAATTAATTCATCAACATCATTATGAAGGGTTTCGTACTCATCTTGAATCTCTTGTGCAATCATGATCTTATTATGATATGTTGGAAGAGTTTTAGAAGTATCATTCAATAATTCTTCATAAAGTTTTTCTCCAGGTCTTAGACCAACGATTTTAATTTTGATTTCTTTGTCTGGAATAAAACCAGCCAATTTAATCATTTTTCGAGCTAAATCAATAATTCTAACCGGCTTACCCATGTCAAAAATATAGATTTCTCCACCATTCCCCATTGCTCCAGCTTCTAACACAAGCTGGCAAGCTTCTGGGATTGTCATGAAATAGCGAATGATATCCTGATGTGTAATGGTTACTGGCCCTCCTTCTGCAATTTGTTTCGTGAACAATGGTACAACAGATCCGTTTGATCCTAGAACATTTCCAAAACGAGTCGTAATAAATTTCGTGCCTCCTTCAACATTCTCTCTTTGATTTTTTAAGAACAAAGACTGAACATATTTCTCGGCAATACGTTTACTTGCACCCATTACATTACTTGGATTCACAGCTTTATCTGTAGAAACCATTACAAATTTCTTCGCTCGATACTTACAAGCTAAATCTGCAAGGTTTTTAGTTCCTTTTATGTTAGTTTGAATTGCCTGAGCAGGGTTTTCTTCCATTAAAGGCACATGCTTATATGCAGCAGCATGAAAAACAACATGTGGATTATAATTTTTAAATACTTTCTCAAGTGCTTTCTTGCTTCGTACATCTGCAATTACAGCAACAATTTTTGTGCTGAAATTCATTGCTTGCGTTTCTAAGCACAAATTATGCAATGGAGTCTCAGCATGATCCAAAACAATAACATTTTTCGGATTGAAATTCAGAACCTGTCTTACAATCTCGCTTCCAATTGAACCAGCAGCGCCAGTAATTAAAATTGTTTTGTCTTTTAATTGTTTAGAAATTGATTTACTATCCAGAACTATCGGTTTTCTTTCCAATAAATCTTCAATCTGAATATTTTTTACTTTCTGAGAAATCTCTTTTTGGTTTTCCCAGTCGGAAATCAATGGAACGGTATATACTCTGTAGTTAAACTCTAAACACTGATCAACAATAATAAGTTGCTCGTCTTTAGTCAAGCTTTTGTCAGCAATAATTACACCTTCTGCAGCGACAGAGCGCATAAGAGCTGGAAGCTTTTTTCTTAAAATTAAGATAGGCAGATCAAGCATACGTTTAGACGCATTCTGATTATTCTTATCTACAAATCCAACAATTTTAAATCGTGAAGGAGTTTCAAATTTTAAAGCATTAGCTACTGAAATTGCATTTGCATCTGTACCATAAATAACTGTTCGCACGAGCTTTGTTGTAGCTTTTTCTGAAAAATACATTTCAAAAGTCTGTTTTACAATTACACGATATAAAAACAAACCACAAAAAGACAAAACTAAATTAATAAAAAGGGCAGTATTTAGAAAAGCTTTATGTCCTGTGTACAATTCAAATACTAAATTCACAAATAAGAAAAACACTAAAACTGACATCTGTGAAAAAAGCAGTTTTATGGCATCTATGTAGGAAGAGTGCCTAATAATGCCAGAATAGGTTCTAAAAAGCCAAAAGAAAAATATATTGACCGTTATTAAACTTGCCACAAAATAAAAATCATGGGATGTTATAATATATCCAATCGCCGTTCCGTCAAAAAGTAAATATGTAAATGAAAATGAAAAGAACAAAACCATCACATCAATTGCAACAATAATCCATCTCGGCAAATAACTCAAATTATTGATATTTGCCCTAAGATTTCTTGGAGAAAAGGTTTTATACAATAAAGAGGTTATATTATTTGGTTTATCCGTATTCAATTTAGCTTTTTTTAAGTCAGTAAAATTTGAACTTTATACAAAAATACAAATTAAAGGTTTTAAATAATTATTTAGAGGCACAAATTAAACTTTAACACCTTTTTTCTTTTGTTTAAGTAAATCTAACAAATATGCGCCATAGCCTGATTTAAGTAAAGGCTGAGCAAGTTTTTCTAATTGTTCATCACTAATAAAACCTTCTCTCCAAGCAATTTCTTCAATACAACCTACTTTTAAGCCTTGTCTGTCTTCTAAAACTTGAACGAATTGACCTGCTTGCATTAAACTATGGAAAGTTCCTGTATCAAGCCAAGCTGTACCTCGTCCTAATATCCCTACTTTTAGTTTACCCTCTTCTAAGTAAATCTTATTTATATCTGTTATTTCGTACTCTCCACGAGGACTTGCTTGTATATTTTTTGCAATTTCAACTACAGAGTTATCGTAAAAATATAATCCTGGAACTGCAAAATTCGATTTTGGTACTGCTGGTTTTTCTTGAATAGATATAGCATTTTTGTTCTCATCAAATTCCACAACACCATACCTTTCAGGATCAGAAACATGGTAAGCGAAAACCACACCTCCTTCAGGATCAGCATTATCTTTTAACAATTGGCGAAGACTTGTTCCAAAGAAGATGTTATCTCCTAAAACCAAGGCTACTTTGTCTGTCCCTATAAATTCTTCACCAATCACAAAAGCTTGAGCTAATCCATTTGGATTTGGCTGCTCTGCATAACTAAACTTACAACCTATTGCACTTCCATCACCTAAAAGCTTCTTAAAATTTGGCAAATCAAAAGGTGTTGAGATAACTAGAATCTCATTTATTCCTGCCATCATCAATGTTGACAACGGGTAATAGATCATTGGCTTATCATAAACAGGCATTAATTGTTTACTCACAGCCAAAGTTAACGGATGCAATCTTGTGCCAGAACCTCCAGCTAATATAATTCCTTTCATAATCTTAATTTCAGATTTTTAACCTCAAAAATTCTAGTCTTAGATTTTTAAACAAAACATTTTTTTTAAACTTTTCTTATAACCTGGGATATTCAGATTATAGACTGTTTTTATTTTTTCCTTATTTAATAATGAATAACTTGGTCTTTTTGCTGGAGTTGGGTAAGATGAAGATGGAATCCCTACAACTTTACAATTATACCCTCCAAGTTTTTTAATGCTTAACGCAAATTTATACCAGCTGATTTCTCCTTCATTCGAATAATTATAAATTCCTGGAATCCATTTTGCAGATCCGATAATATCAATCATTGCTTGCGCAAGATCGGCAGCATAAGTTGGTGAACCAATCTGGTCATTTACCACATTGATTTCATCTCTTTCCTGCATTAATCGTTGCATCGTTTTAACAAAATTATTTCCGAACGTGCTGTAAACCCAAGAAGTTCTAATAATAATTGATTCTGGGTTTTCTTTCAAACAAGCAATTTCACCAGCCAATTTACTTTCTCCATAAACATTTATAGGACTAGTTTCAGCTTCTTCATTTAAAGCTATAGACGAAGCGCCATCAAAAACATAATCTGTCGAAATATGAATTAATTTAACCTTCTTTTCTGTCGAATATTTTGCAATTAATTCTACTGCTAAATGGTTTATTTTAAAAGCTAATTCTTTTTCTGATTCAGCTTTATCAACAGCTGTATATGCACCGCCATTAAATATAATATCTGGATTAATTGTTTCTAATTGGGAATGTAGCAATTCTAAATTATCCAATGTCACTTTGGTGCGATCAGCAAATATCCATTTGTATTGAGGAAAAGCAGGAGCTAAAACTGAAAGCTCTGATCCTAATTGCCCTGTTGCTCCTGTTACAAGAATTTTTTTCATTAAAATAAGCTATTACAATTTTCGATAAAAGGCAGAATTTGATCTTTTTCTGAAACAATTGCATTTTTCAAATCCATTCCCCAATTAATATCTAACGATGGATCATCAAATTTAATTCCGCCCTCAGAAGCCTTATTGTAAAATTGGTCACATTTGTATAATACTGTAGCTGTATCGCTAATAACTGAAAAACCATGAGCAAATCCTTGAGGTACTAATAATTGTTTTTTATTTTCAGCTGATAAAAGCATTGTAAAAGGTTTTTTATAGGTGGGCGAATCCTTACGCAAATCAACGACCACATCAATAATTTCGCCATCCAAAACTCGTATCAATTTTGTTTGGGCAAACGGAGGATTTTGATAATGCAGCCCTCGTAAAGTTCCCCTTTTCGAAAAAGACTGATTATCTTGAACAAAATCAATATTAATTCCTAAATTTTCAAATGTACTTTTATTGTATGACTCGAAAAAATAACCTCTTTCATCACCAAAAACAGTTGGTTCAATAATTACTAAATCTTTTAGAAATGTCTCTACAATTTTCATATTTAAATTTGATGTTCATTTAAAGAAATTTATAATAACTCCTTTAATTCTGTCTTTATCTTCGTCACTCAGATTTGAACCAGAGGGTAAACATAGTCCTCTTTCAAATAAATCCTCAGCAACTTTATTTCCATAATATGGATATTGTTCAAAAATTGGCTGTAAATGCATCGGCTTCCATAATGGGCGACTTTCCATATTTGATTTTTCGAATGCAAGTCTCAAACTTTCCATTTCTTCTTTTGTCTCTAATAATATTGTATTTAACCAATAATTAGAAAAGAAATGGTTATTATCATTATCAAAAAGTTCTGCGTTTTTAATTCCTTTAAAAATTTCTCTATAAAAAAAATGGTTCTCTCTTCTTGATTTAATATTATCTTCTAATACTTTAATTTGCCCAAGACCAATTCCTGCGCAAATATTACTCATTCTATAATTATATCCAATTTCACTATGCTGATAGTGCACTGCTGGATCTTTTGACTGGGTTGCAAAAAAAATTGCTTTCTCCTTTATTTCCTTAGAGCTAGAAATAATTACGCCTCCGCTTGAGGTTGTTATTATCTTGTTACCATTAAATGATAGAATTCCTAAAGAACCAAAAGTGCCACATTTTTTCCCTTTGTAACTACTGCCTAGAGCTTCAGCACTATCTTCAATTATTGGAATGCCGTAACGATCTGCAATAGCATGAACTTCGTCAACTTTATAAGGCATACCATATAGATGAACTGCAATTATTGCTTTTGGTTTTTTACCTTTTTGTATTCGATCTTTTATCGCATTCTCTAAATTGTCTGGACATATATTCCATGTTTCACGTTCGCTATCAACAAATACCGGAATTGCATTTTTATATAAAATTGGGTTTGCTGAGGCTGAAAATGTCATGCTCTGACATATTACTTCATCTCCATCTTCGATTCCTAATAATATTAATGCCAGATGTATAGCAGATGTTCCAGAATTAAGTGCGGCTATATATGATCCTTGCTCAAAATAATCCTGAAGTTTATTTTCAAATTGATCCACATACGGTCCTCCAGAGGTAATCCAATTTGATTTTAAGGCATTTTGAATATACTCAAGCTCAAAACCACTTTCTTGACACAACGATAAATAAATTCTCTTGTTACTCATTAATTATTGACCAATAATCAGACGGATAACGAACGTCATCTTCACTCACATTTGCTAATGGCAATGTAGAAAATGACATTAATTTGGAATTTTCCTCCAACGATTCTACTGCATTTGCATAACCTGCAGGAATATGAACTATTTTACTGTCAGATTCCGAAACATTAACGGTCTTGACAACTAAATCTTTCGAAGGATTTTCCCAATTATCAATTTTTATAAAATGAATATTAAAAGCCCCTGAAAGACAATAGAAATTTTTAGCATCTAATTTATGTCCTTGCCAAGCTCGAATTGGATTTTCCTTCGAATTACTTATAATGTAAAACCTTTCAATATCAGTAAAGCTAAAATCATTTACATACGATATACTTCCTCGTTGATCTGAAAATTTTCCTCCCTGAATTATTTTAGGCTCCATGATTCAATCGTAAATTAATCTTGTTTAACAAATAAAATTTTGACGAATAAAGTAATAATAAAGGTAAAATTACAATTAAAAAAATAAGCGAATCTTGAACTTTTTGATAGAAAAGAATTACTATTAAAGAAATTCCTGTTTGAGTTAAGGCATAAAGAAGAGACACCAATCTATGTTGTATTTTATATTCATTGCTTAATACTTGATACAAATGCAATCTATGTGCTTCAAAAATATTCTGTTTTAGATAAAGCCTATGTAGAATTGTACAAACCGCATCAACCCCATATACAGCTAAAAACAACAGCCAAATAAGTGATTCGGTTATAAGAATTAGTTTTACAACCAAATAAATTATCCAAAAAGCTATAGCAATACTTCCAACATCACCAGCAAAACATTTTGCTTTTTTTCTATAATTAAAAAACAGAAAGATTAAACTAGCCACCATTGCATATTTTATGAACATTCCATCAGTAAAGAGCTGGATTTTTGTATTGACATACAATAATGCCCCCATTACGACTAAAGTATACAGTCCGGTAATGCCATTTATTCCGTCCATAAAATTATAGGCATTAATTAAGCCTATAGCAAAAACATAAGAAATTATGACTCCCCAGATTGGAATTAAAGTGAACAATTCTAAATCAAAGAATATTAATGTGATTGCAAGAAAGTGGATCGAAATCCTTATTTTATTTGATAGATTTTGAATATCATCCCAAAAACTAATCAAACTGACTAATGTTATTCCAGTAAAGAAAAAATAATTAGTTTGGATATGCTGTGCAAAATAAAGCAAAGCAGAAAACCAGAAAATTATTCCACCACCACGTAAAGTGATTTCTGTATGGGAACTTCTTTGATTTGGTTTGTCAATGATATTAAAATGATCTGCTACTTTAAAATAAAGTAACATAATAATCAATAAAACGACTCCTAAAATTATATATTCCATTATAATAATTTTTCTTTACTAAGATATTCTACAACTGATTCAGGTTTCCAATTTAATAATTCTTTTGCTTTAGAATCATCGAAAGTCAAATCTGATGTTATTTTTTTCACTTTTGATGTTGTAATTGGTGATTTATTACCAATATAATCTCCAACTTTGCCTATTACATTAGCTATACTTAGGGGCATGTTACGACTTTCTTTTCCAGAAATTGCAAAACTTAACTCAGAAAAACTGGGATGCTTCGTATCTGTCAAATTATAAATCCCTCCATATGAAGCTGATTGTCTTATAAAAACAGCTACATCCTTTGCTAAAACCATGCTTTTTCTTGCTTTTCCACCATCAATATTGAAATAATATCCTTTTTTAATTCCTTTCAACATTGCCCCCAAATTTCCTGGTGGGTTTTTACCAACCAACAATGGTAGACGCAAAATTGTACATACAATATTATTAGTCTTACACCATTCTGCAATTATTTTTTCTGCTTTAATTTTACTCAACCCATAAGGATCTTCTGCACTTAAATTAGAAGATTCTTTTATATGAGTTCCTGTTTCTTGACCATAAACCGAAACGGAGCTTATAAAAACAAACTGTTTTGGCATTCCTGATTTCTCTAGCCCCCTTAGCAAATTTAAAGTACCTAAAACGTTAACTTTATAAAATTCATCCTTTTCTTCTGTTGTACGAGGAATAGAATGTGCTTTTCCGGCAGCATGAATTACTAAATCGAAAGTTTCTAAAAAATCAGGAACTTCTTTATCAAGAGAAATGCTATAATTTGCTTCATTTCTAGACAGTGTTGCAATTTGAAAATTGCCTTTAAATGCTTCAACAATATGTTTTCCAAGAAATCCATTTGCTCCTGTCAATAATATTTTCATATCTTAATTTCTTAAAAAAGTATTATATACAAATAAAATAATTCTTGGGGGCAAAATGCGTAAAGGGAGCTTAGTCGAAATATAAAAAAGCCATTCAAAATAATTTAATTGTCTAATTTTCAACGCCAAAGCAGCAAACTTCCATTCGTTCTTCACATAAAAAAGTCCACTCCTCCTTTTTATAACTTCTATACCCAAACCTGTTCTAAAATTAAGTAATGATTCTTGAATGTTATAAAAATTAGAACCTTTTTTTAACATCCTTATGAATAATGAAAAATCTTCAAACAGAAGGATGTCTCCATTATAATTCCCAGCTTCTAAAACTTTCGATTTTCGATACATTACAGTAGGATGATTTAATGGATTTCTAAATTTAGAATACCTTAACAGCTCAACATCCTTTTCCGGCATTTTTCTAAAACGTTTCAAATCGCCAGGCACAACATTAAATTCTTCAACATTACTTCCAACAACATCTATGTGAGGGTTTAAAAGTAAAAAATCCATCTGTTTTTCAAAACGATTTGGATTACATATATCATCGGTATCCATTCTTGCAACAATTTCATTAGAGCATTCTAAAATACCAATTGAAAGCGCATTTCCTAACCCCTTATTTTCAGACAAGGAAATGATCTTAAATAAATTTGGAAATTCAACAACATAACGATTGATAATCTGATCTAAATCTTCAGTCAAAGGGCCGTCCTTAACTAAAACAATTTCATTTGCCTTCTTTGTTTGATCAATCAAAGAGTCCAGAGCCTTAATAAAAAAATCAGGCACCTCTTTATGATATATTGACATCAAAACAGAAAATTTTTCGGCTTCTTTAAACACAATTGATTTCATTTAATATTTAAATTATGGTAATTCTTTTAAAGCTTGTCTTTTAAATCTTCAATTTTAAACCATTTTTAGAATTTATTTCTACCAATAAAAATAGTAGTCATTAACATAGAAATAAAAAAAGACGCGAACAAAGTAAAGCAATAAAAGAGCAACTTTAAAAAATCTCCCTCCTGGGATTACTGCTAAACTTCCTAATAAAACAGGTTCTATTACAAAATAAAATAATGTTACTCGTCCAGATAATGCAGCAATAGGAGAAGTAAACAATGAAACCAAAAGAGTTATAATTCCAATCTTAATAAATCTTGTACGGTTAGCTTTGCTGAATGTAAAAAGAATTATTAGTAGACTAACAGTGCATATAATATATAGCAGAGAAACTAAAGAAATTGGTTCAACAAATTCACCTCCTCCCACATAATATTCAAATCTCGTAAATGAAACTAAATATTCGAATTGTTGAAATGCTAAAAAAGAAAAAATAAGTAAAAAGAATAGCACCAGAAAAGGCTTAATTCTATTTATTATAAAAAAAGAATCTGGTATTTTTCCAGCTATAAGACTTATGGCGCCTATTAAAACACCTCCATAATGAAATGAAGAAGCTACTACTATAGCGAAAAATCGAAATACGGGTCTAGAAACAGTAATCGAACAGTATGCTATTAATAATGCTGCTAAAGCATATCGCACTTGAGTACCATAAAAAAATTGACTCATTCCTATAATAGACGGAACTGCGAGAACGACCTGTATAAGAGTTTTATAAATTAACGCGAAAAATATCAATTCAAGAATCGATATTGAAAACCAAAATAAAAAAAAATCCCATCCTAAAAACTCTCTACAAAAATATGAATACCATTCATATAAAGGTTCATAAGTAAAATAACTATAAGCATAATTAGGAAAATAGTTTCCGTAATCCGCATTATATTCAAATGGAAAATTTATAAAGAATAAAAGGGGTGAAAAGATAAATATCCGAAATAGATACGGCAATTCTAATGAAAAAAAACGAAGACTTTTAATCATTATTAACTGTTCTTTATTTTAAACAACATCAATTTAATGTTTAATTTAAGAATTTGAAAAAAATCGGCCTTAAAAAAAAACGACTTTAGATATAAAAATAATTCTTTATAAAACCCTCTTAAATCGTTTGAAATAATCTTACTTTCAAGAACTTGATAGAGTTTCCCTTTAGGATTTAAAAGTTCTTCTTTTGACAATCTTAAAACTTCACTCGAAAAAAAAGAAGTAATTTCAGGATCTTCCCAATAAAAATTTTTAATTTTAGATGGATAAGCTGTAAAGATGCTTTTAACTAGTTTGTGTGAAAATATAAAAGAAGGATTACCATCTTTACTTAAAGTTAATGAGTTAGGCAATCGACGATAATTATAAAGCGTTTGAGGCAAACAAATGTATCTAAAAGTATTAGAGGTTCTCAACAACCATTCAAAATCTTCAGAACCGATTCTATCAAATAAAGGATTATACAGTCCAGAAATCTCTAGAACTTTTGTTCGAAACAAAACTGAACTACCGCACACATTAAAATTGTTAAGAGACACACTTTGGGGATATTTTATCCTTCTAATTGGTTTAGAATCTTTATCTATTAACATACAATAGCTCCCTACCAAATCGTAATCTGGATTATTTTTAAGATACTCCATTTGTAAAGAAAATCGATTTTTATCGCATGTATCATCTGCATCCCAAAATGCACAATACTCTGTTTTCACTAAAGAAAGTAAAATATTTGTAGATTTTAAATATCCTTGATTTTCTTCATTTCTAATAATTTCAAATCTAGCGTCATGTTTTGTCAGTTCATTGACGATTTCATAAGACTGATCTGTAGAATTATCATCTAATATAATAACATTAAATTTTTTATATGTCTGATCAATTATAGATTTAACCGTTTCTTCAATAAATTTATCTGCATTATACATAGGTATAATAACTGTTAAATCATTTATCATAACTTATTGCTTTTTTATATTCATATATTAAGCGCCTGCTTATTATATCCCAGCTAAAATTTTCAATCAAAAAAGTTTTGGATTTCTTAAAACCTCCTTTTTCTGATTCAATGAAAAATTTAAGCAACATCCCTTTGACACTTTCCGAATTTGCCTCACAGCTAAGTCCAAAACCATTATCTTCAATTAATTCAGCCATATTTGTCTCTTTTGAAACAAGACAAGGAGTATTAAAACTCAATGCTTCTAAAACACTAATAGGCAGTCCCTCGTATCTTGAGGTTAAAATATATGCAGATGCCTTACCTAAAAAATTAGTTTTATCCTGATTATTTGTTATTGATTCGCGAACGGACACTAAATCTTCTAAGTTATTCTTATTAACAAAATCATTAATAAATTTTAAAGAAATACCTGTAGGATCATAACCGTGCAAAATTATTTTATACCCATTATTTCTTAACTCATTATTTATTAATACTATAGCTTCCAAAAGAATATCAATTCCCTTGTGATTAATGTCATAACGCCCTAAATAAGCTATGTACTTTTCTCTAGTTTCTTCCTGTAAATTAGGATCAACATCTATACCATTTGGTACAATAAAACTATTAGAATAATATTTATAACTATTATCTTTTTCATTCTGATTTAAGAAATGAACAGCGGCAGATTTAAATATTAACTTTTTTAAAAATAAATTCATTACTAATTTCTTCTTTAACCTAGATTTTTTGAACGAAGAAACGGTAAGCCCTGAATGGGGAAAAATAATGTACGGAATATTTTTAAACAAACAATAAAAAATTAATATCCAAGACTTTATTGAAAAAATGCTATGAAATATAACAATTTCATTCAATTCAATTGTTTTTAACGAATTTAAAAGTGAAAAATTATTTAAATCAACCAATTCTGCGTTAATTCCTTCCTGTTCATTTTGATGCAACAAAAGCTTTTCAATGACATAGTCTATCCCATTAGTATTAGAACCAATCAAGCTTGCTATATGGAGTAACCTCATCAATATATTATTTTAATGTTTAAAACTTTAAAAATAGAATGCGAAGACAAACTCATTTATTATAAACTAAAAAAGTTAGCTTTCTATAAACACGATATGGTAGACTTAAGAAATCGTAAAAAAATTTAATTAGGGAATTGAATGAAGAATCATTAAACCTAAAGAAATAGTCCCTTAGAGCATAATAATAATCAAAAATTAATTTATCAAAAAAATTCACATTCTCACGAATATATTTTTCATAAATACTTTTTTCCACAGAATGAAATGGAGCAATTAAAAATTTATTTTCATTACTACTATAAACCGATTTTTCATGAATCCTATAAAGCACCATTTCTTTATTAAGAAAGTAAAATTTACTTCCATGATAAGTAAGTTTTAGCCAAAATGGCCAATCTTCACATAATTTTATTGACTCATCTAAATAGTCTAATCTTTCTAAAAGGTCTTTTTTCATAAATACGGTAGGAGCCAAAACCATCGTTGAAAACCTAAGCAATTTAAACTGAGTTTTAGGAAACATGTTTTGATGAAGTGTTTTTGGATACCTTTCAGCATTGATTTTCTCTATTTCACTCCCCCTATGAACCATTCTAACTACCTTAGAGTGAATAATCTCACACTCTTCATTTTGTCCTGCAAATCGAATATAATTTTCAATAGCATCAGGCAATAATATATCGTCACCTGCAATTATCTTAATCCAATCTCCTTTTGCAGCGTGTATTCCTCTATTGCAATTAGCAGGAATTCCAGAATTATTTGCAGTAACAATTATTTTTGAACTAGTAAATTCCTTTCTGTTTTCATCTAGCCATTTGTTACATATCTCAATTGTATTATCTTTTGACTTATCATCAGTAATGATTAACTCAATGTTTTTGTAGGTTTGATTTTTAATACTTTCTAACGTTTCCAAAACATAATCTGCAGAGTTGTATGTAATAACAATAATTGAAACTAATAATGTATCTTCTTTAATATTTTTCATATAATATTTACCCTAATGATAAATTTAACTTTTAAATACTTTATCTATTTCCGATTTTACTTTTGATTAAGGTCAAAATGCCTATTTTATCATCTAACTCTTTAAATGAAATGAAAAAACCTATTCCACATATAATAGTTCCCAAGAAATATTTATATGGATTTTCTATTTCTGTTACGATAAAAAACTGAGAAACTATCAATAATGTTCCTATTAAAAATACTTTCAATAGATTTTTATCAAAACTGTAATTATAAAATAGTTTTGTTGTAAAGTAGATTTGGATCGCATGTAAAAAATATATCGCCACAAATGCAATTCCAATTCCTTTTAAACCTAAAAATTTATATCCCAAAATATTCAGAGAGAAAATGTAAATTGTAGATATTAATTCACTCCAAAAAAATATTTTTGAATCTCCTTTTGCTAATAGAAGATAACCCATCGACCAAGAAATCGCCCTAAAAAACATTCCAAGTACCGCATACTGAATCATTTCTAATGCTGGTAAAAATTCTTTTGTATATAAAATAAGAATAATAAGATTTAAAAATAGTAGAAAAACGGTTAATATTGGTATTAGAAACAAAATAGCAATTTCGGTCTGTTGATTAACTTCACGGTTTCTCTCTACAACATCATTTGAAACCATACTTAGTCTGGGATAGTAATCTTTTGCCATTGCTGTAAATATTATTCCAACATATCCTTCAATAATTGCAAAACCTGCATTATAAAGACCAACATCAGCAAGACTTCCGTCTCGAGTAATAAATATTCTGAGCAAAAATGAACTACCTATAGAAATCAAGCCACTCATACTTAAAAGAAAACCCATTTTAAGCATATTTCTGCCTTCTACCTTGAAAACATCTTTATTAAATGAAACTTTCCCAATGTTAATTTTTTTTACTAAAAAGAAAGGAATAAGAAAATTAACAAATGCTGAAATTGTTATAGAAATTGCAATCCCATCTATACCCATAAAGTAATAAATTGGTACCGAAACAAAAAGCCCTGCAAATGAGCTTAAAACACTTGCTTTTGCTAAAAGTTTCATTTTTCGCATTCCCTGCAAAATGGCATTTTGTCCAACAGCAAGTTGCATAAATAATAATGAAGTTGCTGAAATAATAAATGATGCAGTATGAGTTTCGTTTTCAAAAACAATTGAACTAAGAAAAGGAGATAAAGACAAACACGTTAAAAAACCGAGTGTCCCAGTGTAAAATACCAATCTCCGAAATACTGAAATTGTTTTATATAGATAATCCTTGTTACCTGATGCCTCTGCTGAAGAAATGTTTTTTACAGCTGAAGATTCTAAACCAAAATTTGTTATAGCTGATAAAAAAGTTACAGTTTGAGTTAGTAGACCCAAAACCCCCATTCCTGATGCACCAATTAAAACGGCTACAGCCTTAGACTTTAATATTTGAAATAATATAACAACTATTTGTACTCCTCCAAATATAGTTGTAGCTTTTAATGCTTTAGCATAGGATTTTTTATGATTTTTATTCATCAATTTGGAAGTTCTTTAATTATTTTTGCAGGTACTCCTCCAATTATAACATTTGCTGGAAATCGCCCGCTGACAATTGCTCCTGCGGCAATTATCGTATTATCTCCAATTGATGAGTTTTTTAAAATAGTGACATTGTTACCAATCCAAACATTGTTACCAATTTCAACTGTACCAAATACACCAATCTGTTTTCTTTGATCTGCTCGTATTCCATGGCCTTCAAAATCAAAAATAGTTACCCTTTCTCCTATTACAGTATCAGCTCCAATAGCAATTTTTTTTGCACAACAAATAAATAGATTATTATTAGTACAAACATTATCACCTAAAATTATTTCAGAATCTTTGAACTTAACTTGAAATTCAGTTTCACCATAAGACCTTCCCCCTATTTCTGTACCTAAAAAACAATTGCAACCAATTTTTATTACACCAATTCCTCTAAATTTAATCTTTTGCTCAACGCCGTTAGGTTTACCGTCAACGATACTTAAATAATTTAAATTTGGTAAATAATAATATTTGACAAATCTATATTCAGAAGTTATTCTATTTAATATTTTTTTTAATAGCATTTTAAATTCTATCTATAATCTATCAATAAAATTATACTTCTTCACTTCAGCTTCAGAAACTTTAAGACCAATGAACTCGGCATAATTAATTCTTTTATTTGCGTTCCAAAGATCCAATAATTCTTCTAGTGAGTAATGACCCAAAATATTGTTGTACCCTTCTGTTTGTGTCAAATTAGTATGTACACAAGGAGTAGCTACATTTTCAAGACAAATCCCTCCTCGCTTAGTAAAATATGGTAAAAACATTTGTAAATTATGTTCCAGAGAATTAGGAGCTTTAAAATTTGTAGCTTTTATCATAGCCATAATTTCTAATCTAGAAAACATATACCCAGATACACCAATTGGGTAAGTCCAATCAGAAAACTCACTAATCTCATTCCATTTAAATTGATATAAATTTTCTGTGATTTTATTAAAAGAAGGAACTTCAAGTTTTTTAGCTAGAACTGTACTATAATTAAGATCTTTACCTCTAGACAGACAAACAATATTATTTAAGGGATCTATGTCTTTTAACCAGCTGTAGTCTATTTTCTGAGAAAAAAGCATGTCATCAACATAAAAAATAAGGCGATCTTCAGAAGATTTTTCTAAAGCATCAATTAGATTAGCTCTGAAATTTGTTTCCTGAATAAATTTTACAGGAAAATTTTCGTAAATTTTTTGCAGATCAAGATAAGATTTTTTATGTGCCTCATTGCTTACATGATACAAAACTTTTATTTCAGAGTAATTTTCAACATTTTCAAAATAGCTGGCCAAGAAACCATCAAGTTGCATAGCTCTGTCTTTAGAAAAAATTATAGAAACTATCTTATCATTTTTAGGAGTGAAAACATATTTCATTTGATCATATAGATTCACTTTGGGATCTTCGCCTATAGGTTTTCTTTGAAACCCATTTTTATCTAAGAAATTTAAAATTCTATTCTTAATATATTTTTTCATGTATAATAATTTACTGAAAGTTATTAAGTACTTTTATAATATGCTCAACCTCTTCATCTTTCATTACAGGGCTTATAGGCAGGCTAAGAACCTCTTCGTGAATCTGTTCAGTAATTGGGAAACTCAAATGATTATATATAGTATAAGCATTTTGCTTATGTGGAGGAATAGGATAGTGTATCAAAGTCTGAATGCCATTATCAGCAAGATAATTCTGAATTTTTTCTCTATTACTTGTTCTTATAACAAATAAATGCCATACATGTTCTTCTTCATTTTCAGGCATTTCAGGAAGATGAATTTTAGAATTTTTTATAGACGTAATATATTTTTTTGCTATATTTTTTCTTATATCATTTTCTTGATCTATATACTTTAGTTTCACACCTAAAACTGCGGCATGTATCTCATCTAATCGTGAATTTAAACCTTGGTAAATATTGATGTATTTCTGATTAGATCCATAATTTGCCAATGCACGAATTGTTTTCGCTAAAGTTTCATCATTTGTCGTTACCGCTCCCGCATCTCCTAAAGCTCCTAAATTCTTGCCTGGATAAAAACTGAAACCTGCAGCATCGCCTAAACTCCCAGCTTCCTTGTCTTTCCATTTTGCACCTATTGATTGTGCATTATCTTCAATAATTTTAAGGTTATTTTTCCTAGCAAGATCACTCAATTGTTCAGAAAAAATCACTCTTCCATACAAATGAACTATAAGAATTCCTCTTGTCTTCTCATTTAATTTTTCTTCAATTTTTGAAATATCAATATTATAAGTATTAATATCCGGTTCAACGAAGACTGGCACTAAGCCATTATCTGAAATTGCTAAAACTGAAGCAATATATGTATTTGCAGGAACAATGATTTCATCGCCCCTTTTCATAATTCCTAATTCAATATATGCTCTTAAAATTAATCTCAAAGCATCAAGCCCATTGGCTACGCCTATAGCGTGATTTACACCAATATATTTTGCTAAGTTATCTTCAAAAGCTTTAACTTCATTTCCTAACAAATACCAACCTGAGCGAAATGTATGAAGTAATCTTTCTTCTATTTCTTTCTGATGAGTAAGATTTATTTTTTGTAAATCAAGAAATTTAATCATTATTATCTTTATTTTATAAATAGGTAATTATTCCTTTTTCGTCTATAGTTCCTTTTTGTTTCGCAGGATTTCCAAACCACACAGTAAATGGTGGTATATCTTTAGTAACAACACTTCCAGCTCCAATTAGTGCATATTCTCCTATTGTATTTCCTGCAATTATTGTTGCATTAGCCCCAATAGAAGCTCCTTTTTGTATTGTTGTTCTCTCAAAAACCTCAGGATATTGTTTAGAACGAGGTATTAAATCGTTTGTAAAAGTGACATTGGGTCCAATAAAAACATGATCTTCCAAAGTAACACCATCCCAAATCTGTACTCCTGGTTTTATGGTTACAAAATTTCCAATTTTTACATCATTTTCAATAAATACTTGGCAATTGATATTACAATGATTTCCAATAATAGCATCTTTAAGTACTACACAATATTGCCAAATCGTAGTGCTTTCTCCTATATTTTGAGATTGGACATCCGAAAGTGGATGGATTTTAGCCATTTTTTCTGTAGTTTAAAAAGTCATCATAATTTCTAATATAATCCTCTTCATTGTAAACATGTGAAGCCAAAACCAAACAGATTGCTCCTGAAGAAAAATTAATCTCAGAAGCCCAAATTCCAGGCGGTATATGCAAGCCTATGTTTGGTCTGTTTAAAAAGACCTGTCTTTTATATTTACCATCGTCCAGACTCACTTCAAAACTTCCACTTGCCGCCAATAAAAATTGATGACACTCTTTATGAGCATGAGCCCCCCTACTTTCACCTCCTGCAATATCGTATAAATAAAAGACTCTTTTGACATCAAAAGGAAAATTAGAGTTCTCAACTACTGTTAAATTTCCCTCTTCGAAATCGATTTTACCTAAATCAATGACCGAACATTCAAAGACTGATAAATTATCCATTCTTCATAGTTTTAAATTGTTCAAAATCTCTCACATAATCACTTTCATCATATAATTTATCAGAAACAATCAATGCTAATGAATTAGTGGAAAAATTCTCGATACTTCTCCAATACATCTTTGGAACATACAAGCCCTTATATGATCGGTTAAGAGAGAATCTTTCCTCTTTCTCTCCATCATTTAATACCACATCAAAACTTCCAGAAAGTGCTATAATAAACTCCTTCTGCTGTTTGAAAGCGTGACTACCTCGAACTTGCCCACCAGGTACATCATATATCCAATAAGTCCTTACTATCTCAAAAGGCAGTTGATTGGGGTACTCAAAAAAAGACAGATTCCCCCTTTTATCCAAAATTTTTGGAAGATTAATGATTATCGGCTTATCCATGTTAGAACAATTTTAGATCACTTTGAATCATTTCTTTTACAAGAGCTTTTAAATCATATTGTGGTTCCCACCCCAATTTTGTTTTAGATTTTGTAGGATCTCCAATTAAAAGATCCACCTCTGTTGGACGATAATATTCTGGGTCTACTGATACAACTTTTCTTCCAATCTCTAATTGATACTGAGGATCATCACAAGAAATTACTTTTCCTATTTCATTTTCATTTTCACCTTCAAATACTAATTCAATACCGACTTCTTTAAATGCCATACGTACAAAATCACGAACAGAAGTTGTTACTCCTGTAGCTATAACAAAATCTTCAGGTTTTTCCTGTTGAAGAATTCTCCACATTGCTTCTACGTAATCTTTTGCATGCCCCCAGTCCCTAAGAGCATTCAAATTCCCTAAATATAGACAATCTTGCTTTCCTTTTGCAATTGCCGCAGTGGCCATGGTGATTTTACGAGTAACGAAAGTTTCTCCTCGTCTAGGAGATTCGTGATTAAACAATATACCATTGCAAGCAAACATATTATAAGCTTCACGATAGTTTTTTGTAATCCAAAAACCATAAATCTTAGCTGCACCATAAGGTGAGCGTGGATAAAACGGAGAATTTTCATCATAAAACCCTCTTTCGTTTTTGTTTTCAGGGAGACCTCCATATAATTCGGATGTTGAGGCCTGATAAATTCTGGTTTTTTTCTCTAATCCCAAAATACGAACTGCTTCTAAAATTCTTAGTGTTCCAATACCATCAACATTAGCAACATATTCAGGTGAGTCAAAAGAAACTTTAACATGAGACATTGCTCCCAGATTATAGATTTCATCGGGCTGTACTTCTTGTATAATTCTAATAATGTTAGTAGAATCTGTCAAATCACCATAATGTAATTTAAAATTCACATTTGACTCGTGCTGATCTTGGTATAAATGATCAATACGTTGTGTATTAAATGATGATGCTCTACGTTTCACACCGTGCACCATATATCCTTTTTCCAACAAAAGCTCTGCTAAATATGATCCATCTTGACCCGTTATACCTGTAATTAAAGCTATTTTCATATTATATTATCAAATGATTTTTTTTAAATCGTTACTTTTTTAATATTGTCAATATTTTCCAAAAACCAATTATAAGTTTTTCTAATGCCTTCTTCAAACTTCACTTGATGTTGCCATCCCAATGCATGCATTTTAGAAACATCCATTAATTTACGAGGAGTCCCGTCAGGTTTTGTGGTATCCCAAATAATATCTCCATTATGGCCTACAATATTTTGGATAATTTCTGCTAAGTCCTTTATTGTTAAATCTACTCCAGTTCCCACATTATATAAACTGTCAGGTAATCTATTTTCTAAGGCAAAAACAACAGCTTCAGCCATATCATCCACAAATAAAAATTCGCGCATTGGCGTTCCTGTACCCCATAGTGTAACAGATTCATGGTTGTTTAATTTCGCTTCATGAAATTTTCGGATCATTGCCGGTAAAACATGCGAAGTATTCAAATCAAAATTATCATGCGTTCCATACAAATTTGTCGGCATTAGACTAACATAATCTTTTGAAAACTGTTTTTTAATAGCTTCACAAACTTTTATACCAGCAATTTTAGCTATTGCATACCATTCATTTGTGGGTTCAAGAGTATCTGTCAGTAAATATTCTTCTTTCAAAGGTTGCGGGGCTAACTTAGGATAAATACAGGAGCTTCCTAAAAAAATAAATTTTTCTACTCCAGATTTAAGAGCCGAATCCATAAGATTATTTTGAATCTGCAAATTCTCCATAATGAATTGATATGGATAGTTATTATTTGCTAATATTCCTCCTACTCTTGCAGCAGCATCGATTACAACGTCAGGCTTTTCAATATTCAAAAAAGTGGCAACATCTTGATAGTTTCTTAAATCTAATTCAGCACTAGATCTGCCGATAAGATTTTGATATCCTTTTGCCTCTAAAGATCGCCAAATAGCACTTCCTACCATCCCTTTGTGACCTGCAATATAAATTTTAATATTAGTATTCATATTATTTTTTTTTGGAATCCCATCCTAAATTTTATAGCTAAAAATCTCGCCAAAAGCTTAATTTTCTTTTAATTGCGAATTTCAAGTTCACAATATAGTTATGAAACTTACAATAATTCTATTTAATTTTTTCCATTTCTTTTTGATGTACTTCTTGCCTTAAACCTGAACTAGAAAATCTATGATCTCTCGTATTAAAATATAATTCAATGCCTTTAGCTTCACAATACATCCTACCAGTAAAATTTTGTTCTTTATATTCATCCCCAACAATCCTAACGTCTATTTTAAAAGATCGTAAGATATCTTCTAAATCCTGCTCCGTTGCATAGGGTACAATTTCGTCAACAAATTTGCATCCTTTTAGCTGTATGTATCTTTCTACTACAGTTTGCGCAGGTCTATTTTTCTCGGGACGGTCTAAAGTTGGATCCGTTTGTAAACCAACAATCAGATAATCACATTGCCGTTTAGCTTCTTCTAACATTTTTATATGTCCTGCGTGCAGTAAATCAAAAGCACTAAAAGTAATTCCAATTTTCATTATTCTAATAATTATATAATAGCTTATAACTCATTCAAGATTTTCTTTACAGTTAACCCAATTACGCATAGTAATCCAGCTAAAATACCTCCAAATAGAATTCCTTTTGCTTTTCCAAATCTATCTATAGGCAGTGGCAAAATTGGTCTGTCAATCACTTGAATTAGAGGAGTCTCCTTTCTAAGAGTTACTTTGGCTAATTCACTTTGTTTCACTAATTCTGTCAATATAGCAGTATTAGCTTGAACATCAACTTGTCTTCTAGCTGATGGCGCTCTGCGAACATTTAAGGCTGGGTTCAAATTAAATGTATTATCATTAGCAATAGCAACTCCTGTTATAGCGCCATTTAATTCTGAACGTATAGAATCTACTTGATGTTCTAAAATTTCCATATTCATCCGAGCCTTTTTACTCTTCGTATCTATATAAAATTTCCCAACCTGCTTTGCGAGAGCTTGACAGAAATAAAGTGAAAACAATTCATTATTAGAAGTTACATCAATTGAAATAATTGAGATTTTTTTATCTTTTTGTGCTACTAACAATGAACTTTTAGATAAATTTTGATAAATCACACCTAATATACTATCGTTTACTCTAGTAAATTTTTTTCTATCAGCATTCGGCAAAAAAACTATCTTCTTCAGTTTTGGATTATCACTCCAACTAGTCCTCCATTTATTATTCTGAATATACATTTCTGCTAGTGAAATGACTTTTCCATCAATGGTAACCGGGCTTAATAAAGTTTGTTCCACCATAGAACGAGATTTAAAAAGTTCAGTTAAATTTGACCCTGTAAATATGCTTCCTCCTCCTCCTCCTAAATCAATCCCAAATGAGCTAGCTAGTCCTAAAGCACCACCAAGCCCACTTCCTGTTTTTTCATCTTCCAATGCAAATGTTAATGTAGCTGTATATAATGGTTTTTTTAAAAGAGAATAAGTTAATCCAAGAACTGCACCCAATAAAACTGCTAAACCAATAATTTTCTTCTTATGCAATAAATAAGACTTCCATTCATTTACTTTTTGAATTAACTCCTTTAACGAAACTTCATCTTTCTGTGTCTGTAAATTATCCATGCGAAATAATTATTTAAAAGCAGTTACAATTAACAAAGCTAAACTAGCAAAAGCAGTTCCAAGACCAGCCCATTCGCCAGCACTCATCTTTTTTCTTTCAGGTTTTTCTGGAACTACAATTTGTGAATCTGGTTCTACTTTAGGATAAGATCTAAAAAATAAAAATGAAGTTGTTACAGCCGCTTTACCATTGGGATAAATGATGTAAGCTTTTCTTTTCCATCCTTTATTATCAACCCCACCAACAGAATTAATATAATATTTAAACCCTTTTCCGCTCCTGTATGGAATTTCAGAAGTCAGTAGAACATTTCCCGTCACTTTTACGCCTTCATTGTATACAGCAACTTCTATTTCATCTCCAGGAAATAAGGTTACATTAGAATAATGATTTTTATCTTTTACAATTTTCTCCCAATTAACTGGAATGGTTGTGTATTTTAACTCATCTCTAAGTTTTTTTGACAATTTAGATTTAAGTGTATCTTTTCCCGTTAAATTAGATTTAGACTCGTCTTCAGAAATATTTTTTTTATCTAAATTTAGATTAATACTTTCCAATTGCTCAATCTGCTCTTCCTTAATTGGTCGTTTGATTTTCATACCATCCAAATTAGCTATAGATGTTAATCCTCCAGCTCTCATTACAACATTATAAACTTTTTCCTTTTTGTTGGCCAAGACATATTTTCCCGGATACGTAACAGCTCCGCTTACTTTAACCATTTCGGGTTTTTCATAAACCGCCATTCTACGAATATTAATAACATCGAAAGGTTTTAAAACAAAATTTTTAATTTGTTCATTATTGTCTGCGGTAATTTCTAACTCGACTAATTCTATACGTTTAGGATCTGCATCATCAATTGCGTCAGATTTGATCATTCTCGCGATCTCAACTCTTTTTGAAGCAGAACCTGTTAATCCACCAACCTGAACAACTAAATCATTTAAAGTTAAATTTTCAAAATATTCATATTCGCCAGGATTTTTTACTTCGCCATCAATTGTAACCTTGTATTCTTCCCTAAAATCTAAAATAGAATAGACCGTAACTATATCTTCCCTTTTCAACTCAATATCTGCATTTAAATCTCCCGACAAGGCAGCACCTAAATCAACATTAACAATTTCTGTTGTTAAATCTGTTTTTAAACGAATAATTCGTGCTCTTTTACTATATGCGTCTTCTTTTAATCCCTCTGCTCTTGTGACAAGATCTGAAATTCTCATTCCCTCTGTAAAAGAATAATAATCTGGCCTAAAAACAGCACCTTCAATTTTAATTCGATTCTCAAAACGATTTAAAATCTTTGTAACTCTAAAAACGTCTCCTGATTGAGGCTGATAGGTGTTATATTCACTCTCGTTAATATCATGCACTTTAAATTCTTTTCCTGTTTTTTGCAAAACATTTACTGAAGCTGTATAAGCAAACTCATTAAATCCTGAAGCGAAATTCAATAAATCAGAAAACTTTTCTCCTTTTTTCATTTCAAAGATTCCGGGTCTCTTTACTTCTCCTTCAACAGTAACTCTTTGACTATAGGCAGGAATTCTAATTACATCATTTTCTTTTAAGGCAACATTATCAGATTGATCTCCTTTTACTAAAAAACTATAAATATCGATATTCTTGTAAACCTTATTATTTCTTATTAATTCAATATTTCTATAACTTCCATTTTTTCCAGGTCCACCAGCTAAATGTAATGCATTGTAAACAGTTGCCAAAGAAGAAATAGAATAGTTACCTGGTTGTTTACCCCCAACTATTGTTACTTTTATAGTACGTATTTTTCCTAAACTAATGCTAACTTGAGATTGGCCAGAACGAACTGTACTGTAAACTCTAGCAATTGCCGCTTTTATTTTTTGTGTAGCAGCCTCAATAGACATTCCAGAAACAGAGATTTGTCCTACATAGTCTATACTTATCTTTCCTTCTACGTTTACGGGTATATTAGCATTATATTCTTGAACCCCATAAACGCTTACTTGTAATTCATCTCCAGGACCAAGAATATAATTCATAGGAGTAGCCAAATTCAAATCTGGCTCAAAATTTAAAGTAGGATTATCAAATAGCTCTGATCCAAAAATTAATGCATTTAAAGAATCTTTTACTTTCTCATTTTTTATCTCACCTTGTTTCCTTCCAAACTCTGAAGTTTTCTCTCCAGTTTTTGATTTACTATCCTTGTTTTTATCTTTAGCACTATCCTTAGTATTCTTCTTTTCATACTCATTAAGTTTGACTCTAAGTTTATTAAATTCTGTTTGACTCATACCTTTTGATAGAGCCATAGATTCAACTTGATCAATAGTTGCATTGTTACTTTTTAACTGGGCACTAATTTTTGCTAAATCATCATCAGATAAATAATCTACTTTTACTGTACTTAGATCTTTAGATCTCATTATATCCTGTGCAGTTGCATTAAAAGTAATTAATGTAAAAAAAAGAGTAAGAACGTATATTATTTTTTTCATATTAAATGAGAAATTAATTTAAAATATATTTTATTCCGAATATATCTTTATGAATATTGTTTTTGATAATAATCTTTGTAAGCTCCTGAAGTAACATTTTGAAGCCATTCTTGGTTATTTAAATACCAATTTATAGTTTTTTCTAATCCTTCTTCAAAAGTAACAGAAGGTTTCCATCCTAACTCTTTATTAATTTTTGAAGCATCTATGGCATAACGTAAGTCATGACCTGGCCTATCTTTAACATATGTAATTAGTTTTTCAGAAGCACCTGCCTCTCTTCCCAATTTTCCATCCATTATTTTACATAACAACTTAACCAGATCTATATTTTTCCATTCATTAAATCCACCGATATTATAGGTTTCATGATTCTTTCCTTCATGAAAAACCAAATCTATTGCAATTGCATGATCTTCTACAAATAACCAATCTCTGGTATAATTTCCATCGCCATAAACTGGTAGAGATTTATTAGTAATAATGTTATTGATAAAAAGTGGAATTAATTTTTCTGGAAAGTGATATGCTCCATAATTGTTTGAACAGTTAGTTAAGACATATGGCAAACCGTAAGTTTCTCCATAAGCTCTGACAAAATGATCCGAACTCGCTTTCGAAGCTGAGTATGGGGAGTTTGGATCATATGGCGTTTCTTCAGTAAATAACCCTGTGGCGCCTAGTGAACCATATACTTCATCTGTACTGATATGATAGAACCTCTTTCCTTCAAAGTTATCCTTCCATTGATTCTTAGCCGCATTTAACAAATTCATAGTGCCAATAACATTTGTCTTAACAAAAGCAAGAGGATCTTCAATTGAACGATCAACGTGCGATTCTGCTGCTAAATGTAAAATGCCATCGAAGTTATGAAGACTAAAAAGTTCATTTACAAAATTTTCGTCAACAATATCACCTTTTACAAATGTATAATTTGAATTATTTTCAATATCTTTTATATTCTCAAGATTTCCTGCATATGTCAATGCATCTAAGTTGAAAATTTGGTAATCCAAATATTTATTTACAAAACGTCTTACAACATGTGAGCCTATAAAACCAGCACCACCAGTTATTAGAATTTTTTTCATTCTGAAATGCTTTTTATTAATTTAATAAATCTGAATTTTGTTTTTCCAATTCGTTATATATATCTTTTACATCTTGCGAATTTTCTTTTTGCAAAATTAGATTTGCGGTTTCAGTGTAAACAAAAATAGTGTTTTTCAAACCTAAAAAAGTTGTATGTTTATTGCATCCAATAACCATATTCCCCTCTGAATCTGTCGAGTGTCCTTTTGAAAATAAATAATCATATACTGATTCAAATGAACCTAAATCTGACCATGAAAAAGAAGCAGGAACAACTTTAATTTTTTTGCTACGTTCCATTACTGCATAATCAATACTGATAGAAGGAATTTCCATAGACAGATTTAAATCTAAAAATCCTTCTTTACTTGCTTCCCACACTGCTTTTGATTTTTCATAAACATCAGGTTGAAATTTCTTTAACTCTTCCAAAAGAACACTTGCCTTAAAACAAAACATTCCACTGTTCCATAAGAAATTTCCTTTTGCAATAAACTCTTTAGCCGTAGTTTCGTTTGGTTTTTCACGGAAGGAAATTACATTGTCTCCTTCTGCTTCTATATAACCATAACCTGTTTCTGGTTTAGTTGGAATAACACCAAAAGTTACTATAAACCCATCATTAGCTTTTGCAACAGCTTCATTTATGGCTTGGTTATAATTCTCCATTTGATCTATAATATGGTCTGAAGGAGTAATTATTAAAATGTCATCAGGTTCAGATGCAAATGCGGCGAAAGCAATTGCAGCAGCAGTATTTCTCGGTGTTGCCTCAATAATATTTATATAAGAAGTACTCGTTTTTTCCATTACTTTCCCACTTAATTGATGATTATCAACATTACCCACAACCATTACTTTATTTGCTAAGTGGCTATTTCGTTCAACAGTCATCTCAAATAAAGATTTCCCTTCAAATATTTCAAGATATTGTTTTGGTCTACTTTTACGAGACAGTGGCCACAAGCGACTTCCAACTCCTCCAGTAAGGATAACATGTGTAATAGTTTTATCTGAATTCATATATTATAAATAAAAAAAGAAGCTAAAATCTACAGCCTATTATCAGCTAAAGATCCTAAAACTCCTTTTACGTCATAAATTAAACTTTTTTCTTTCTGCAAATTTGAAAATTCTAATTTTAAAAACTCCGCATGCGAAACTCCTAGAACTATTGCATCAAATTTATTATTGGGAACAGAGTTTAATGTTACTAAATTATATTCTTTTTTTACATCATGCACATCTGCTAGCGGATCAAATATCGTTACAACAATTCCATAATCTTTTAATGCTTTAACAACATCGACAATTTTAGTGTTTCGAACATCTGGGCAATTCTCTTTGAAAGTAATTCCGAGCATTAGTAACTCGGCACCATTAACAGAAATACCTTTTTTGATCATTAACTTCACTATTTGCGAAGCGACATATTCTCCCATGCTGTCATTCAAACGTCTACCAGCTAAAATTATTTCAGGATGATAGCCAAATTCTTGGGCCCTTTGTGCTAAATAATATGGATCAACCCCGATACAATGACCACCGACAAGACCTGGTTTAAATGGCAAAAAATTCCATTTTGTTGCCGCCGCTGTCAAAACTTCTTGCGTATCAATATTCATTAGATTGAAAATCTTCGCCAATTCATTAACAAAAGCGATATTAATATCTCTTTGAGAATTTTCAATAACCTTAGCCGCTTCTGCAACTTTTATAGTTGGTGCTAAATGTGTTCCAGCAATAATTACGGACTTATATAAAGCATCTACTTTTAATCCTATTTCTGGGGTTGAACCAGAGGTAACTTTTAGGATTTTTTCAACTGTATGCTCTTTATCCCCTGGATTTATTCTTTCTGGCGAATATCCTGCAAAAAAATCTTCATTAAATTTTAATCCCGAAACCTGCTCTAGCACTGGCACGCATTGCTCCTCTGTCGCACCAGGATATACGGTTGATTCATAAATAACGATATCTCCTTTTTTTAGAACTTTACCAACAGTTCCGCTAGATTTATAAAGAGGAGTTAAATCCGGCCTATTATTTTTATCAACTGGAGTAGGTACAGTAACTATATAATAATTGCAATTCTGAATATCATCTATCGAAGTCGTACAATATAGACCTGCTTCTTCATCAGGATTCGTAATCAATACTTTTTGTAAAACATCATCTTCAACCTCTAAAGTTGTATCGGTTCCCGATTTCAAAGAACTGACTCTAGACTCATTTATATCAAAACCAATTACTGAATATTTTGTTGCAAATAATCGAGCCAAAGGCAATCCTACATAACCTAAACCAATAACTGCAATTTTAATATTTTTATCTAATTCCATTTTCTTAATTTCTTTAGGCTTATAAAAACTCACGGCTTCGCCATTCCAAGTCACAATATTTGACTCAGATGCCTAAATTAATCATTTTCGCGCAAATATAGTATAATAAGTCTAGTTATTCAATACGGTTTCCCGTAATACTCACCAACAAATTGTTAAATAAAATGCTCTTAACCACAATCTATTATTAATCAGGCTGTAAATAATTCCTTCATAAAAAAAACAGAAGAAAAAATCTAAAAAAAGACTTCTCTTCTGTTAATTTTTATTTGATAACGTCGTTATTTATATTTTATTTTTAGAACACATCCTAAAGTTTCCAAGATTAGAGTATAATAATTATTAGAAACTTCTTGAACAATTGCATTTTGATTAATAAATGCACCTGATTCTAATTTGATTTTATCTCCCACTTGAAGCGCGGAAACAGTAACCTCACTAATATTTGTTGCTTTAAGACTATTTTTTATCGCTTCGATTTCCTGATCTTTTACAATTGCGGGCTTCCCTAACCAAAATAAATATCTTACAACTCCGGCAACCTGAAAAACTAAATTCCTGTCTGAATCTTCCAATTGAACAAAAACATAAGAATTAAAAAGCGGAGCTTCAATCTTTTTTTTTCTATCAGACCATTGCTTAATTTGGGTAATAAGTGGGCAATAGCATTCAATTCCTAATTGATTAAGCTTATCGGCAACTTTTTTCTCCCATTTAGGTTTTGTATAAACTACATACCAATTCATCATTTTATTTATAACGAAGCAAACCTTACTACTTCACATTTTCACATCCTTTTACTTCACCATCATACAAACTTACGAACCTATCCCATTGTAAACAAAACCGATTGATTCTAATTCTTTAGCATTTAAAATGTTTCTTCCGTCAAAAACAAAAGCGGGCTTATGCATAGAATCGTAAATCTTTTTCCAGTCATAAGTAGTAAATTCATCCCATTCTGTTAAGATTGCAATTGCATGAGCATCCTTACAAGCCTCATAAGCATTATCAAAGACATTCAACGCTTTTACGTTTTCTTCATTTGCTCTTGTTTCTAAATAGTTAAGATCGTTTAACATCTTATTTTCAGAGACTTTTGGATCGTAAACAGAAATATTGGCTTGCTCATTTATTAAGTCGTCAGCTACATAAATCGCGGCAGATTCTCTTGTATCGTTTGTATCTTTTTTGAAAGCCCAGCCTAAAAAAGTAATTTTTTTATCGGCTACTGTATTGTATAATGTTTGGACGATTTTATTTGAGAATCTTCTTTTTTGATGATCGTTCATAATAATGACTTGTTCCCAATAATCTGCAACTTCATTTAATCCATATGACTTTGCTATATAAACTAAATTCAGAATATCTTTTTGAAAGCAAGAACCACCAAATCCAACAGAAGCTTTTAAAAATTTAGAACCGATTCTGCTATCCATTCCTATTGCCCTTGCCACTTCATTGACATCAGCACCCGTTTTTTCACATAATTCAGACATCGCATTAATAGATGAAATTCGTTGCGCTAAAAATGCATTTGCAGTCAATTTAGACAACTCTGACGACCAAACATTTGTTGTTAAAATCTTTTCTTTGCTTACCCAATTTGCATAAACGTCTACTAAAGCGTTAATCGCTTCCTCGCCTTCAGGAGTAGTATCTCCACCGATTAAAATTCGATCTGGATTTAACAAATCTGTAACAGCAGTACCTTCTGCTAAAAATTCTGGATTAGACAAAATTTGAAACTGAACACCGTTTCCGGTATTATCTAATATACTTTTGATAGCTTCGGCAGTTCTAACTGGCAAAGTTGATTTCTCTACAACTATTTTATTTTGTTTTGCTACTCTTGCAATTTGTCTTGCGCATAACTCAATATATTTTAAATCGGCTGCCATTCCTTTCCCTTTACCATAAGTTTTGGTTGGAGTATTTACCGAGATAAATATCATTTGTGCTTCATCTATTGCTTTATCAACATCTGTAGAAAAAAAGAGATTTCTACCTCTTGCCTCTGCCACAATTTCAGACAAGCCAGGTTCATAAATTGGAATATTTTCAGGATTTGGGTCATTCCAATCTGCGATTCTTTGTTCGTTTAAATCAACAACTGTAACCTGAATGTGTGGACATTTTTGTGCTATAACTGCCATGGTTGGCCCACCAACATATCCTGCGCCAATGCAGCAAATTTTTGTAATTTTCATTTGATCTATTTTATTTTGATCTGTTTTTATTTTAAATTATTCCAATACCATCCCACAGCTTCTTTCAATCCATCTTGCAAAGAATATTTTGGATTATACCCTAATATCTTTTTTGCTTTTTCAATGCTCGCCAGTGAATGCGGAATATCTCCTGCTCTGTTTTCTCCATAAATAACCTGAACGTCCTTTATTTTCGGATCAAACTCTGATAAATATTCTTTTAAATATTTAACCAAATCATTTAATGTATTTCTATCACCAAATGCAGTATTGTAAACTGAATTAATGGCTTCTGGATTTTGAGAAGTCATTGCCAATTCATTCATCTGAATAACATTATCGATATAAGTAAAATCACGAGAGTAATTTCCATCTCCATTAATTACAGGACTTTCATGATTCATAAACTGTTTTACAAATTTTGGTATTACTGCAGCATACGCTCCGTTAGGGTCTTGTTTTCTTCCAAAAACATTAAAATAACGAAGGCCAATTGTTTCTAAACCATAGGTTTTACTAAAAATTTCCGCATACAGCTCATTTACATACTTAGTAATGGCATAAGGAGACAATGGTTTTCCTATAACATCTTCTACTTTTGGCAGTCCCTGAGAATCTCCATAGGTTGAAGAGCTAGCGGCATATACAAATCGCTTTATTTTAGCATCACGAGCTGCTGTAAGCATATTTAAAAATCCAGAAACATTTACTTCATTGGTCGTAATTGGGTCTTTTATTGACCTTGGAACAGAACCTAAAGCAGCTTGATGTAAAACATAATCTACTCCTTCTACTGCTAAATTACAATCTGCTAAATTTCGAATATCACCTTCGATTAATTTAAAATCAGGATTGCTTAAAAAATCTTTCAAATTATGACGATGCCCTGTGGAAAAATTATCCAAACAGACAACTTTATAGCCTAAACCTAAAAAATACTCGGTCAAGTTTGAACCTATAAATCCAGCTCCTCCCGTAATTAAAATTGTATTTTTTATTTTGTTTTCCATTTATCTAAATTTAGCTTTTTCTAACTCGATTTATAAATGCTTTCCAAAATCCAACTTTAGCTTCTTCATGGTAACCATTCGAATAAGCTCCATAGCCGTATCCATAACCGTAACCAGTACCATATTTAGCTTTATTTTCATAACCATTCAATACAATACTCACATTGCTTAACTCACCACGTTTCAGTCTGGTATTTAACAACGTTATCATATCTTTCTTAGTATAATTCTGCCTTACGATATACAATGTTACATCTGCAAACTGAACTAATTCTAATGAATCTGCCACTAAACCAACCGGCGGAGTATCCAAAACTATGTAATCATATTTCTGTTTCAATTCATCAATCAATTCCTTCATTCCATCACTTAAAATTAATTCTGAAGGATTTGGTGGAATTGGTCCAGAAAGAATTACATCTAAATTTGGAATTGGTGTCGAATTGGTAATTTCCTCTAAATTATTTTGTTTTATTAAATAATTGACAACACCCAAAGGTGATTTTATTTGAAATTCATCTGCCAATCTGGGTTTTCTCAAATCTAAACCAACAATTACCGTTTTCTTTTCGCTTAAAGCGAAAACCGTAGCAATATTTATAGAACAAAATGTTTTTCCTTCACCACTAATAGAAGAAGTAATCATTAATGTTTTTGATCCACTAACTTGCTGTTTTTTGTACAAAAACTGAAGTGACGATCGAATCCCTCTAAATGCTTCCGAAAGCGCTGATTTTGGCTTATCAAAAACTGCCAAACTTCCAGAATCCTTATTAACCCCAATTACACCAAGTAACGGAATTTGAGTCAATTTACTAATATCCTCTGTATTCTGAATTGAATTATTAATGAAAAAAATCACCAGGACAAACAGTAAAGGAATTAAAATTCCTAAAAATAAAGCCATTACATAATTTACAGAAGTCTTAGGACCTATCAAACCTCCTCCAATATCTTTTGCTGGATCAATAAAATGAATGTCTGACAAGTTAGACGCTCTGACAATTTCTGCTTCATTTCTTTTTTGAAGAAATTCTGTATAGATGTTATCATTTAAATCATATTTCCTTTTGATTTTCAATAACTCTTGCTGTTCAGCCGGAAGTCTTTTTACTGTACTTTCAGCTTGACCAATTTTTGCGTTTATCAAAGATAAGTCATATAACAAAGAAGCTTTTGCCGTAACAATATTCTCTTGGAGAACATTTTTTACTGCCGCCATTTGATTATCAAAATCTTTAAATATTTTTTCACTTTTTACAGCATAAGCCATTTCTGATCTTTGAGTAGAAAGTGCAATAAGTTTAGAAACATTCGCTACTATATTTGGATCTTCAATTCCTGCAACAGAAGGAGCAGGCAATCTCGAATAATCAACACTGCCGTTTAAATATGATTTTAACGAATTGTAATAAGCTATTTTTCTCGTTAACTGATCTTTTTGAACATCAAAATCCATTATTTTCTCTGAAACTCTGGAACCGCCGTCTTCTATTTCATAAATATTCTTATCCTTTTGAAAAGATTTTAGTTCGTTACCAGTCTGCTTAAGCTGAGATTCCATTGCCACAAGAGTACTATCAATAAACCTAATAGTATTTGTGGCAAATTGATTTTTGCCATCGAGCTGAATTTTGATAAGCATTTTTACAGTAGAATTCAAATAATCAACCATTCTGGTTTTATTTGTTCCCTGCATTGACAAAGTCAACAGTGACCCACCGCTTTTACCAGAATCTACATTTATTCCTTTATATCGAGATACCGTCCCGTCAAAATCATTAAATCTGACAAAATATTCTTTACCCTTGTAAAAACCTGGATTATCATTTATTTGTAGCTTCCAATTCAAAAACGGGAGATTTACGGTTTCCCCAACTTTGTATTTTTTTATGAAGGTTACAGGCTGTACAGAAGTATTGCTATAAGAATTATTGCTATATGTAATCAATGAAACGGAGTTGCTTTCAAATGGAATCTGAATTTGATATTCGTTTTCATTTAAAAACTTTATATTAATTAATGAATTTACAATCTGCCCTTTTGTCTTATCAATATCGATATAAAATGGAACAGCGCCGTAAGAGTCTATTAAATTGTATTTTCCTTGCTGCAAATAATCAATATAAAACTGAAGTTTATCTACAACCAATTCATTATGAGATCTTGACTGAAGAATTGTAGAAATTCCATTTACTTGATCAGAGATTCCTCCCCAATTAAAAACTAAACTTGTATTTGACGTAAAAAAAGGGTTGCTTTCTTCTTTGATAGAAATCATCGTCTGCATTTCGTAAATTTTTTCTTTACGAATATTTATCTGATAAGCAATTGTAAAAGTAATAATCAAACTGGCAAGAAACCATTTCCAGTAACTGGCAATTTTCAACAAAAACCCTTTAAAATCAAAATGAGAATGATTTTCAAAAATGGCGAAGTCTTTAATATCTAACATTTTTAAAATCTATTTTATTTTATAATTAGGTAAACTGTTGTAGCTAAAGATAACAATGTAATTATTGTCCCAATAGATTGTATTCCTGTTTGACCGGTTCCCCAAGTTTTTTGTCTCAATGGTTTTACATAAATATAATCATTCGGCTGTAAATAATAATAAGGTGATTTCATTACATTCACATCAGTAAGGTCAATATTATGCATTTGCACACCTGTTGGAGTCTGACGAATTACTGTTACTTCTTTTCTATTACCCACTGTTGTTATATCACCTGCATTTGCAACAGCCTCCAAAATAGTTACATTCTCTTTAAACAATGTTTTTGTTCCTGTATTTCCAACTTCTCCGTTAATGGTATATCTAAAACCCGCCAATTTAACAGTTACAAAAATATTAGCCTCACTTTTAAAATATTCTTCTAGTAATTTCTTTTCAATTTTTACGCGAACTTCTTCAAGAGTATAACCAATCACATTTACTTCTCCGAGAATTGGCATTCTAATATTTCCATGGTCATCAACTGTAAAACCGTCAAAGTATAACCCTGCTTCAGATTTACTAGTTTGACTAGATTGATTTTCTGTAGTATTAAAAATAGAAACTAGCTTAGAATCAATTGCTTTTATATTAATACTTAAAACATCATTGACTTGTAATCTATATGGTTTTGATTCGACAGCAGAAATTGCTGTTTGTTCTCCCGAATCATTTTTGTCCTGAAGATAAACTAAATCTTTAATCGGAATACATGAAGTAAATAATGTGGAAATTAATAAAAATAGAAAAAAACTTTTTTTTGTCATTCGTTCAGTTTATTGCAACTATATCCCCCTTCATCATCCAGGAAACATAGCTAGTATTTGGGGGTTAATTATTTTTAAATGTCTTCTCAAAAGGGACTCTGTGTAAAATACTTCGTCCTAACGTTATTTCGTCTGCATATTCCAATTCATCTCCAACCGATATTCCTCTTGCAATTGTTGAAATTATAATATCAGAATCTGCAATTTGCTTATAGATGTAAAAATTGGTTGTATCTCCTTCCATAGTTGAGCTTAATGCAAAAATAATCTCCGCTACATTTCCAGATTTTACTTTTGTCACCAAACTAGAAATATTCAACTGATTGGGGCCAACTCCTTCAATTGGAGAAATTTTTCCGCCAAGGACATGATATATTCCTTTAAACTGTCCAGTATTTTCTATTGCCATCACATCTCTAATATCTTCGACAATACATATTGTCTCGTGATTTCTAATTGGATTAGCGCAAATTTCACAAATTTTAGTATCAGAAATATTATGGCAGCTTTCACAAAATTTAATATCCTCTCGCATATTTAATAATGCTTGCGATAAAAAGGCCGTTTGTTCCTTAGGTTGTTTCAACAAATGAAGAACCAATCGAAGTGCTGTACGTTTACCAATACCTGGCAATTGCGACATTTCGTTTACTGCTTTTTCAATTAATTTTGATGAAAATTCCATGACGACAAATGTAATACTTTTAATGGTTTAGCCTACACTACAACCATTAAATTCAAGCCTTAACGATATTTAAAAATTATTACGAAACCCCTTTCTTTTCTATCCAAAATAAATGCATTATACAAACCTATTTCTAAGATATTTAAAAAGTTTAATATTGATTTGTAGCTAACAAAACTAAGGTGCAAGCAACTTCTACATCAATACTATTAGACTCTAACAATTGATAGAATTCTGGGTTTTCTGTTCCTGGATTAAAAATTACACGTTTAGGATGCGATTCTATAATATAATTATAATAATCTCTTTGACGAACAGGATTTAGATACAAAGTAATGGTATCGATATTTTTAACTGGCATTGCCTTAGTCTGAATTTTTACTCCTGCAACCTCTCCCGCTTTTTGTCCAATTGCTAATACTGAATGCCCTTTACCAACCAACATATTAACAGCTCTAAAAGAGTAACGTTCTGGATTTGTAGATGCTCCTATAACTAATGTTTTTTTACTTTTCATAGTTTTTATTTAGACTGCAAAAGTAATCAAAAAAGAATGATTAAGTCCTACATCTTTGATTCAGAATCGATAACCAATAAAAACATAATCATAACATATTTTCATGCAAAAGCATCAAAAAATAACTACATTTACTCCACTAACCAATATCATATGGAATTATTCATTTATCTATTTGCCGCATTGTTTTCGGTATTAAATCCAATAGGAACAGTACCCATTTTCGTCGGATTAACGCAACATGATTCGCAAAAAGAAAGATCCCGAATTTCTCTTTGGACTGCTATTAATGTTTTTATTATATTATTGGTTTCTTATTTTATTGGCCAATATGTTCTAACTTTTTTCGGCATTAGTATAGACGCCCTAAGAATAGCTGGCGGAATTGTAATTGTTAACTCTGGATTTTCTTTACTCTCTGGTAAATTCAATAAAAAACGAGGGATCAACAAAAAAATTGAAAATGAGGCACAACACAGAAATGATATTGCTCTTACACCATTAGCAATACCAATGCTTGCCGGGCCAGGATCAATGTCTCTTTTAATTGCTTTTTATCAGGAACATCATCAAATAAACGAAATCATAATTTCGTCATTAGCCATTTTTGCTATTGCTGTAGCTATTTTTGCTATTTTAAAAAGCGCACATTATTTAGCTAGAATTTTAGGAGCATCAGGAATTGTTGCTATTTCAAGAATTGTTGGTTTTATAGTTATTTCTATCGGCATTCAATACATTGTAAGTGCCATCGTTAATATTATTAAAGGAAATTTCTAGCTCAAATCATATTCTAAAAAAGAAAGGGATAAAATCTTAATGACTTTTATCCCTTTCTTTTTTACTAAATATTTTCTTTTAACTTCTTGGCAAGAAAACTTCTGCCATCATACATCTGGCGCTTCCTCCTCCACAAGCTTCGATTGTATCTAAACTTGAACTTAAAATTTCTGCATGATTTTCCAGTTGCGCAATTTGTTTTGGAGTCAAACTTTGATGTGCAGAACCACTCATTACAATATATCTCTTATCATCTTTCCCACGAACTTCAAGCATATTTCCAGCAAAATTATTTACCTGATCTTCTGTAATTAAAATAATCTCTTTCTTATCTTCTTTTAGATTATCCAAAACCATTTTGCGTTCTTTTTTATCATCAATAGAATCTGCGCAAATAACTGCAAAAGTTTCGCCCAAACACATCATCACGTTAGTGTGATAAATCAGTTTACGCTCACCATCAACAGTTTGAAAAGCTTCAAAAATTACAGGAGCATAATCAAAATCTTCACAGAATTCTATAAACAATTCTTCATCGGCTCTTGGAGATAATGCGCAATACGCTTTTCCGTTTGCTCTGTCTAATAATAAGCTCCCTGTCCCTTCTAAGAAAATACCATCTTCTTCTGCAGAAGTATAATCCATGATATTAGAAATTTCAAATCCTTTTTCTTCCAAAGTATCTAAAATATCTTCTCGACGTTCTTGACGACGATTTTCAGCAAACATTGGATAAAGAGCTACATCTCCATTTTCATGAAATGAAACCCAATTGTTTGGAAAAATACTATCTGGAGTATCAGTCTCTAAATTGTCATCAATAACAGTTACATCAACACCAACCGCTCTTAGCTTTTCTACAAAAGCATCAAATTCCTGCTGCGCTTTAGCATTAACTGTGCTAGCCAAAAGCCCATCCAATACTTTTTGATAATAGTTATTTACAGCCGTCTGTTCATTCATTCTGAATGCAACTGGCCTAATCATCACGATAGCATTAGTAGTTTGTTTCATTTTTATATTTTTTTGTTCAGGTTTCAGGTTTCAGGTCTTGTAAAAACTTGAAACAAAACTATTCTTAGTCTCTAATTAATGGAAGTGTTGAACATCTTAGTAATCCTTCTTGTTTCGAAATTTCAGCGTATGGAATCTCTTCAACCGTAAAACCATTTTCACGAAGCCAGTTATTCAATCTCGTAAAATTCTTCTCAGAAACCACTATATTTTCATCGATCGAAAATACGTTTGAGAACATATTATACATTTCGTTTCTCTCAATATGAAATAGATTTTCTTTTCCGAAAAGCTTCACTAGATAAAGATAATCTGCTTCTTCTCTAAAACCTCTTTTATAGATTATCCCTTTATCTTTTCCTACTGGCTGAAAACAGCAGTCTAAATGCAATGCATTATCTCTTGCTTCTAATTTTGATTTTACTAAATCAAATTCCTTTACAATCTTATTAGGAAACAAAGATTTAATATAATTTACGCCATGCATGTTTGTTCTTGCAGTTATGTAATCTTTATAATCGCTCCCTTTATAAGTCCCAATAAAAATATGATCATTCCAAAGCATAACATCTCCACCTTCTATATGAACTTCTTCTGGAGGACGAACTACTTTTAACGGATCAATCTGATCAATTACATATTGAATAGCATCCAATTCGCGTTCTCTATCTGGCAGAATATTAGATTTTACAAAAACATCGTCAATTACAAATCCAATATCACGAGCAAAAATCTGATTGTAATTTTCAATCATTTCTGGACGATAAACAGTTACATCATATTTCTGAAAAACAGCATTAAAAGCCTCCATTTCAGCAACCATATCTTTTTCTACAGGATAAGTTCCTGCCTTAATATGTTCCAATGATTTAGGGTCATAAGCCTCTTCTATAGTTGGAGTTGGACCATTATGAACAGCAGAACCCAGAACTACAGCACGAAGCCGAGACGTTTCGTTCTTTACATTTAATTGCAACATAACTTTATTATATTTTGAGCAAATATAAAAAAAGCTTCACAGTAAAGTGAAGCTTTCGTTTTTTATTTATTAGACTTAAATTCTCTTAAAGGATGCCCTGTATAAATTTGTCTTGGTCTTCCGATTGGCTCTTTATTTTCACGCATTTCTTTCCATTGTGCAATCCAGCCTGGTAATCTTCCAATTGCAAACATTACAGTAAACATATCAGTTGGAATTCCTAAAGCTCTGTAGATAATTCCAGAATAGAAGTCAACATTTGGATATAAATTTCTTGACTTGAAGTACTCATCTTCAAGAGCTGCTTTTTCTAATTTTCTTGCAATATCTAAAATCGGATCTTCAACACCTAAAGTTTCTAATACTTCTGTTGCTGCTTTTTTGATAATTTTAGCTCTTGGATCGAAGTTTTTGTAAACTCTGTGACCGAATCCCATTAAACGGAATGGATCATTTTTATCTTTCGCTTTCGCTAAAAACTTATCTGTATCTCCACCGTCTTTGTTAATTTCTTCAAGCATTTCAAGTACCGCTTGGTTTGCTCCACCGTGAAGTGGTCCCCAAAGTGCAGAAACTCCTGCCGAAACTGAAGCAAATAAACCAGCATGAGAAGAACCTACCATTCTAACTGTAGATGTAGAACAGTTTTGTTCGTGATCTGCGTGAAGAATGAATAATTTATCTAACGCATTTACGATTACTGGATTTGCTGCATAAGGTCCTGTAGGCAATTTAAACATTAATTGCATAAAGCTTTCTACATAACCTTTTGTATTATCATAGTAATTTAAAGGATACCCCATAGATTTTCTATAAGTCCATGTAGCGATCACTAAAAATTTTGCCATTGTTTTACAAATAGCTTCGTACATTTCTTTTTCGTTATCAACGTTAACTGCTTTAGGGTTAAAAGCTGTTAAAGCGCTTGTTAAAGCAGATAACACTCCCATTGGATGAGCTGTTTTAGGGAAACCGTCAATGATATTTTTCATTTCTTCGTTTACCAAAGAATGTTTTTTAATACCATTTTCAAAATCTTCTAATTGTGCAGCAGTAGGTAATTCACCAAAAATCAAAAGATATGAAACTTCTAGGAAGCTTGCTTTTTCAGCAAGATCTTCGATAGAATATCCTCTGTAACGTAAAATTCCTTCTTCTCCATCTAGGAAAGTGATTTCACTTGTACAAGATCCCGAATTCTTATAACCTGGATCTAGTGTAATATAACCTGTTAAATCACGTAATTTGTTAATATCGATAGCTGATTCGTTTTCACTCCCTGTGATTACTGGAAGCTCAACCTTTTTACCATCTATTTCTAATGTAGCTATTTTTGACATAATATACTGAAAATAATTCTTTAAATAATAATTTATCAAATCTAATGAATTTAAGACTAATTAAAAAAAGAATACTGCTATGAATTTGTTAAAAGTCCAAAAAAAAACCATCCGCCGCGGCGGATGGTTTTTTCCAATATATAATTTGCAGAATTATTTGATTTTAAAAGCATTTAAACCAGGGAAATAAGCTGTACTTCCTAGTTCTTCTTCAATTCTCAATAATTGGTTGTATTTAGCCATACGATCTGAACGAGAAGCAGAACCTGTTTTAATTTGACCACAGTTTAAAGCTACCGCTAAGTCTGCAATTGTATTATCTTCAGTTTCTCCAGAACGGTGAGACATTACAGATGTATATCCAGCGTTTTTCGCCATGTTTACAGCAGCAATTGTTTCAGTTAAAGTACCAATTTGGTTTACTTTTACTAAAATTGAGTTTGCAATTCCTTTTTCAATACCAGTTGATAAACGAGCAACATTAGTAACGAATAAATCATCACCTACTAACTGTACTTTATCTCCAATCTTTTCAGTTAAAGCTTTCCATCCATCCCAGTCATCTTCGTACATACCGTCTTCGATAGAGATAATTGGATATTTAGCCGCAAGTTCAGCTAAGTATTCAGCTTGTTCAGCAGAAGTTCTGATTTTTCCAGTTTCACCTTCAAATTTAGTGTAATCGTATTTACCATTTACATAAAACTCAGAAGCAGCACAGTCAAGAGCAATCATAATCTCGTCACCGAAAGAATATCCTGCTTTTTCAACTGCAAGTTTGATAGTATCTAAAGCATCTTCAGTTCCACCAGCTAAGTTTGGAGCAAAACCTCCTTCGTCACCTACTGCAGTACTTAAACCTCTGTCGTGTAATACTTTTTTCAAGTTGTGGAAAATTTCAGTTCCCATTTGCATAGCATGTGTAAAAGAAGTTGCTTTTACCGGGAAAATCATAAACTCTTGGAATGCGATCGGCGCATCAGAGTGAGAACCTCCGTTGATGATGTTCATCATTGGAACTGGTAATGTATTAGCAGAAACACCACCTACGTATCTGTATAACGGCAATCCAAGCTCGTTAGCAGCAGCTTTTGCAGCAGCTAAAGAAACACCTAAAATAGCGTTTGCACCTAATTTAGATTTGTTTGGAGTACCATCTAAATCAATCATTAATTGGTCAATTGTGTTTTGTTCGAAAACAGAAGTTCCAACTAATTCTTCAGCAATAATAGTATTTACATTATTCACTGCATTCAAAACACCTTTACCCAGATAAGCTTTACCTCCATCACGTAATTCAACAGCTTCGTGCTCTCCAGTTGATGCTCCAGATGGAACAGCAGCTCTACCTAAAACTCCATTTTCAGTTACTACATCAACTTCAATAGTAGGATTACCTCTAGAATCAAGAATTTGTCTTGCGTGAACTTTAATTATAATACTCATTATTTTTGTTTTTTATTAATAAATTATATTTTTTTTTCCGAAATTATAAAAATATTTAATACTATAAACGAGCTTTACTCATTAAACCCGTTTATTTATTAACTACATCGTTTTAGACTTTGCTAGTTTTAATATTCTCCACAAATTGATCAAATAAATAAGAAGAATCATGTGGTCCAGGACTAGCTTCTGGGTGATATTGGACTGAAAAACAATTCTTATTTTTCATTCTCATTCCAGCAACAGTGTCATCATTTAGGTGTATATGTGTAAGCTCTAATTCTGGATGACCTTCTAAAGCTTCTCTTTTTACAGCAAATCCATGATTTTGAGAAGTAATCTCTCCTTTACCAGTAAGAAGATTTTTTACAGGATGATTAATACCTCGGTGTCCACCAAACATTTTGTAAGTCTGAACCCCATTGGCTAAGGCAATAATCTGATGTCCTAAGCAAATTCCAAACAAAGGCTTATCATCTGCAATGATTTTTTTAGCAACATCTATTACTCCATGTAACGGATCTGGGTCACCAGGTCCATTTGATAAGAAATAGCCATCTGGATCAAATGCGCTCAATTCTTCATAAGTTGTGTCATAAGGAAAAACCTTAATATAACAATCTCTCTTTGCAAAGTTTCTTAGAATATTCTTTTTAATTCCCAAATCAAGCGCTGAGATTTTATATGTCGCATTTTCATCTCCAACAAAATAAGGCTCTTTCGTAGACACTTTTGATGCCAGCTCAAGACCTTCCATATTTGGAACATTTGCTAATTCTTTTTTAAGATCTTCAATTGAAGTTCCATCTGTACAAATAACAGCATTCATTGCACCATTATCGCGAATGTAACTTACAAGAGCTCGAGTATCAACATCAGAAATACAAATAAGATTTTGTTTTGTAAAATAATCCTCTAGACTTCCTGAAGCACCTTCCCTAGAATAATTAAAACTAAAGTTTTTACAAACTAAACCAGCAATTTTCACGCTGTCTGATTCAACTTCTAAATCATTTATACCGTAATTCCCGATATGCGGATTAGTAGTAACCATAATTTGACCAAAATACGAAGGATCTGTGAAAATCTCTTGATATCCTGTCATTCCAGTATTAAAACAAACTTCACCAAAAGTTTTACCGCTAATACCGATAGACTTTCCGTGAAAAATTGTTCCATCACTTAGTAATAAAATGGCGCTTTGTCGTGTTGTGTATTTCATTATTTAATTTGTATTGTTTTTTTAATCAAGTTATAAAACCTAATCAAGGTTTTAAGTGTAATTAGAATTTTGCAAATTTACTTCTTTAAAATAGCCCTTCCAAGATTTTTTAAAACTTTCACTCGTAAAAATAAAACCTATCATTTTAAATAAGTTAGATTTTTGCAGTTTCAAAAAAATCAAAAAAAAAGGATAAACTAAAAATTAGTTTATCCTTTATCTTTATAGAATGATTACTTTCATAATTATTCAGAAGCTTCAGTAGTCGTTTCTGATTCAGCAGCAGGGGCTTCAGGAGCAGCAGTTTCAGCTTTTTTAGCTTTACCACCACGACGGCTTTTCGCTTTTTTAACTTCTTTTTTACCTCCGTTGTAAAGTTCATTGAAGTCAACAAGTTCGATCATCGCCATATCAGCGTTATCTCCCAAACGATTTCCAACTTTAATGATACGGGTGTATCCACCTGGACGGTCACCTACTTTAGCAGCAACATCTCTGAACAAATCAGTTACAGCGTATTTGTTACGTAAGTAAGCAAAAACAATACGACGATTGTGAGTCGTATCCTCTTTTGATTTTGTGATTAAAGGCTCAACAAATTGTTTAAGCGCTTTAGCTTTAGCAACAGTAGTGTTAATACGTTTGTGCTCAATAAGAGAACAAGCCATATTAGCTAACATAGCTTTTCTATGTCCAGTCTGTCTGCTTAAGTGGTTGAATTTTTTTCCGTGTCTCATGACGTGTTTTTTTTATCTTCATCTTGCTACAATCCACCATGGAGAGCAAAATATGAAGTAAATTATTCTTTATCTAATTTGTATTTAGCTAAATCCATTCCGAAAGTTAAATTCTTCACTGCAACAAGTTCATCAAGTTCAGTTAAAGATTTTTTACCAAAATTACGGAATTTCATTAGGTCATTTTTATTGAACGATACTAAATCACCAAGTGTATCAACTTCAGCCGCTTTCAAGCAATTTAATGCTCTCACAGATAAATCCATATCAACAAGCTTAGTTTTAAGCAATTGTCTCATATGCAATGACTCTTCATCATACGATTCTGTTTGTGCAATTTCGTCAGCCTCAAGTGTAATTCTTTCGTCAGAGAATAACATGAAATGGTGAATTAAAACTTTAGCAGCTTCAGTAAGAGCATCTTTAGGATTAATAGATCCATCAGTTTTGATTTCAAAAACTAATTTTTCGTAATCTGTTTTTTGCTCTACACGGAAATTTTCGATTGCATATTTTACATTTTTTACCGGAGTAAAAATTGAATCTGTAAAAATCGTTCCAATTGCAGCATTCTGTTTTTTGTTCTCTTCAGCAGGCACGTATCCTCTACCTTTTTCGATAGTTAAATCGAAATTCAATTTGATTTTAGAATCTAAGTTACAGATAACAAGGTCTGGATTTAGAACTTGGAAACCTGAAATAAATTTCTGAAAATCACCTGCTGTTAATTGATCTTTACCAGAAACAGAAATAGTAACTGATTCATTATCGATATCTTCGATCTGACGTTTGAAACGTACTTGTTTTAGATTAAGGATAATTTCGGTAACATCTTCAACAACACCTGAAATAGTAGAAAACTCATGATCTACACCTTCGATACGAACAGATGTAATTGCATAACCTTCTAATGCTGAAAGCAAAACTCTTCTAAGTGCATTACCAACTGTCAATCCGTAACCAGGTTCCAAAGGTCTAAATTCAAATTTACCTTCAAAATCGGTTGAATCGATCATGATAACTTTATCGGGCTTTTGAAAATTAAATATTGCCATAAATTTCGACTAAGTCAATTATTATTTGTTGTACAACTCTACGATTAATTGTTCTTTAATGTTTTCTGGAATTTGAAGTCTTGCAGGTACAGAAACGAAAGTTCCTTCTTTAAGATCATTGTTCCAAGTAATCCATTCATAAACATGACTTGAATTTGATAAAGAACGTTCGATAGCTTCTAAAGATTTAGATTTTTCACGAACTGCAACTTTATCACCAGGCTTAAGGTGGTAAGAAGGAATATTAACTACCTCTCCATTTACAGTAATGTGTCTGTGAGAAACGATTTGACGCGCACCTCTTCTAGATGGAGCAATTCCCATTCTAAAAACAACATTATCTAATCTTGCTTCGCATAATTGTAATAGAACTTCACCAGTTACTCCTTTAGTCGCTGATGCTTTTTCGAATAAATTTCTGAATTGTTTTTCTAAAATTCCATAAGAATATTTAGCTTTTTGCTTTTCCATTAACTGAACAGCGTACTCAGATTTTTTTCCTCTTTTTTTAGCCATCCCGTGTTGTCCAGGTGGGTAATTTCTTTTTTCGAAAGATTTATCATCTCCGAAGATTGCCTCGCCAAATTTACGAGCGATTTTGGTTTTAGGACCAGTATATCTTGCCATTTTAAAAAAAATTTTAAGGTAGAAATTATGAATTCAGGTCTAATCCTTCGATAATTTATGTTCTACCTTGATTATACTATAAAATAAAAAATTAAACTCTACGTCTTTTTGGAGGACGACATCCGTTGTGTGGCATTGGAGTAACATCAATAATTTCAGTAACTTCAATTCCACCGTTATGAATAGAACGGATAGCAGACTCACGTCCGTTACCTGGTCCTTTTACATAAACTTTCACTTTTTTAAGTCCTGCCTCAAGTGCTACTTTAGTGCAATCTTCTGCTGCCATTTGAGCTGCATAAGGAGTGTTCTTTTTAGAACCTCTGAAACCCATTTTACCAGCTGAAGACCAAGAGATAACTTCACCTTTCTTATTAGTCAAAGAAATAATAATGTTATTAAAAGTGGCAGAAATATGAGCCTCACCCGTTGATTCAACGATAACTTTACGTTTTTTTGCAGTTGCTTTAGCCATATTACTTATTATTTAGTTGCTTTTTTCTTGTTAGCAACAGTTTTTCTTTTACCTTTTCTTGTTCTTGAGTTGTTTTTAGTTCTTTGTCCTCTTAATGGAAGACCAGATCTGTGACGAATTCCTCTGTAACATCCAATATCCATTAAACGTTTAATGTTTAAAGAAATTTCAGAACGTAATTCTCCTTCAATTTTGTAAAATGAAACAGCTTCACGAATTGCTCCGATTTCATCATCATTCCAATCTTGAACTTTTTTATCTTGGCTAACTTGAGCTTTTTCTAAAATCTCAATAGCTCTACTTTTTCCTAATCCGAAGATATAGGTAAGTGCAATAACACCTCTTTTGTTTTTTGGGATATCTACCCCTGCTATTCTTGCCATAATTATCCTTGTCTTTGTTTAAATCTAGGATTCTTTTTGTTTATTACGTACAGTCTCCCTTTTCTACGCACGATAATGCACTCGGCACTTCTCTTTTTTACTGATGCTCTAACTTTCATAGTGAATATCCTTTAATATCGATAAGTAATTCTTGCTTTTGACAAATCGTAAGGACTCATTTCTAGTTTCACTTTATCACCAGGTAATAATTTGATGTAATGCATTCGCATTTTACCAGAAATATGAGCAATTACAATATGTCCATTTTCTAACTCTACACGGAACATAGCATTTGACAATGCTTCTATAATTGATCCGTCTTGTTCTATTGCTGATTGTTTTGCCATAAATATATTAAGCTACCGCTTTTCTATTTTTACCAGTCTTCATTAAACCATCATAATGTTTGTTTAACAAGTATGAATTGATCTGTTGAATAGTATCTATTGCAACACCAACCATAATTATTAATGAGGTACCTCCAAAAAACATTGCCCAAGATTGTTGTACATCCATAATACTTACAACAATAGCTGGGAACACAGCAATCAAAGCAAGGAATAAAGATCCTGGGAAAGTTATTAAAGACATCACTTTATCAAGGAAATCAGAAGTTTCTGCTCCTGGACGTACGCCTGGGATAAAACCACCGCTTCTTTTTAAATCATCAGCCATTTTGTTAGTAGGAACGGTGATTGCAGTATAAAAGAATGTAAATACAATAATTAAAGTTGCAAAAACAAAATTATACCAGAAACCAAACATATTACTAAATGCACCAACAATAGATTGTGATGTATCTGATTTAGACAATCCAGCCACAGCTGCAGGGATAAACATAATTGCCTGAGCAAAGATGATTGGCATAACCCCAGAAGCATTAAGCTTTAGAGGAATCCATTGTCTATTACCTCCTGCCAAATCTTGTTCGTAATCTCCAGTTGTAGTACGACGAGCATACTGTACTGGGATTTTACGTACCGCCATTGTAAGCAATACACAAGAAATGATAACTAACAGCCACACAATAATTTCAATAACTAATAACATTGGACCTCCATTGTTATTGGTAACACGAGTTGTAAACTCTTGGATAAAAGCTTGTGGTAAACGAGCTAAAATACCAACCATAATTAACAATGAAATACCATTTCCAATACCTTTATCTGTAATTTTTTCCCCAAGCCACATAGCAAAAATTGTACCAGTAACTAAGATAATAACAGACGAGAACAAAAATTCAGGCGAATTAAAGCCTAGCAAAAATGCATTACTAGGCAATGTTCTGTATAAATTATAGATATAAGTTGGACCTTGAACCAATGTGATAGCGATTGTCAACCAACGAGTGATTTGATTAATCTTTTTTCTACCACTTTCCCCATCATTTTGAAGTTTTTGTAAATATGGAATCGCAATTCCCATCAACTGAACAACAATAGACGCAGAAATATAAGGCATGATACCTAAAGCAAAAACTGAAGCTTTAGAGAAAGCACCCCCGGTGAACATGTCTAGAATAGATCCTAGACCATTTTTAGTTTGTCCCGCTAAACCAGTCAATTGCGTTGCGTCAATTCCAGGAAGCGTAACGTGTGCTCCAAAACGATATACTAAAAGTAATCCTAAAGTAATTAAGATTCTATTCTTTAGTTCTTCGATTTTCCAAACATTACTTATTGATTCAATAAATTTCTTCATCTTAATAGATAAGTTATATAGTTACAGCTTCTCCACCAGCAGCTTCAATAGCAGCTTTTGCAGTAGCAGTAAATTTGTGGGCAGTTACTTTTAATTTTGCTTTCAATTCTCCTCTACCTAAAATCTTAACGATTTCATTTTTAGAAGCTAGACGATTTGCTACGAAATCTGCCATTGAAACAGAATCAGTAATTACACCGTTATCAACTAATAATTGAAGAGTATCTAAATTAACACCTTCGTATTCTTTACGATTGATGTTTTTGAAACCAAACTTAGGTACACGTCTTTGAAGTGGCATTTGTCCTCCTTCAAAACCAATCTTTTTAGAATAACCAGAACGAGATTTTGCTCCTTTGTGTCCACGTGCAGCAGTACCACCTTTTCCAGAACCTTCTCCTCTACCTAATCTTTTATTTTGATTGTGTGTAGATCCTTCAGCAGGTTGTAAGTTACTTAAATTCATAACAGTATTTGTTATTTAGCTTCTTCAACAGAAACTAAGTGTTTAACTTTGTTTATCATCCCAAGGATAGCAGGATTTGACTCATGCTCCACAACTTGTCCAATTTTGCGTAGACCTAAAGCCTCCAACCCTCTCTTTTGAGAAAGAGGACAGTTGATTTTGCTTCTTACTTGTTTTACTAATAATTTAGCCATAATTTCCTTGAATTAACCTTTAAAAACTTTCTCTAAAGAAACCCCTCTTTGTTTCGCAACAGTGTGAGCGCTTCTCATTTGCAATAAAGCATCAAAAGTTGCTTTTACTACGTTATGTGGATTTGATGATCCTTGAGATTTAGACAATACATCGTGAATACCTACTGACTCAAGAACTGAACGAACAGCTCCACCAGCAATAACTCCAGTACCATGAGATGCTGGAATTAAGAATACACGTGCACCACCAAATTTACCTTTTTGTTCGTGAGGAACAGATTGTCCATTTAAAGGAATTCTAACTAAGTTTTTCTTAGCATCTTCTACTGCTTTCGCAATTGCTTCAGAAACGTCTTTAGATTTTCCTAATCCGTGACCAACTACTCCATTTTCATCACCTACAACTACAATAGCAGAAAAACCAAAAGCTCTACCTCCTTTTGTAACTTTAGTAACACGATTAACACTAACTAGACGATCTTTTAATTCAAGACCACTAGGTTTTACCAATTCTACATTTTTGTATTTAGACATAATATATTAGAATTTAAGTCCAGCGGCTCTTGCGCCTTCTGCTAATGATTTAATACGACCGTGATATAAATATCCACCTCTATCAAAAGTGATGGTATCAATCCCAGCTTTTAACGCTTTCTCTGCAACTAGTTTTCCAACAGCAGCAGCTACTTCAACGTTAGTACCTTTTCCTATTTCTTTTTCTCTAGAAGATGCAGCTAAGATAGTAACTCCATTTACATCATCAATAATTTGAGCGTAAATTTCTTTATTACTTCTAAAAACAGAAAGTCTAGGTCTTGCAGCAGTACCACTAACCGATTTTCTAATTCTGAATTTAATTCTCTGTCTTCTTTCAGATTTTGTTAATGACATAATCTTATATTTTAAGCTGATTTACCTGCTTTTCTTCTTAATACTTCACCCACAAATTTAACACCTTTTCCTTTGTATGGCTCAGGCTTACGGAAACTTCTGATTTTCGCAGCAACTTGACCTAAAAGTTGTTTATCAAATGATGTTAATTTTACGATAGGGTTCTTACCTTTTTCAGATATTGTTTCTAAAGATACTTCTGGAGCAATTTCTAAAACAATATTGTGAGAATATCCAAGAGCTAAATCTAATTTTTGACCCTGGTTTGAAGCTCTGTAACCAACTCCAACTAATTCAAGTTCTTTTGTAAAACCTTCAGATACACCTACAATCATGTTATTGATTAAAGCTCTGTATAATCCGTGTTTTGCTCTTTGGTCTTTATAATCAGACGATCTTTCAACTGAAATCTGATCGCCTTCAACTTTTACAGTTACGTCCGAGAACTCCTGAGTTAGTTGACCTTTCTTTCCTTTTACTGTAACAACACCTTCGTTAACTTCAACAGTTACACCTGCAGGGATTACAATTGGACTTTTACCTATTCTTGACATCTTATTTAGTCTTTAAAAATTAGTATACGTAACAAATTACTTCACCACCTACATTTAATTGCTTCGCTTGTTTTCCAGTCATCAAACCTTTTGATGTAGAAACGATAGCAATTCCTAATCCATTAAGGATTCTTGGTAATTTGGCAGCACCTGCATATTTACGTAAACCAGGTTTACTAATTCTTTGGATATCTTTAATTACAGGCTCTTTAGTATCTTTATCATACTTTAAAGCAATTTTGATAGAACCTTGAACTGTGTTCTGCTCAAATTTGTAACTTAAGATGTAACCTTGATCAAATAAGATCTTAGTTATCTCTTTTTTAAGATTAGAAGCTGGAATTTCAACAACTTTGTGGTTTGCAGCCACAGCGTTACGAACTCTAGTCAAATAATCTGCAATAGGATCTGTATACATATGTATTTGATTGCGATTATGGTTTTCAGGAAGCACCCCGCTTCCTGAACCTTTAATCAATTTATAAACTTTTTTAAATTACCAGCTTGCTTTTTTCACACCTGGAATTAATCCATTGTTAGCCATTTCACGGAAAGTTACACGTGAAATACCGAATTGACGGATGTAACCTCTTGGTCTTCCAGTCAATTTACAACGGTTATGCAAACGAACAGGTGAAGCGTTTTTTGGTAATCTTTGTAAACCTTCATAGTCTCCAGCTTCTAATAAAGCTTTTCTCTTTTCAGCATACTTAGCTACCGTTTTCTCTCTTTTCACCTCGCGGGCTTTCATTGATTCTTTAGCCATGTCTTAATTCTTTTTAAAAGGTAATCCTAATTCAGCCAATAATGACTTCGCTTCCTTGTCAGTTTTTGCAGTAGTAACAAATGTAATATCCATTCCTGAAATTTTGTTTACTTTGTCAATATCAATTTCTGGGAAAATGATTTGCTCTAAAACTCCAAGATTGTAGTTACCTCTTCCGTCAAAACCAGTAGCTTTAATACCGTTGAAATCTCTTACACGTGGTAAAGCAGAAGTAATAAGTCTATCTAAAAACTCATACATTCTTTCTCCACGTAAAGTTACTTTTGCTCCAATAGGCATCCCTTTTCTTAATTTGAAAGACGCAACGTCTTTCTTAGAAATTGTAGATACTGCTTTTTGTCCAGTGATCTTTGTTAACTCATCAACTGCATAGTCAATAAGTTTTTTATCAGATACAGCTGCACCAACTCCACGGCTCAAAACGATTTTTTCAAGTTTAGGAACTTGCATTACGTTTGTATATCCGAACTCTTCTTTAAGAGCAGAGATTACTCTACTCTTATATTCTTCTTTTAGTCTAGGTGTATATGCCATTACTATAGTACTTGATTAGATTTTTTTGAAAATCTTACTTTCTTATCTCCTTCTACTCTAATACCTACTCTAGTTGTTTCCTTAGTTTTAGGATCAATTAAAGCAATGTTAGAAATTTGAATAGAAGCCTCTTTCTTAACGATACCACCTTGAGGGTTTTTAGCACTTGGTTTAGTGTGTTTTGAAACCAAGTTAACACCTTCAACTATCGCTTTGTTTTTTTCACGGTAAACACGTAAAACTTTACCTTCAGCACCTTTATGGTCTCCAGCAATAACTCTTACGATATCTCCTGATTTTATTTTTAGCTTTATCATCTTAAAACGAATTAAAGCACTTCTGGTGCTAATGATACAATTTTCATGAATTGTTTTTCACGAAGTTCTCTTGCTACCGGACCAAAAACACGAGTTCCTCTCATTTCCCCTGCAGCATTCAAAAGAACACATGCATTGTCATCGAAACGGATATAAGAACCATCAGCTCTTCTCACTTCTTTTTTAGTACGCACAACAACTGCAGTTGAAACAGCTCCTTTTTTCACGTTTCCGTTTGGAGTTGCATCTTTGATAGAAACTACAATTTTGTCACCAACAGAGGCATATCTTCTTTTAGTACCTCCTAAAACACGAATAGTTAAAACTTCTTTAGCTCCCGTGTTATCTGCTACTTTTAGTCTTGATTCTTGTTGTACCATAATTATTTAGCTCTTTCTAAGATTTCAACTAATCTCCAACATTTTGTTTTACTTAAAGGACGCGTTTCGCTAATTCTTACAGTATCACCAATGTTACAGTCGTTTTTTTCGTCGTGTGCAACATATTTTTTTGTTTTCAACACGAACTTACCGTATAATGGGTGTTTTACTTTTCTTACTTCAGAAATAACGATAGATTTATCCATCTTATTTGAAGTAACAACACCTATTCTTTCTTTTCTTAAATTTCTTTTTTCTTCCATCTTTCAGCAGAATACAATTATTGTAACTCTCTTTTAGTTAACTCTGTAGCTAGTCTTGCAACTGTTCTTCTAACGCTTCTGATTTGAAGTGGGTTAGCAATTGGAGAAATAGCGTGAGCCATTTTTAGGTCAGCATATACTTTCTTAGTTTGACTAAGCTTTTCTTGCAACTCCGCTGCAGAAAGATCTTTTATTTCTGATTGTTTCATAATAAATATAAATTATGCTTCGAAATCTCTAGCAACGACGAACTTAGTTTTTACTGGAAGTTTTTGAGCTGCAAGACGTAAAGCCTCTTTTGCAACTGACAATGGAACCCCTCCAACTTCAAACATAATTCTTCCTGGTTTAACAACAGCAGCCCAATACTCAACTGCTCCTTTACCTTTACCCATACGTACTTCAAGAGGTTTCTTAGTGATAGGTTTGTCTGGGAAAATTTTAATCCATAATTGTCCTTCTCTCTTCATGTAACGAGTTGCAGCGATACGTGCAGCTTCGATTTGACGAGATGTTAAGAACATTCCATCTTCATGTACAGATTTAATACCAAACATTCCATTTGAAAGTTCATGCCCTCTTTGAGAGTTACCCTTCATTCTACCTTTTTGTACCTTACGGTATTTTGTTCTTTTAGGCTGTAACATTTTTCTTTAGTTTAAAAATTTACTTTCTTTTACGAGCGTCTGGTTTTCCACCTTTGTTAAAGTTAGATTTGCCTCTAGGAGCATCTCCACCTTTTCCACCACCTGTACCAGATTGTTTTTTGTCCATTCCAGCAAGTGGAGAAAGTTCTCTCTTACCGTAAACTTCACCTTTCATGATCCATACTTTGATACCCATTCTACCATAAGTAGTGTGAGCTTCAGCCAAAGCATAATCAATGTCAGCTCTGAAAGTTGATAGAGGAATTCTACCTTCTTTGAAACCTTCTGAACGCGCCATCTCAGCACCATTTAAACGACCAGAAATCAAAACTTTGATACCTTCAGCGTTCATACGCATAGAAGCAGCAATAGCCATTTTGATTGCACGTCTGTAAGAAATACGGCTTTCGATTTGACGAGCGATGCTTGTAGCCACAAGATAAGCATCTAGCTCAGGTCTTTTAATTTCAAAGATGTTAATTTGAACCTCTTTGTCAGTAACTTTCTTAAGTTCTTCTTTTAACTTGTCTACCTCTTGTCCGCCTTTTCCGATAATAATACCGGGTCTAGCAGTAGTGATAGTAACGGTTACAAGTTTCAAAGTTCTCTCGATGATTACTTTTGATACACTAGCTTTTGATAAACGAGCATGGATATACTTTCTGATTTTGTGATCTTCAGCTAATTTATCGCCGTAATCATTTCCACCATACCAGTTTGAGTCCCATCCTCTGATGATACCAAGTCTATTTCCAATTGGATTTGTCTTTTGTCCCATGCTGCTTAAGAATTGCTTTGTGTGTTATTGATAGCTCCAAGCACGATTGTTACGTGATTAGAACGTTTTCTTATTCTGTGTGCACGACCTTGTGGAGCTGGACGAAGTCTTTTTAACATCATTCCACCATCTACTCTGATCTCTTTAACAAATAATCCAGCCTCTTCTAAATTACCTTCACTATTTTTTTGCTCCCAGTTATTGATTGCAGATAATAATAGTTTTTCTAATTTTCTTGAAGCTTCTTTAGAACTGAATCTTAAAATGTTAAGTGCTCTTTCTACCTTCTGACCTCTTACCAAGTCCGCTACTAAGCGCATTTTTCTAGGTGAAGTAGGGCAGTTATTCAATTTTGCGAAAGCGATAGACTTATTAGCCTCTTTTCTCGCATCTGCTGTTTCTCTTTTACGAACTCCCATTGCTTCTTTTATTTTTTACCTTTATTTTTTGCTCCAGCATGACCTCTAAAAGATCTAGTTGGTGAAAACTCTCCTAATTTGTGACCTACCATGTTTTCTGTTACGTAAACTGGTACAAATTGACGACCGTTATGAACTGCGATAGTTTGTCCAACGAAATCTGGTGTAATCATTGAAGCTCTAGACCAAGTCTTAACAACTGCATTTTTACCACTTTCTACGTTTTCTTGAACTTTCTTGTCTAATTTATAATGAACGAAAGGTCCTTTTTTTAATGAACGTGCCATATCTTATTATTTCTTTCTACGTTCTACGATATACTTGTTACTCGGGTTTTTCTTAGAACGAGTTCTGTAACCTTTAGCTGGCAATCCGTTTCTTGAACGTGGGTGCCCTCCAGAAGAACGTCCTTCACCACCTCCCATAGGGTGATCAACAGGGTTCATCGCTACTGGTCTAGTTCTAGGTCTTCTTCCTAACCATCTTGTTCTACCTGCTTTACCAGATACAACTAATTGGTGGTCAGAGTTAGAAACAGCTCCAATTGTAGCCGAACAAGTTAACAAGATTAATCTTGTCTCACCTGATGGCATTTTAATTGTTGCATATTTCCCGTCTCTTGCCATTAACTGAGCAAAAGTTCCAGCTGAACGAGCAATAACGGCTCCTTGTCCTGGACGTAACTCAATACAAGATATAACAGTTCCAAGAGGAATTCTGCTTAAAGGTAAAGTATTACCAATCTCTGGTTGAGATTCTGGTCCAGAAACTAATTTCTGACCAACTTTCAATCCATTTTGAGCGATAATATAAGTTTTCTCTCCATCAGCATAAGCTAATAAAGCAATAAATGCAGTACGATTTGGATCGTATTCGATTGATTTCACTGTAGCTGGAATTCCATCTTTAGTTCTTTTGAAATCGATGATACGATATCTCTGCTTGTGACCACCACCCGTATAACGCATGGTCATCTTTCCTTGACTATTTCTACCTCCTGAGTTTTTTATCGGTGCTATCAAAGAGCGTTCCGGCTTATCAGTTGTAATAGCGTCATAACCATTCACAACTCTAAATCGCTGACCCGGGGTAATAGGTTTTAATTTTCTTACTGACATTTTTCTATCTTAGATATTGTTGTAAAAATCAATTGTTTCTCCTTCTTGTACTTGAACAATTGCTTTTTTGTATGCATTTGTCTTTCCACTGATTAAACCACTTTTAGTGTATTTAGTAGATCTATCTGGTCTCACATTCATTGTGTTAACAGAAACGATAGTCACTCCATAAGCAGCCTCTACAGCTTTCTTAATCTCAACTTTGTTTGCTTTTTTGTTAACAACGAATCCGAAGCGGTTTAGAACTTCACTTTCTTTGGTTACTTTTTCCGTTACTATAGGTCTAATTATGATGCTCATATTCCTATTATTTACTTAAATTTTCTTCAATTAACTCTAAAGAACCTTCCAAAAGCACTAAATTATTAGCGTTTAATATTGCGTAAGTGCTTAATTCTGAGCTAGTTACGACATTTGAAGCCTTTAAATTACGTGACGACAAATATACGTTTTTATTTGACTCGCCCAACACAAATAAAGATTTTTTATTCTCTAACCCTAAAGCTTTCAAAACGTTAATGAAATTTTTAGTGTTTGGCGCTTCGAAATTAAAGTCTTCTACAACTACGATATTTGACTCTTTTGCTTTGATTGAGAAAGCAGATTTTCTAGCCAATCTTTTCAAACCTTTATTCAATTTGAATGAATAACTTCTTGGTCTTGGTCCGAAAACTGTTCCACCACCTTTAAACAAAGGACTCTTAACACTTCCTGCACGAGCAGTACCAGTTCCTTTTTGTTTTTTAATCTTACGCGTACTTCCAGTTACTTCAGCTCTTTCTTTAGCCTTGTGAGTACCCTGTCTCTGATTAGCAAGATATTGCTTAACATCAAGATATACTGCGTGATTGTTTGGTTCAATTGCGAATACTGAATCAGAAAGTTGAACTTTTCTTCCAGTATCTTTTCCGTTGAAATCTAATACTTTTACTTCCATTACTTCTGAATGATTACATAAGAGTTTTTGTGTCCAGGAACACATCCTTTAACAACAAGTAGATTCTTCTCAGCAACTACTTTTAAAACTCTAAGGTTTTGAACTTTTACATTTTCTCCTCCCATTCTTCCAGCCATACGCATTCCTTTGAATACTCTAGATGGATAAGAAGAAGCTCCTACAGAACCTGGCGCTCTTAAACGGTTGTGCTGACCATGAGTAGCTTGTCCAACCCCACCAAAACCGTGACGTTTAACAACCCCTTGAAAACCTTTACCTTTTGAGACACCTTGTACATCTACAAATTCTCCTTCTTCAAAAATAGTAACATCAATAAGATCTCCTAATTTTTGTTCAGTTGCAAAATCTTGGAATTCAACGACTTTTTTCTTAGCAACAGTTCCAGCTTTTTTAAAGTGACCTAAAGCCGCTTTAGTAGAATGTTTCTCGTTTTTGTCATCGAAACCAAGTTGTAACGCTTCATACCCGTCAACCTCATTGGTTCTGACTTGGGTAACAACGCATGGTCCAGCTTCGATTACTGTACAAGGAATATTTTTCCCGTTTTCGTCGAAGATACTAGTCATGCCGATTTTCTTACCAATTAACCCAGACATAAATATTAATTATTAATTACTAAAATTCCCTTCAATTTAAAAATAACAGAAATTTCCAAACAGGGAGTGCAAAAGTAGATATTAAAATTGAATAAACCAAACAGTTACAAAAATTAAATCGCTCATTATCAAAATCCAAGCACTAAAACAACAAGAAAACAAACTTCATCAACACCAAAATTCAAGCACTTCTTTTTATAGCAATAACATTTTCCATTTAAAAATTAAACAATAAAATCACAACTAAAAAAACTCGCACTACCCTAAAACAAAGGGATTTAGAATATTTAGAACATTAAAAAAATATTTAATTTTATTCTTTTTCAAATTAAAAACAACTTTTAAAAACAAAAAAAAGCGAGACAAAAAATGTCTCGCTTTTTATATAAAAAAATATAAAAAAATTATACTTTAATCTCAACTTCAACTCCACTTGGCAATTCAAGTTTCATTAAAGCATCAATAGTTTTAGATGAAGATGAATAAATATCAATCAATCTCTTGTATGACATTACTTCAAATTGCTCTCTCGCTTTTTTGTTAACGTGCGGAGAACGCAATACAGTGAAAAGTTTTTTGTGAGTTGGCAACGGAATTGGACCTGTTACAACTGCCCCAGTAGTTTTTACTGTTTTCACGATCTTTTCAGCAGATTTATCCACTAACATATGATCGTAAGATTTTAGTTTTATTCTGATTTTTTGACTCATTTTCTTAAAATTAAGCGTTACCTTTTGCTTTTTTGATTACCTCTTCTGAAATATTAGAAGGTGTTTCTGCATAATGAGAAAACTCCATTGTAGATGTCGCTCTACCAGATGATAATGTTCTTAATGTTGTAACATAACCAAACATCTCAGCTAACGGCACATCTGCCTTAATAGTTTTCGCTCCGTTTCTATCACCCATATCATTAACTTGACCTCTACGACGGTTCAAGTCACCTACGATATCACCCATGTTTTCTTCTGGAGTGATAACTTCGATTTTCATGATAGGCTCTAAGATAACAGCTCCAGCAGCTTTACCGGACTCTTTATAACCCATTCTTGCAGCTAACTCAAAAGAAAGAGCATCAGAATCCACAGGGTGGAAAGATCCATCTAATAAAGTCACTTTTAAACTATCAACAGCATATCCAGCTAAAGGTCCAGTTTTCATAGCTTCACGGAAACCTTTTTCAACTGCAGGAATATACTCTTTAGGAACGTTACCTCCTTTTACTTCATTCACAAACTGTAATCCAACAGGTACTTTTCCATCAACTTCATCAGCAGGCTCGATTCTAAATACGATATCACCAAATTTACCACGACCTCCAGATTGTTTTTTGTAAGTTTCTCTGTGTTGAGCAGATCTTGTAAACGCCTCTTTATACTCTACTTGTGGCTCACCTTGATTAACCTCTACTTTAAACTCACGTTTCATACGGTCAACTAAGATATCTAAGTGAAGCTCACCCATACCTGAAATAATAGTTTGACCAGAAGCCTCGTCAGTTCTAACCGTAAACGTTGGATCTTCTTCAGCCAATTTAGCTAAAGCCATACCCATTTTATCAACGTCAGCTTTAGTTTTTGGTTCGATAGCGATACCAATTACAGGATCTGGGAATTTCATAGATTCCAAGATAATTGGATGCTTTTCATCAGATAAAGTATCTCCAGTTTTAATATCTTTAAATCCTACAGCAGCTCCAATATCTCCAGCCTCAATAAATTCGATTGGATTTTGTTTGTTAGCATGCATTTGGTAAATACGAGAAATTCTTTCTTTATTACCAGAACGAGTATTTAAAACATAAGAACCTGCATCTAAACGTCCAGAATACGCACGGAAGAAAGCTAAACGACCTACGAATGGATCAGTAGCAATTTTAAATGCTAAAGCAGCAAACGGCTCTTTTACATCTGGCTTACGCAAGATTTTAGTTTGATCTTCTTCCAATAAATCAGCATCATCAGGATGAATTCCCTCAATACCTTCTTTATCTAAAGGAGATGGTAAATATTTACAAACTGCATCTAACATGAATTGAACCCCTTTGTTTTTGAAAGAAGAACCAGCAAGCATAGGAATGATCGCCATATCAATAGTAGCCGCTCTTAATGCATTGTTGATTTCCTCCTCTGTAATAGAGTTTTCATCCTCCATGTACTTATCTAAAAGATTTTCATCATAAGTAGCAATCTCTTCGATAAGGATAGAACGATAGTGCTTTACATCATCAACCATATCAGCAGGAATGTCAACAATATCAAAAGTAGCTCCTTGAGTTTCATCATGCCATACAATAGCTTGATTTTTAACCAAGTCAACAATACCTTTAAAATCAGCTTCATCTCCAATAGGCAAAGTAATTGCAACCGCATTCGATTTCAACATGTCCTTAACCTGTCCGCATACATTTAAAAAGTTCGCACCTTGACGGTCCATTTTGTTCACGAATCCCATACGAGGAACTCTATACTGATCAGCAAGTCTCCAGTTAGTTTCTGATTGAGGTTCAACACCATCAACAGCACTAAATAAGAACACTAAACCGTCTAATACACGTAAAGAACGGTTAACCTCTACAGTAAAGTCAACGTGTCCAGGAGTATCAATAATATTAAAGTGGTACGCTTTTGATTCTGGCAAAACTTTACCTTGCTCAGTTGGAAAGTTCCAAGTACAAGTTGTAGCAGCAGAAGTAATTGTAATACCTCTTTCTTGCTCTTGCGCCATCCAGTCCATTGTTGCAGCACCATCGTGAACCTCACCAATTTTGTGTGATTTTCCAGTATAAAAAAGAATACGCTCAGTTGTTGTAGTTTTACCAGCATCAATGTGAGCAGCGATCCCGATATTTCTTGTATATTTTAAATCTCTAGCCATTTCTTTACGAATTAAAATCTAAAGTGAGAGAATGCTTTATTAGCTTCTGCCATTTTGTGAGTATCCATTCTTTTCTTAACCGCAGCACCTTCTTCTTTAGCAGCAGCTAAACACTCAGCAGCTAAACGTTGCGCCATAGATTTTTCATTTCTTCTTCTTGAATAAAGTATTAACCACTTCATTGCCATAGAAATTTTTCTGTCTGGACGAATCTGCATTGGAATTTGGAATGTAGCTCCACCAACTCTACGGCTACGTACTTCTACGTGAGGCATAACGTTAGTTAAAGCATCTTTCCAGATCTCTAATGAAGTTTTCTCATCATTTTGCTTTTTAGTTTCAATGATATCAATAGCATCATAAAATACTTTAAAAGCTGTAGATTTCTTACCATCCCACATTAAGTTATTCACAAAACGTGTTACTAATTGGTCATTAAACCTTGGATCCGGTAAAAGTGGTCTTTTCTTTGCCGCTCTTTTTCTCATGTCTTTTTCTTAAAAGTTTTTAAATTACTTTTTTGCTTCTTTTGGGCGTTTAGCACCGTACTTAGATCTTCTTTGCGTTCTTCCTGCAACACCTGACGTATCAAGCGCTCCACGAACGATGTGATATCTAACACCTGGTAAATCTTTTACCCTTCCACCTCGCACTAATACTATCGAGTGCTCTTGTAGATTATGTCCTTCTCCTGGGATGTAAGCATTCACCTCATTACCATTTGTCAAACGCACACGCGCAACTTTACGCATTGCAGAGTTTGGTTTTTTTGGTGTAGTAGTGTAAACACGCGTACAAACCCCTCTTCTTTGAGGACAAGAATCTAAAGCAACCGATTTACTCTTCTTAGTGATCTGAGTTCTTCCTGTTCTTACTAATTGTTGAATTGTTGGCATAATTAATACTAAAAATTATTATGTTTATTAAATTCCCGCTTTTTACGGGGTTGCAAATGTATAAAATAATTTTCACTATACAAACGTTAAATCATTAATTTTCAACAACATTATTTATATCTATGATTTAACAAAGAAACATTAGATATTTGCTTTACATTTAACTAACAAAACAATTGCATTTGAAACAATTACAACACATACTTATTTTACTCCTATGCACAAATTGTTTCGCACAGTCATTTTATTTGAATATAAATGGAATTAACAAAAAACAAAGCCAAACAATCGACTCTCTTCCATATGCAAAAAAACACGTAAACATAAAATCATTAAACAACGAACTTTTTTCAGTAACAAACAAACTCTCAAAACAAGGCTATATAGATTCTAAAATATTAGAAACCAAAAAGATAAACGACAGCACTTATACAGCATTTATAGACTTAAAAACCAAAATCAAAGAAGTACATATATATATAGGTATAAATAGTTTTTTTAATGAATATAAGAAAAACACAAAAGACAGTATAATTATCCCTTTTACGGAGCTTGAAAACTTCCTTAATAAAGAAATTTCAAACAATGAAAAAGCAGGTTTTGCATTTTCCAAAATCAATCTAGCAAATATCAAAAAAAAGAATTCCATAATTTATGCTGACTTAAATCTTAATTCCGAAAAAAAAAGAACACTAAATTCCATTATTGTAAATTACACAGATCTCACTTTAAAAGACTACTTCCCAAAAGGAGCATTAAAACAATTAAATAAAAAATACACCAACAGAATATTCAACCAAGAAACTGTAAAAAGACTTTATGAAGATATAAACAGTTTTGAATTTGTTTCTCAAACCAAATACCCCGAAATTTTATTCACCAAAGACTCGACAAAAGTCTACACTTATATTGAAAAAAGAAAAGCAAACAATTTTGATGGCTATATTGGATTTTCGAACGACGAAAACAAAAAATTGATTCTAAACGGCTATTTAGATATTTCGCTAACTAATATACTTCACGCTGGCGAAAAGTTCTCCCTTTACTGGAAGAGCGACGGTAACCAACAAAAAACCTTTAACACTAAACTCGAAATCCCCTATTTATTCCAATCTCCTCTTGGAATAAAAGCGCAATTAAACATTTTCAAACAGGACAGCACATTTCAGAATACTAAAACAGATATCAATCTGGGATACTATCTAAATTATAACTCTAAAATCTATTTCGGATACCAATCTACCGAATCGAGCGACATCCAAAATACCAATAATTCTTTTATCAGCGATTTTAATAATTCTTACTTTACTTCCACATACGAATACAAAAAAATAGACTCTAACAACAATCTAATGCAGGGAAAAGCATTTCTGAGCTCAATTTTAGGTTTCGGAAAAAGAGAAACAAACAACGACCCTGACACAGCAAAACCAAGCAAGCAATTCTATGCAAATCTAAATGCGTCTTATAATTTTGAACTAAATAACAAGAATTTCATTAACCTAAATTCACAAAATTTCTATCTAGATAGTAAAAATTATATTTCAAACGAATTATTCAGATTTGGCGGAATGAATTCAATAAGAGGATTTTCCGAAAATAGTCTTCAAGGAAACTTTTATTCTGCAATTCTTACAGAATATAGATATATATTTTCAAAAAGCGCTTATATTCATTCTATTGCGGATTACGCTATATATCAAGACTTAACGAATATTTCAAATCCTAAAAAAATTATGAATTTAATAGGAATTGGAATAGGTGCAGGAATACAAACAAAAAATGGAGTTTTGCGAATTATTCTCACGAATGGCCAGCAAAATCAGCAAGAAATACAATTATATAACACTATCGTAAACATATGTTATAATGTTAAATTTTAAAGTTTACCAAAAAAAGATTTTTATTTATTAGGAAAGTTAACAAATTATTAAGAGTTTTGCGATACTAATTCAAAATATTTAAAAATGAAACTAAAGTTCAATGGATTCTTAGTGCTTTTATTAGTACTAGTTGCGCAACTTTCTTTTGCGCAAGAAAGAGCTGTTTCGGGAACAGTTTCTGACAATGCAGGAATGCCTTTACCAGGTGTTAGTGTATTAGTTAAAGGAACAAAAGCTGGAACGCAAACCGATTTTGATGGTAAATACACTATCAAAGCATCATCAAGCCAAGTATTGGTATTTAGCTACATTGGGATGAAAACTCAAGAGATAGCTGCAACTTCATCAACAGTTAACGTAAAATTGGCTGGAGATGCTCAAGAACTTGAAAGCGTTGTAGTAACAACAGCTTTGGGGGTTAAAAGAGAGAAAAAATCTCTTGGTTATGCAACACAAGAGGTAAAAGGAGGAGATTTAAGAAATGGTACTTCAAGTGGTAACTTCTTAAACGAGCTTTCTGGTAAAGTTGCCGGTGTTAACATTACAAGAAACACTAACTTTGGAGGTTCTACAAGTGCAATCTCTCGAGGAGTTAAAGCTATTGGTCAAAGCAATGAGATGTTAATCGTAATTGATGGTATGCCTATCAACAACGGTAACAACACAAACGATGGAACAACGGCTCAATCATCTGGAGCAAGAGGTTTTGACTATGGTAATAATGGTATGGATATCAATCCAGAAGACATTGAAAGCGTGAACGTATTAAAAGGTGCCGCTGCTTCTGCTTTATATGGATACTTAGCCGGTAACGGAGTTTTAATGATTACCACTAAAAAAGGTAAAGCTAGAAAAGGTTTAGGAATCACTGTTTCTTCTGAAGTAGTAACTGGTAGCCCAGACAAAAGCACTTTCGTTAAATACCAAAAAAATTACGGTGCTGGATACGGTTCTTCTTTTGACACTACACAAGACATTGATGGTGACGGTGTAAATGACAATGTTGTTTTCATGGGTGATGATGCATCTGTAGGAAATCGTTTTGATCCTTCTTTAAATGTTTACCAATGGGATGCTTTTTCTGCATATCCAGGAAATAACAATTATGGAAAAGCAACTCCATGGAAAGCTGGAGCAAACGATCCTTTTTCTTTCTTCAAAAACTCACTTTCGTTAGTAAATAGCATCTCTTTTGAAGATGGAAACGAAAAAACAAATGTTGTATTTAACTATACTAACACTGACCAAACTGGTGTTTTAATCAATAGTGAATTGAGAAAAAACAACTTTAGTTTAAAATTAAATCACCAATTTACAGACAGATTGTCTTTAAGCACATTTGCTAACTTCTCCGCACAACAAACAGTGGGAAGAAACATGACAGGATATAGTGACAACTTAGTTTCTGGTTTCCGTCAGTGGTGGCAAACTAACGTTGATATTAAAGAATTAGAAAGAGCATACAACAATTCAGGCGAACAAAACATTACTTGGAACAGAAAATCTGTTGAGGATGGAACTCCTGCATATTGGAACAACCCTTACTTTGAGCGTTACAAAAACTACCAAAATGATAGTAGAAATCGTTTTATTGGTTACGCAAACTTTACTTACAAAATTGCTGACTGGCTTTCTGCAACTGCAAAAATCTCTACAGATACGTATTCTGAGATTCGTGAAGAAAGAGTTGCTGTAGGTTCAGTATCAAAAACTTTTGGTATCAATGCTCTTGATGAGACTTCAGGATACCAACGTTACAATGGTAACTTCTCTGAGCAAAACTATGACTTACTCCTTACTTTCAACAAAAAGTTCGGAGAAGACTTTAGCTTAAGCGGAGTAGCTGGGGGAACAATTAGAAACACTTATTTTAACCAAATTACAGCTTCTACACAAGGAGGTTTAATCATACCTGGAATCTATAGTTTATCTAACTCTAAAGCTGCGAGCCCATATCCATATGAAAGAGAAACTAGAACATCTGTTAATAGTTACTATATTTCTGGATCTTTTGGATACTTAGACACATATTTCATCGATGCAACAGCACGTAGAGATGCATTTTCTAACTTGCCTGCTGATGATAACGCTTTAGCAAGTTACTCAGTTTCTGGCAGCTGGGTTTTCTCTAAAAACATAGATGCAAGCTGGTTAACCTTTGGTAAATTAAGAGGAGGTTACTCTGAAAGCCCACTTGGAACACCTGCATTAGCATTGGTTGATACTTATACTAAATACGATCCGTTCAACAATAACCAAATGTATTCAGTAAACTCTATTAAAAACAATCCAGATCTTAAACCTATTAAAACAAACACACAAGAGATTGGTCTTGAGATGCAATTCTTAAACAGAAGAGTTGGATTTGATGTGAGTTTGTACAAAAACGTGAATGACGGAGAAGCTGTTAGAGTACCATATTCTACTGCTACAGGTTATACTTCTAAATATGTAAATGCTGCTAAAGTAGAAAATAAAGGTATCGAGGTTCAGTTTAACGCTACACCAGTTAAGACAAACAACTTTTCTTGGGATATTAACGTAAACTGGTCTAAAAACGAGAATATGGTTACAGCTCTAGCTGATGGCGTAACTAACTTGCAAGTAGCTTCTTTCCCTGGTACAGTAACTTTAAATGCTGTAGTTGGACAACCATTTGGTGTATTAAAAGGCACTGATTACACTTATGATGCTAACGGACAAAGAATCGTTAACCCAGCAACAGGTAGATATGTAATCAATACTTCTACAAACAACATCATTGGAAATATCAATCCTGACTGGATTGGAGGTATTCGCAATAAATTCTCTTACAAAAACTTATCTTTCAGCTTCTTAATTGACACTAAACATGGGGGAGATGTATTCTCTACAGATCAATGGTATGGAGTTGGAACTGGTTTGACTGATGAAACAGGTGGAAACAACGATCTTGGAAATCCAAAAAGAAACAGCTTAGTAAATGGGGGTGGTGTAATCCTTCCAGGTGTTTATGCTGATGGAACTCCAAACACAACAAGAACTGCTTACTCAACAGGTGGAGCTATTACAAATGCTTATACTAACGGACCTAGAAGCCAATATGTATATGATGCTGGTTTTGTTAAATTAAGAGAGGTAAATATTACCTATACTTTACCATCATCTTTAGTTCAAAAAATGAAATTAGTTGATGCTAGAATTTCACTTATTGGATCTAACTTATGGATTATCCAAAAGAATCTTCCAGATGCAGACCCAGAAAGTGGATTAGGATCTAACGTAGGATCTCAAGGACTTTCTATCGGTTCTTTACCAACAACTAGAAATATTGGTTGTAACTTAACAATAAAATTCTAAGCTATGAAAAATAGACTAATAATATTAATATCGTTCATTGCCTTATTTTCATCTTGCTCAGATGATTTTGGGAACATGAACCAAGACACAAAAAATCCTACCACTACTTCTCCAGAATTCCTATTTACAAATGCTGAGAAATTTATGGTGGATCAAGTAACAAGTACATCTGTAAACTTTAACGTATTCAGATTATATGCACAACATTGGGCAGAGGTGCAATATCCGCAAGAAACTCAATACGATCTTACTGGACGTACAATTCCAGATCGTCACTGGGCAACTTACTACCGTGATGTACTTAGAGACTATAAAGAAGCTAAAAAACTTTTACTTGAGCAAAAAGCTAGTTATACTGGAGCTCCAGAAGGTTTAGTAGTACTTGATAATAAAATCGCAATTATTGATATTTTAACTTCTTACTGCTACGGTATCTTGGTTGACACTTTTGGAGACGTTCCTTACACAGAAGCTTTAGATATTGATGGCCATCCACAGCCTAAATATGATGATGCTCAGACAATTTACAGAGACTTACTTACTGTATTAACTGCTGCGTCTCATAAATTAGACACATCTGTTGGCAGTTATGGAGAGGCAGATCTTATTTACGGTGGTAACACTGCTAAATGGGCTAAGTTTGCAAACTCTCTACGCTTCAGAATGGCTATAATGATGGATGATGTTGATCATACTTATGCCAGTACTCAAGCTTTAGCTGCTCAAGCTGATGGTTTGATCTTAACAAGCGCTGACGGTGCATATATGCCTTATGCTACAAACACAACAAACAACAACCCATTATACCTTGATCTAGTGGCTAGTGGACGTGATGACTTTATTCCTGCTAATACTTTAGTAGATAAAATGAACTCACTATCTGATCCAAGAAGAGCTAAATACTTCACTGAATACCCAGAAGGCTCTGGATTATACAAAGGTGGTGTTTATGGAACCGTGAATGTTTATGGAAACTTCTCTCACATCACTGAAACAATTCAAGATCCTGTTTACCCTGGTGTACTTTTCACATACTCTGAAGTAGAATTCTTATTAGCTGAAGCTGTAGAAAGAGGTATTGCTGTTGGTGGTACTGCTGAATCTCATTATAATGCTGCTGTTACTGCATCTTTACAAGATTGGGGAGTGGCTTCTGGTGACATTACTACTTACTTAGCTAGAACCGACGTAGCGTATGCTACTGCTACTGGTACTTGGAAACAAAAAATTGGAGAGCAAGCATGGATAGCTTACTACAACAGAGGTTTTGAGGCTTGGACATCTTATCGAAGATTAGACTATCCTGCTTTAGTTGCACCTCCTGTAACTTTTGGTGATATCACTGAAGTTCCAAAACGTTACTCTTATCCGGGAATCGAGCAGACGTTAAACGCTGCAAACTTAGAAGCTGCTGTTGCTAAATTGGGTAACAATAATGTAACTACTAAACTTTTCTGGGACAAACATTAATATTTAATATTATAAACATGAAAAAATATATAAAACAGATCGTTGCATTTGCTTTTGTTGCTGTTGCATTAGTTTCTTGTTCTGCGGATGACAATACTCAATTAGGATCTGCAGGAGGAAATGTTATACTTACTACAACATCAATTAACAGAGTTGATACAAACGTAGACCTAAACTTAAAAATCAATACTAAAGCAGGAGTTACTGCAAGTAAAATTGAGGTTTACAACAATGTAGCTGTCACTACTGCTAGCGCTACAGTACCTACAACTACCATTAAATTGGGAACGAAATTTACTGACGCTACAATTGTTGACCCAACTGCAAGCGCAAAATTCAGTTCTTCAGTATTGACAACCAATGGTGTTTTTAATTTCCCATCACTTTCATCTGGAGTTACCCCAATTCAATTAGCAATTGTTGCAACTTATTCTGATGGGTCTACTACAACCAATGCATATGTATTAAGTGTAAAGGCTCCAGTAGCAAAATAAATAAAACTGACCTTTGATTAATATTTAAACCACCAGCTTAGCTGGTGGTTTTTTTATATAAACATATTACCTATATTTGTCCAATGGAAAAAGAACATCAAATATTTGGCATCAGAGCCATCATAGAAGCAATTCAGGCAGGAAAAGAAGTAGATAAAGTTTTCATTCAGAAAGACATTTCTGGTGAGCTTATGAAAGATTTAATGAAGGTAATGAAACGTACAAACGTTAACTTCTCTTATGTACCTGTAGAAAAACTAAATCGTCTTACTCCAAATAATCACCAAGGTGCCGTAGCAACCATCTCTCCTATTGGATTTATTGATTTGGAACATCTGGTTGAATCTACAATGGAGTCTGGTAAAAAACCTCTTTTTCTTATCTTAGACCAGATATCAGATGCTAGAAATTTTGGCGCAATTATTAGAACAGCCGAATGTACTGGAGTAAACGGAATTATTGTACAAAAAGCAGGTTCGGCTCCAGTAAATGGCGACACCGTTAAAACTTCTGCAGGCGCTGTATTCAATGTACCTATTTGCAAAGTTGAGCATATAAAAGATGCTATATTCTACCTGCAAGGCTCAGGAATCAAAACAGTTGCAGCAACTGAAAAAACCGATCAAAATATTTACGATATATCACTAGCAGAACCATTAGCCATAATTATGGGATCTGAAGATCGAGGAATAAATCCTTCTGTTTTAAAAATAGTGGACGAAAAAGCAAAACTGCCAATGTTTGGATCTATTGGATCTTTAAACGTGTCTGTTGCCTGTGGTGCTTTCCTATACGAAGCTGTTCGACAAAGAACCTAAAAATACATTTAGAGATTAAGATGCGAATGAAATAATTAAATACCTTTAATTAATGCTTTCAAAATCTAATTCAAAATCAAAAGTTATCATATTCCGATGCCTGTTTGTGATTTTATTGATTACAAACAGCTACGGACAAAATACTACGTATAATCAGTTTTGGAATGAAATTCAGTTTAACCAGACTTTAAGCAAAAAATGGGCAACTGAGATAGATTTTGCCGCAACTTATAGCAGTACTGAATCGTCACCAAATTTATTCGAAAATACAATCCAGAGATCTATTAGAGGCTGGGGACATTATTACTTTTCTCCAAGATGGAAATTTTCTGCATTTATCGCTTATTTCAATAATAGAGATGTTCCCGAAATTGGCCAATTCGAATCTCCTGAAACACGATTTGCTCTTCAAGGAATTTATTATTTTCATAAAACTGGATACACCTTAAGCACAAGAATGCGCACTGAATTCCGTCATATGAAAAATAAAGATGATGATTATGAAAATGTTTTTCGGTATCGCCAACAAATTAAATACATACAGCCTATTAACAGTAAGTTCTTAAGAAGCGGCGTAATATATGGAATTGCTTCAGATGAAATTTACTTTAAATCTGGAGCGAAAGTTACGGGTGAAAGTTTCTTCGATAGGAATCGATTCAATGTGGGGGCTGGTTATTTATTTACCGATGATTTTCAGGTCGAATTAACTTATTGCAACGAATACCTCCCACGAAACAACGGAAATCAAACCACTAACGCTGCATCCCTTACTATAACTTTCAATAACCTTACTCGAAATCTTCAAAAGAAATTTAAAGAAAGAAAAACTCCAGAGGCAAAAGATGAGGAGTAATCTAGTTTTCTTCTTTCTTTAAAAAGCATTTAAGCTGTTCAACAATTGCATTTTTATGAAGCTTAAAGTTATAGCTTCGCATAAATTCAGTACCCTGCATATTGATTTCTGCACTAACAGCCTCATAATTAGAAAATGCATCAAGATCTTTATCATCAATCAAATAAAGTACCTGCATTATCGAATCGTTACGTCTATATTGGGTATCATAATGCGCCAACTTGTACGTTTTACTATCTGCAAGATGAATTATTAAATCATCTTTGATTTTTTTTCCTTCTTTTTTTTCAGGAAATGGCATCGGCTGTAAGGCAACAAAATAGTGCTCTTTATCTGTAACAATATTAATTTTTAACGATTTTGACTTTGTAGTATAAAATACGGCAGGTTCAAAATAGTAAATCATACTTCCGTCTGCCTGTACCCTATTTTTTACTTCACATTGAGCATTTCCTTTTGCATGAACAAAAAAACACAAGAACAAAACCAAAAATTTCATTTTCTTCATAATGCTCAAAAGATTAAATAGTTATCTAACAAATTTAATCTTTTTATTTTAAAGACAGTTACTCATTATCTTTCTTCTTGCTCCTCCTGTTCTTCTTTTTTAATTACAATATAATTTACAGGATGACTAGAAAAAAAATATTCAAAACCTTCTTCTCCATCATGAGAACGGGGTACAAAATTTCCATTTTCGTCAAAATGCTTCATAAAAGGATCACTGCTGGGATCAAAATCAGGACGCTGCCAATCGTAAACAATCGGTTTTGCATATTCTGGTGCTTTATAGAATAGAGTGAGAACGAAACCTGTAATAAGTCCCGCCAAATGCCCTTCCCAAGAAATGGATCGATCAACATCTGGAAAAACATACCAAATCATTCCACCATAAAGCAAGATTACAGTTAATGACAACGCTACGAGTCTATAATATTTAGTCTGAAGCCCTTTAAAGAAAATAAAGCTCACGAGAACATAAATCAATCCACTTGCCCCAATATGGAAATTTTCTCGCCCAACAAGCCAAGTAATCAATCCTGAAAATAAAATACCATAACCGATTACACCTAATGTCTGTTTTGGATAAAAAAATCGCATCGCAGCTAATAGTATTACAAGTGGAATGCTATTATTATATAAATGATCTAAATTTTCATGAATAAATGGACTAAATAAAACACCGCGTAAACCAATTAGGTCTCTTGGGTAAATTCCGTATCGATAAAAATCAAAGTCAAAACGAATCTGAAGCCAATACACAATCCATAAAAAAAGGACAAAAAAAAGCGGAAGTCCAACAACCGAATTTGAAAACTTAAAATTAGTATTGCTCATATTTTTACAAAATAATATTTAACAGAACTCAAAAAACTATCCAAAAAAAAATTACTGATATTTTGTCATATCAAAATAAGAAATTGTCTCAAATTGGAACAATCCTTCTCCACGCGAAGTGTTTTAACTTTTGAATAAATGAAATTTAAATCTTAAAACAGTAATTTTGTAATATGGAAGCACCTTTAGCAGAGCGTATTCGTCCGCAGAAATTAGAAGATTATATCAGCCAGCAGCACTTGGTTGGACCAACTGGATCCTTAACTCAGCAAATTTCAAAAGGAATAATTCCTTCGTTAATTTTCTGGGGGCCACCTGGTACAGGCAAAACAACTTTAGCCCAAATCATTGCTCAAGAATCAAAAAGACCTTTTTATATTCTTAGTGCCATAAATTCAGGTGTAAAAGATATTCGCGATGTTATCGATAAAGCAAAACAAAGCGGCGGACTTTTTACTGCTAAAAATCCTATTCTATTTATTGACGAGATTCACAGATTTAGTAAATCACAGCAAGATTCACTTTTAGCCGCTGTAGAAAAAGGCTGGATAACTTTGGTTGGTGCTACAACCGAAAACCCGAGTTTTGAAGTGATTCCTGCATTATTGTCACGTTGCCAGGTTTACATACTAAATGCTTTTACAAAAGCCGATTTAGAAGCTCTTTTAGAGCGAGCAATGAAAACTGACACCTATTTATTGACAAAAAAAATAAATCTAAAAGAAACAGAAGCTTTACTTCGAATTTCTGGCGGTGACGGAAGAAAACTTCTCAATGTATTTGAATTGGTTATTAATGCGTCTGCAGGTGATGAAATTACTATAACCAATGATCGCGTTTTAGAACTTGTACAGCAAAATACGGTTCTTTATGATAAAACAGGCGAACAGCACTATGATATTATTTCTGCATTTATCAAGTCCATTCGTGGCAGCGATCCAAATGGAGCTGTTTACTGGCTAGCTAGAATGATTGAAGGCGGTGAAGATGTAAAATTTATTGCTAGAAGAATGCTAATTCTCGCGAGTGAAGATATTGGCAATGCCAATCCAACTGCTTTAATAATGGCTAATAATACTTTCCAAGCCGTTACCACTATTGGATATCCAGAAAGCCGAATCATATTAAGCCAATGTGCGATTTATTTGGCCACTTCTCCAAAAAGCAATGCTTCGTATATGGCAATAGGAAATGCACAACAATTGGTAAAACAAACTGGCGATTTGCCAGTTCCACTTCATTTGCGAAATGCTCCTACTAAATTAATGAAAGAACTAGGATATGGAGATGAATATAAATATTCGCATGATTATGTCAACAATTTTGCCGAACAAGAATTCTTGCCAGATGCCATAAAAGAAACGGTTCTTTACAATCCCGGAAACAATTCTAGAGAGAACAGTACCCGCGAATTTTTAAAGAACCGTTGGAAAGATAAATACGGTTACTAAACCGTATTTTGTATTTTAGAATTTAACTACAATTTTTTCTGAAACTAATTTATCATTCTGATAAGATTCAAAATACCATTGTCCATCTTCTTTCAAAATCAAAGAACCTTGAACATTATCTTTGGAAGCAATATAAACATTTGGTTGCGATGTTTTAAAAAGCTTCATAACCACTTTTGGAGTTTTATCAATCAATTGGTAACCTGATTCTGTAGGTTGAGCATACAATAAATTTGGATCTTTTAAATCTGGCGAGGGAGCTGCCGGTGTTGCTGCCACTTTTACTGCCGCTGCCGCAGGAGCAACAGAGGCTGTTGCTGCCAAACTTTCTGCTGTAATTTTCTGTGCAACTTTAGCCGAAGCAACAGGTTTACCGCTATATTTATAATGCAAAGCATAAACTGATGTAAAAGCATTGTCTAACGCTTCTTTATAGGCAACTTCATATTCTTTTTCTCTACTTTTACCTACCTCCGATGTATAAACCACCTGTCCGTAACAATCCTTAAATTCAACAAAAAGTTTAGTTACCAAAAAAGCATTATCTTTTTTCACGTCAATATACAAAACTTGACAACGATCAGTATAACCATCAGGAAGCTGTTCATTTGAATAAAAAGCCTCAAAACCAGCTTTAACTAAATTTTGTTTACTTAAAGTCGCCAAACGATATTGATTGTCAGTCTTCATAAACTCATATCTCAAAGGTATAATTACAGCTTTGTAATCATTAATAGATTGCGCAAATCCAACAACTGAACATAAAATTGCTGCGAGTAAAAATTTAATCTTCATCATTATAAATATTTTTTTAGTTCTAATAAATGGTTAATTTGTTTATATTCTCCCGAAACATCAACTTTTTTCTCATTAAAGAAAATAGCATCCAGACCTGCATTTAAAGCTCCATTTACATCAGCTTCAAAGTCGTCTCCAATCATTATACTCTTTTCTTTTGAAGTCTTTGCCAAATTTAAAGCATAGTCAAATATAATGCTATTTGGCTTTTTAACCCCTGCTAATTCCGAATTTGTAATCGTGCTGAAATAACCTCCAAGCGATGCATTATTAATTTTCTTTTCCTGCACATGTGCAAATCCGTTTGTAATAATATGGAGTTTATACTTCGGCTTTAAATATTCCAAAACTTCAATTGCTCCATCAAAAAGATAATTATTATCAGTAAGAAACTCAATATAGTCGTTGGCAATTTCCAAAATATTCTCTTCTGAAATCACATAATTCAAAGCATCAAATGAATATTTTAAACGATTATAACGTAACTCTTGATGCGTAATTTTATCATTCTGATACAATCTCCAACATTCTTGATTGATGGGAATATATTCCTTAATAAAATCTTGAGTAACGATTTCTTGATATTTACTTTTAAAAATTCGATCAAAAGCCATTTCTGAGTTTTTATCAAAATCCCAAAGCGTATGATCTAAATCAAAAAAGATGTCAGTAATATTGGTGTTCATGTATTAAAAAATTCCTTCATCTACAAAACTATAATATTTTGATTCAGTAATAATAACATGGTCTAAAACTTTAACATCTAAAATTTCTCCTGCAGTTTTAATTTTCTTGGTAATCTGCTTATCTGCGCTACTCGGAACTAAACTGCCCGAAGGATGATTATGGCACAAAATCAAGCCTGTAGCTCCATTTTCTAAAGCTAATTTAAAAACCAATCTTATATCTACAATTGTTCCCGCGATACCTCCTTTGCTTAATTGTGATTTATAAATTACTTTATTAGAATTATTAAGAAAAAGCACCCAAAATTCTTCATGCGGAAGTTCTCCAATGATGGGTTGCATAATATCAAAAACACCTTTACTTGAAGTTATTTTTTTAACCTTTAAAACGTCTTCTATTCTCTGCCTTCTGCCTAGTTCTAAAGCCGAAACTATTGAAACCGCTTTTGCTTCACCTATACCTTTAAATTGCATCAATTGCGAAATAGACATTTTTCCCAAAGCAGTCAGATTTTTTGTAGAGGCTAAAATTCGTTGGCTTAATGCAACCGCAGATTCGTTACGACTTCCTGACCCGATTAAAATTGCTAATAATTCAGCATCGCTTAAAGCATCTTTTCCTTTGAGCATTAATTTTTCACGTGGTTTGTCATCATCTGACCAGTTTTTAATAGCGAAATGTCCTACTTCCATAATAACAATTTAAAGAAGCGAAGATATTAAAAAAGAAGAAAATTCTTTCAATTAATTACAATTAGAAAATGTACCAATTTGATAATTATTTTTTTTTTAAAAAAAGTGCCAACTGCAAAGCAATTGGCACATTATCAAATTTCCTAATTTTCTAATTAATCAAACCTTTTACCTCATCAAAATTCAAACCTCCATAATTTCCAGAGCTCATTAATAAAAGTGCTGAATTGTCCAAATTCAAATTAAATAGATACTCTTTAAATTCAGCAGGATTAGTATAAATAATTAGATCTTTTCTATTAAATGCAGTAGCAATCTGTTCATAAGTTACTTCTTCCAATTGTTTTATTTTTACTGCGTCTGGGGAGTAGAAAACAACAGCAACATCAGCATATTCTAAAGCACCTTCATATTCTTTCAAAAATGACGCATTTAAACTGCTATAAGTGTGCAATTCTAAACAAGCCACCAAAGTTCTGTTCGGATATTGCTCTTTAACTGCTTTTGTTGTCGCAGCCACTTTACTTGGAGAATGTGCAAAATCTTTGTACGCTACTTTACCTTTTCCTTCAGCAATTTTTTCTAAGCGTTTAGAAGCGCCTTTAAAACTTGCAATTGCTTCGTAGAAATCAGCTTCGTCAACGCCCATATTTTGACAAATCCATTTTGCTCCGGCTAAGTTATTTAAGTTGTGTGCTCCAAAAACTTCAATCGGCATATCGCCTTCTGGAGTTTTTAATAACGTCACGCCATCGCTTACAGAATATTCTGGAGTTGAATATGCAATTTTTCTAATCGGATTTGTTGCTGCCTCAGAAACACGCTTTACTTCTGGATCATTTTCGTTGTAAACCAAAATTCCGCCATTTGTAATTTTTTCGATAAAAATCTCAAACTGCTCGACATAGTTCTCATACGTTGGAAAAACATTAATATGATCCCAAGCAATTCCAGAAATCAAAGCAATATTTGGCTGATACAAATGAAATTTCGGACGTCTGTCAATTGGAGAAGATAAATACTCATCGCCTTCCAAAACCATAAAATCATTTTCTTCAGTTAAATGAACCATCGTGTCGAAGCCTTCCAGCTGCGCCCCTACCATATAATCGACAGCGATATTATGATAATTCATAACATGTAAAATCATCGATGTAATAGTCGTTTTACCGTGAGAACCACCAATTACAACACGCGTTTTATTCTTAGATTGTTCGTATAAAAATTCAGGATACGAATAGATTTTCAGACCTAATTCTTGCGCTTTCAACAATTCAGGATTATCTGCTTTTGCATGCATTCCTAAAATAATCGCATCAATATCTGCCGTTATTTTTTCTGGAAACCAACCCAGTTCAGCTGGCAAAATTCCTTTTTTCTCTAATCTTGATTTTGATGGTTCAAAAATAGCATCGTCACTGCCAGTAACTTGATATCCTTTGTTATGCAATGCTAATGCTAAGTTGTGCATTGCACTTCCGCCTATCGCGATGAAATGTGTTTTCATTTAAATTCCAATTATTAAATTCCAAATTCTAATTGTATGAAGAATTTGTATTTTGAGATTTTTATTTTAAGCTTCGAATTTTCGTTTTAAATCCTGTGCTTTTTTTGTGTCTTTTAATTTGTTCAAATATAAATTATATAATTTTTGAAATGTGACTTTTGAATTGCCAATTTCATGTGCTTTTTTGTAATTTTTTTCAGCCGAATCATATCTTTTGAAATATTCATCAATTCGTCCTTTTGACAAATAACCATCAATTGGAGAAAACTGCGTCAATTCATTTGAATATGCAAGTGCTTTTGATTCGCTTCCGCCTAGAATTCCAGGCAATTGCAAATAAATTTCGATTAGTGCCCATCTGGCCTGAACATGTTTCGGGTTGAGTTCAATTGCTTTCTCAAAAGCTTCTTTCATATCGCCGACCATCCCAAAAGCTTTTATTTTATTTACTTCCAAAGAATGCATTGCCAGACAGCCCCCATATTTAAAAAAATAATCAGCCATAGTTGGCTTCAATTCTTTTAGTTTTTTGAAATATTCTGCGCCCTTCACCCAAGATTTTTGGTGCGCCGAAATTTCACCCAAATACTCCAAAGTTTTTATATCTGACGGATTATTTTTTAAAATTCCCTCGAAAAGCATTTGGGCTTCGCTGTATTTTTTTGACTGAAATAATTTTTCTGCTTTTTCAAAATTAGATTGCGACCAACAATACATTGGAACAACTAAAAAGAAAAGTAGCAGCTTTTTCATATATCAAAAATAGGGAAATATATAAAACAAAAACCCGACAAGTTTCAGAACTTGTCGGGTTAATTTTATATAGAAATTGAGATTATTTGGCAATCGTCAATTCGTCAATAATGTTTTTAGCTCCAGCGTATTTGTCGATAATCCAAAGCACATAACGAATATCTACGTTTATTGTTCTTTGCAATTTAGAATCGAAAATAACGTCTCCAGCCATAGCTTCGATGTTACCGTCAAAAGCAATTCCGATTAATTCTCCTTTTCCATTAAGAACTGGTGAACCTGAATTCCCTCCTGTAATATCATTATCTGTCAAGAAGTTTACTGGCATGTAACCTGCTTTATCAGCATATTGCCCGTAATCTTTTTTCTTGTTTAATTCTAATAAACGGGCTGGCAAGTCAAATTCCTGATCTCCTGCTTTGTATTTTTTAACCATACTTTCCATTGTAGTATAGTTGTTGATTTTAGCATCGTTACGAGGATCTGCTGGCAAAGCGCGAACTTTTCCGTAAGTCAATCTCAATGTAGAGTTTGCATCTGGATATTTAATTGCGTTTAATTTAGACTCTCTTAAACCTTCAACCAATTTACGGTAAGCTGTTGCAAAACCATCATCAGCTTTTGCTTGGTCGTCTGTTTTAGAACGGTATTTCGTCAATAAATCATTAGAAATAATATACAACGGATCGTGTACAATTGCCAATGGTTTTGGATCAGCTAAAAATGCTAATACTTTTTCTTTAGTTGAAAAATAACTTATTTCAGTTGCTTTTGCTACATCAGCAGTAAAGTCACCATTATTAGCCGTTTTCATTTTTGCAATTTCTGGAGCAAGTCCGTACTCAGCAGCTTTAGAAGCATATAAATTCAATTGGGCTGTTAGAACATCTTTTTCTAATGGAGCATAAAAATCTCCATAAATGCTTTCTACCATTGCATTGATTTTAGGAAGCATTTCTGCTTTCTTAGCGTCGTTTTCTTTGTAATAAGCAATCAATGCATTTCCTAAATTAGCTGGTCCTGTGGCATAAGCAGAAGTACGTAAAAGCTGAGTCAAATAATTATCATGGCGCGCTTTTAAGTTTGTTTCTCTGTAATAATCGTTGATAGTCGGAATTACGTTCTCGTACTTTTCTTTATTAGCAGGTTTACTCGCCCACTCATAAAATTTATCTTCTTGTTCTGCTTTTGTATCAACCGTTCCTGCTTTTGTTAAAGCATCGATCATACCTTGACGGTTTTTCCAGTAGTTTGCAGTCGAAGCATATTTAGAAGCATACTGTAAACGAACAGTTGCATCTTTATCCATATACTTTTTCATTACATCCATTCCTGTTTTTGCACCTTCAACCCATGCAGGATAAGCGTATTTAATGTTTTGCTCGATTCCTCCAGCTGGCATCCAACGGTTTGTTCTTCCTGGATAACCTAAGATCATCGCAAAATCATTTTCTTTTACACCTTTTAAACTAACAGGTAAATAATGTTTTGGTTTTAAAGGCACATTGTCTTTTGAGTAAGCAGCAGGATTTCCGTCTTTATCTGCATAAACTCTAAACATAGAGAAATCTCCTGTTTGACGAGGCCATTCCCAGTTGTCTGTATCTCCACCAAATTTACCAACGCTTTCAGGAGGAGTTCCAACTAAACGAACGTCTGTGTAATCTTGGTAAACAAAATAGTAATATTCATTTCCTTGAAAAAAAGGACGAACAGAAACTGTGTACTTTCCGTTTTCGCTATTTTCTTTTTCGATCAAAGCGATTTCTTGCTGAATGATTTTATTTCTTTCAGTTTCTGTCATGGTATCATTTACTTTTGACAAGATTCTTTTTGAAACATCATCCATACGAACGAAGAAACGAACAAATAAAGATTTTGGCTTCAATTCTTCAGAACGGCTTTTTGCCCAAAAACCATCTTTCAAATGATTTTGTTCTGCAGTCGAAAGTTCTGCAATCGCACCGTATCCGCAGTGGTGATTAGTCAATACCAAACCAGTATTTGAAACGATTTCTGCTGTACATCCTCCATTGAATTGTACAATCGCATCTTTTAAACTGTGGTGATTAATACTGTAAATTTCTTCGGCTGTCAATTGCAAGCCCATTTTTTCCATATCTCTATGGTTCAATCTTTCGATAAACATCAAAAACCACATTCCTTCATCAGCTCTCATTGGGAAAGCCATAAGGCACATGGTCAAGAATAAAATTACTTTTTTCATGTTATTTTGTTTAAGTGATGCGAATATAAACCATTTTGACAATTATCTCAACCTAAACAATCTTAAAATTAAAAATGATACTATATTTTTAGCAGTTTATTACGAATTTAACAGTATAAAACAAAAAAGGTACTCTGAGAACAGAACACCTTTTTTGAAAAGTTACTATGATACTAAGCAATTAAGATTCTAAGTTTTCTCTTTGAGCTTAGAATCTTAGAAACTCAGAATCTTATTCATTAAGCATTTTCCAAAGCCTGTCTTTCAAATCTGTTAAACCTTGCTGTGCAACAGACGAAATAAACATATATGGAACATCTTTGAATGATACATCTAATTCAGCTTTCAATTCAGCTTTTAATTCATCATCCAGCATATCGCATTTTGAAATCACGACAAGACGCTCTTTGTCCAACATTTCAGGGTTGTATTTAGTCAATTCGTTAACCAAAATATCATATTCTGCTTTAATATCTGCCGTGTCAACAGGAATCAAAAACAATAAAGTTGAGTTACGCTCAATATGACGCAAGAAATAATGCCCAAGACCTTTTCCTTCTGCAGCACCCTCAATAATTCCAGGAATATCAGCAATTACAAAAGATTGGAAATCTCTGTACGCAACAATTCCTAAATTTGGCTTTAAAGTCGTAAACGGATAATCGGCGATTTTAGGTTTTGCAGAAGTCAAAACAGATAATAAAGTAGATTTTCCAGCATTTGGAAAACCAACTAAACCAACATCGGCCAAAACTTTCAATTCCAAAATCACATCCATTTCTACACCCAACAAACCTGGCTGTGCATAACGAGGTGTCTGGTTTGTAGAACTTCTAAAATGCCAGTTTCCTAAACCTCCTTTTCCTCCTCTTGCAAGAATTTGTTTCTCTCCGTGTTCTGTAATTTCAAAAAGTGTTTCTCCAGTTTCTTTGTCTTTTACAACAGTTCCTAGTGGCACTTCAATGATTTTATCTTCTCCGTCTGCACCTGTACTTCTGTCAGAACCTCCATCTCCACCGTGACCTGCTTTAATGTGACGTGCAAATTTTAAATGAAATAATGTCCAGAGTCCTTTATTTCCAACCAAATACACATGTCCTCCGCGACCGCCATCTCCACCGTCCGGACCACCTTTTTCAATAAATTTCTCTCTATGTAAATGCGTAGATCCTTTCCCTCCTTTTCCGGAAGAAACATATATCTTAACGTAATCTACAAAATTTCCTTCTGTCATTTTTTCTTGTTTATGTATAGCTTCATGTTTCAAGTTTCAAGTCAACAGAACGTCAACTAACTTGAAACTTTAAACTTGAAACAAATTTTACTCTTTTAATGCTTTCACAAGCACTTTATCAATCTTAACACCATCCATATCGACAACTTCCAAGATGAATTTCTGCCAAATCAGTTTTTCACCTTCTTTTGGAATATGCGAAAGCTCAGTCATAATCATTCCGCTTACGGTGTTTACTTCGTAATCGTTTGTCAGTTCGTCTAACTCGAAATACGTTAAAAAATCGTGTAACGAATAATGTCCATCAACCAGCCATGAACCGTCTTCTCTTTCGATAAGCTGGAATTCATCTTTATAAAATTCTGAGGCATCTCCAACTAAAGCTTCTAAAATGTCATTCAACGTAATCATACCTTGAAAAACACCATATTCATCAGAAACTAAAGCGTAATGAACTCCTGTTTTCTTAAAATTTTCCAACGCTTTATAAGCCGTTGTCTGCTCCATCAAATAAGGCGCTTCAGTTATAATTGATGAAAAATCAAAATTATCATTTTCAATATTGGCAAATATATTTTTCAGTGTAGCAACTCCAACTATATCATCATAATTATCGTTGTACACCGGATAAACCGCATGAAGATCCTGAACTACAAGTTCTTTGATTTTTTCTTTGTCGGCTTTTAATGGCAACATGTCAACCGACTTGCGGTGCGTCATTAAAGAATTTACTTTTCTATCTCCAATATGAAAAACACGCTCCACAATATCTTGTTCAATTTCTTGAACTTCTCCAACTTCTGTTCCTTCTTTAATGATGGCTTTAATTTCTTCCTCGGTCACTTTTCCGTCAGCAGTTGGTTTAATCTGAAGAACATTCAATAAAAAATCTGTTGATGAAGTCAACAGCCAAATAAATGGTGCCGTAATAATAGAAATCACTTTCATTGGCATTGCAACCATTTTAGCGATAGCTTCTGGATAATTTAATCCGATTCGTTTTGGAAGTAATTCTCCCAAAACCAATGAGAAAAAAGTTAAAACTACAACTACAATCCCCACCGCAATTGAATGTGCGTAAGGTTTTAGAACTGCAATTCCTGCCACAAAAAGTTCAACATCTGCTGTGATTTTGTCACCAGAATAAATACCCGTCAAAATCCCGATTAAGGTAATTCCGATTTGTACTGTAGATAAAAACTTATTTGGGGAGTTGGCTAAATCGAGTGCCGTTTTAGCACTTTTGTTGCCTTTTTTCGCTGCTGTTTCCAACCTGTTTTTACGGGCCGAAATCAAAGCGATCTCTGACATGGAGAAAACTCCGTTTAGTAGAATTAGAAAAAATATTATTAGTATTTCCAATTGATAGGGGGATTCGTTATAAAATAGTCTCGTTATATAATTTGTAATCGTAATCTAAAATAGCCCAGATGGAAGAGAAGAGCCCAGAGCTAAAAAAACTAATTTTTCTTGCCAGAAAACAGCGACCGCAGGAAGCTCGTTTTATGGTATAGAAAAATAGTTTTTTTAGCGAGGACTCGTAACGTACAGCTGGAAAAAGCTTCTACAAATTATCTATAACTGACGTTAAGCGCTCTGTAATTTGTTCGATAGTTCCGATACCATCAACAGCATGAAACTTACCTTGTTCTTTATAATATCCAATTAGAGGAGCTGTTTTCTCATTGTACTCCTGATATCTCACACGAATTTTTTCTTCGTCCTGATCATCAACTCTCCCGCTTGTTTTTCCTCTCTCTAATAGACGTTTTACCAAAATTTCATCATCAGCTTCTAAAGCGATTGTTGCTGTTACGCTTGATCCGATTGTTGGTAAAAATTTATCTAAAGCCTCAGCCTGATTGATTGTTCTTGGGTAACCGTCAAACAAAAATCCTGCTGTATCTGGATGTTTTTTCACCTCATCAATTAACATGGCAGTTGTTACTTCGCAAGGAACCAATTCTCCATTGTCCATAAAAACTCTTGCTTGTTTTCCTAGTTCAGTATCATTTTTTAAATTGAAACGAAAAATATCTCCTGTCGAAAGGTGTGTTAAATTGTATTTCTCTTTTAAAAATTCTGCCTGAGTTCCTTTTCCTGCACCAGGCTTTCCAAATAAAACGATGTTAATCATAATTGAAATGAGTGTTGTTACTTCTGTCTTTCAGAAGTTTTTTTAAATGAATATTTAGTTGTGTTTTGTTATTCTCCTAATTTGTAAACTTCGGTTAAATTTCTTCCTAAACCATCGTAGTCTAAACCGTAACCTACAATAAATTTATTCGGAATTCGAATTCCGATATAATCTATTTTGATGTCTTTTTTATATGCTTCTGGCTTAAAGAATAATGTCGCAATTTTAAAATGCTTTACATTTTGTGCTTTAAACAAGTGTTTTAATTCTTCGATTGTATTTCCAGTATCAACAATATCTTCTATAACGATGACTGTTCTTCCTGTCAAATCATGGTTAATTCCGATCAATTCTTTAACCGATTCAGAACTTTGTGTTCCTTCATAAGATGCCATTTTGATAAATGAAACCTCACATGGCTTTTTATATTTTTTTAGAAAATCTGACACTACCATAAAAGCGCCATTCAGAACTCCAATAAAAATTGGCGTATCATCTCCAAAATCGTCTTCTACCTGAGCTACCAATTTAGTCAAAGCAAAATCAATTTCTTTAGCCGAAATAAACGGAACAAATTGTTTATCGTGAAGTTGTATCATTATTTTTCTTTTTAAAATAATGGACAAAGATAAAGAATTAGAACTTAACAGCTTCTATCAAAATAAACTGTATCGAGATATTTTTTATGAATGTTAAATATCAGTTAATGTTTACAATTTATTTTTTGACCCTATTTTAAATTTCAGTAAATTGTTGTGATATAATCATTTAACTGCAAAAACCGATGAAAAAAACCACAACCCTATTATCTATACCACTACTAGCCTTAATGACTGCCTGCAATGGGCAAGTAAAAAAAGAAGAAAAAGAAGCGCTCGCCAACCAGCCAGGCAATGTTGTAAAAACTGCCATTGGAGATATTACGCTTCCTCCTCCATACGCTACCGAATCTAAAACTAATAACAGTAAAGTAATTGGATGGCCAGCTGGCAAGACACCAAAAGCGCCTGAAGGTTTTACGGTAACCAAATTTGCTGACGGATTCGAAAATCCGCGATGGACTTATATTTCGCCAAATCAAGATATTTTTGTGGTTGAAAGCGGAACGAGATCGAGTAAAAATCAAATCACAGTTTTAAGAGATAAAGACAAAGACGGAAAATTTGAAACTCGCGAAGTTTTTATTTCTGGACTCAACAAACCCTTTGGAATGTTAGTTTTAAAAGACTTTTTCTACATTGCCAATACCGATGGATTATATCGCTATCCTTATAAAAACAATCCGCTGAAACTGGAAACCAAAGGAGAAAAAATACTTGAACTTCCCGCGGGCGGCTACAACAATCACTGGACAAGAAATCTATTGGCAAGTCCTGATGGAAGCAAAATCTATGTTTCGGTAGGTTCTGGAAGTAATAATGGAGAAAACGGAATGGATAAAGAAATCCGAAGGGCAGCAATTCTCGAAATTAATCCTGACGGAACTGGCGAAAAAATCTTTGCTTCTGGACTGAGAAATCCTGTAGGAATGGATTGGAATCCTGTCAATAAAGAATTATGGACAGCAGTCAATGAACGTGATGAACTCGGAGACGATTTAGTTCCTGATTATATTACCAGTGTAAAAAGAGATGGTTTCTACGGTTGGCCATATTCATATTTTGGAAGTATTCCAGATCCAAGAATGAAAGGCCAAAGAAAAGATTTGGTCGAAAAAGCAATTGTTCCAGATGTTCCAGTTGGCTCTCACACTGCTTCACTAGGATTGGCATTTTATACAAAAGAAAAATTTCCGGCAAAATATAAAAACGGAGCTTTTGTTGGACAGCATGGTTCTTGGAACCGTTCTAAAATTTCAGGTTATAAAGTTTTATTCGTTCCTTTTAAAGACGGAAAACCTTCCGGAAAACCAGAAGATTTTTTAACCGGATTTATTTCTGACGAAAACAAAGCCGAAGTTTACGGACGTCCAGTTGCTGTAACGGTTATGAATGACGGATCACTTTTAGTAAATGATGATAGCGGAAATACGATTTGGAAAGTGACAGCGAAATAAAACTCCAAACTAAAAATTCCAAATTCCAACTATAAAAACATTTAAACACATAGAGACATAGTCCCGATTCATCGGGATTGTTTAAAAAGATGTTATTAAGAAAACTAGTTTTCACACATAGTACTATGTGGCTTTTGACAAGTAAAACGCCTTTTTTGCCTCAATCATTGCTATGTTTCTATGTGTTAAAATAAACCGCACTTTAATCCATCTCCTTTTATGCCTTTCAAAAAATATTTTCTTCTTCTTTTTGTTCTTTTTATTTCTAAAAATAGTTCCGCACAAGAAAAAGAAGTTCAAAATATTGATTCAGTCAAAACTCAAAAACTGAATGAAGTTTTAATAAGTCCGCTTCATATTAATCGTAATTTGCAAAATAGCCCCGCTTCTATTGGCATTTTATCCGAAAAAGAATTGCTTCGAAACAACACAACAGACATAAGTAATGTCATTAATACTATTCCTGGCGTTTTTATGCAATCGTCTAATATTACCACAACCCGAATTTCGATTCGCGGAATTGGAGCGAGAACTCCATACGGAACCAATAAAATTAGAGCTTTTTACGGAAGCATTCCGCTAACATCCGGAAACAGCGAAACCGTGATTGAAGATATTGATCTTCAAAACATCAATCAAATTGAAGTTATAAAAGGTCCGCTTTCTAGTATTTATGGCGCTGGATTGGGCGGAGCAATTTTGATTTCGCCAGAAACATTCAATAAATCCAACTATCAAACTGAAGTTAGTTCTGTTTTTGGGTCTTTTGGATTATTGAAAAACAGAGTCGGTTTTAATTTGAATGAAAAAAGTGCTTCTTTAAATCTGAGTTATCATAATTTAAAAACCGACGGCTCGCGAAAACAGCGCATACAATCGGGAAGGGATTACACTCAGTGGTGAATTATTCAGAAAGAAAAACAGCAGACTGAATTATTTTTCCAATTATACTTATTTAAAAGCATACATTCCGAGTTCGATCAATAAAACCACTTTCGAAAATAATCCGCAAGCTGGAGCTCCAACTTGGGTTGCTTCAAAAGGATTTAAAGAATACAAGTCAACTTTAGGCGGATTGGCTTACGATTTTTCAATTAATGAAAACTTAAAAAATTCAACTTCAATTTTCATCAATTATAAAGACAGCAACGAACCGCGCCCTTTTCATATTTTGCGCCAATATACTTTTGCTTCGGGTGCGAGAACGCAGTTTTCGGGAGATTTTAGCATCGGAAAAGTCAAAAATCAATTTATTGCTGGATTAGAATATTTCAGAGATAATTATAGCGGGAATACTTTCGAAAACTTATATCAGCAGAATAATGGAAACGGAAGTTTGCAAGGCGATCAACTTACTGCAACCGACCAGAAAAGGCATTTCTATAATATTTTTTCTCAAATCAGAACTTTACTTTCTGATCGATTTGAAATTCAAGCAGGTTTAAATTACAACAAAACCAAATTTGAATTGCAGAATGATTTTCCCGCTTCCGCGAATAATCCAAAGAAAGAATATAGTTATGATGGCATTTTTTCGCCACAACTTTCTCTTTTATTTAAACCAAATGAAGTTCAAACTTTTTACTTTTCTGCAAGCCGAGGATTTTCACTTCCCGCAACCGAAGAAACGTTAACTTCAACGGGAAATATAAATCAAAACATCAAACCCGAAACAGGTTACAATTTTGAATTAGGAAGCAAACTTCATCTTTTTAGCAAAAAACTATATGCTGAAATTGCAGTCTATCGAATGGAAATTAAAGATTTATTGGTTGCCAAAAGAATCGGAGATGATCAATATGAAGGTGTAAATGCTGGAAAAACGTTTCATGAAGGAATTGAAATTTCATTAAATCACAATTGGACAATCAATCGAATTTTCAATTTGCATTCTTATGTAGGAGCTTCGATCGGGAATTATGAATTCAAAGAATTTGTTGATAACGGAAATGATTATTCTGGAAACAAATTAACCGGAGTTCCAGCCAATACCGCGAGCGCAGGTTTTAATTTCAATACCAATTCAGGATTTTATTTTTCAGCCGATTTTCAGTTTACTGATAAAATTCCGATGAATGATTCAAACACAGATTTTTCAGATTCTTATTCGATTTTGAATTTAAAAACCGGTTATCAATTTGAAATTTTATCGGGATTAAAAGCACATTTGGATGCAGGAATAAATAATGTAACAAATGAGAAATATGCTTCGATGATTTTAACTAATGCAACTGCTATCGGAAATGCGCAACCAAGATTTTACTATCCAGGATTACCTATAAACTATTACGGAATTATCTCATTAAATTATTTATTTTAGTGGCGTATTAAATTTCAAAGACAATGCTTTCCGAACTGCAGAAAAAACTGGATTATGTTAATGCTTATAGAGAAAACCGCCTCAAAACCGCGCAAGATGTTTTAGAAAACCCTTCACTTTTCAGCGCATTAGTTTCAATTTGCTTTTCACCCGAAGACAAAAACAACCACAAAGCCTGCTGGATTTTAGAATTTGTTTCTTACGAAGAATTGCTTTGGCTCCAGCCTCACCTCGATTTTTTCTGTTCCAATCTGAAAGTTTTAAAAGACGAAAGTGCCATGCGCCCGATTGCAAAAATCGTTCAGCTTTTAGTAAAATCACATTATAAGAAAAGCGAAAACAGCATCAAACTCTCCGAAGAAAATCTTCAAGACTGCATTGAAGCCTCTTTCGATTGGCTGATTAACGATACAAAAGTTGCAACAAAAGCATATTCCATCAGAACCTTATATATTCTAGGAAATTATTACGACTGGATTCACCCCGAACTAAAAGTGATTCTAGATAAAGATTTCGGAGACCATTCCGCCGCATACAAAGCCGTCGCCAAAGAAGTTTTAAAGAAAATAAAATAGGTTTTGATAGCCACGAATTCACTAATTATTTTTATGCACAAAGCAAAAGATAAATTTGTGAATTCGGGGCGGAAAAAAAATGCAAAATAATTATTTTACGTATATTTGCAAAAACATTACGTATATGAATACTAAACTCACATTATCTTTAGAGAAAGAAGTTATCGAGCAGGCAAAATCGTATGCAAAAAAAACAGGCAGAAGTTTATCTGAACTGGTAGAAAGTTATTTTAAAAATCTAACAGAAAAAGAACAAACTTACGATGATATTCATCCTAAAGTTAAAAAACTGATTGGAAGAATTACCTTACCACCAGATTTTGATGAAGAAAAAGTAAAAGAGGAACACTATAGAGAGAAATATGGCCTTTAAAAACATTTTTCTCGATACTAATATTCTGGTTGATATTGTTGCGAATAGATTCCCATTTTCAAAAAATGCTATTTCAATTTTCGACTATTGCCAACGTCATAAAATTAAAATGTATTCTACATCGCACTCTATTGCAACTGTACATTATATTGCAAAAAAAGTGGTTGATGAAAAAGAGTTGCGTTCCATTATTGAAGATTTGCTAGACACAATTTCAATAATAGCAGTGACTGAATCGATTTTGAAAAAAAGTTTAAAATCCAACCATAAAGATTTTGAAGATGCAATTCAGATTATATCAGCTCAATCAATAAATTCAATGGATTGTATTATTACTAGAGATTTGAAAGACTTTAAATTTTCTGAAATCAATGTTTACACTCCAGATGAATTTCTTAACACACTATAAAACAATGAATTATTTTTCTTCTGATTTTAAATTAGGAATATTAGGTGGCGGACAATTAGGTAAAATGCTTTTGTTCGACACTAGAAAATTTGACATACAAACTTACGTTCTAGATCCGAGTGATGAAGCGCCAAGTAAAATTGCCTGCAACAAGTTTTTTCAAGGCGATTTAATGGATTATGAAACCGTTTACAACTTCGGGAAACAAGTCGATGTTTTGACTTTCGAAATCGAATTGGTAAACCTTGAAGCTTTAACGCAATTGGAAAATGAAGGTTTAAAAGTATATCCGTCTCCAAAAACCTTAAAAGGAATTCAGAATAAAGGCGTTCAAAAAGATTTTTACGCTAAAAATAATATCCCAACCGCACCTTTCGCAAGATTTGAAAATTTAGATAAATTAAAAACTGCTGTCACATCGAGCGGAGTCGAGATGCCTTTTGTTTGGAAATGCACCGAATTTGGTTATGACGGAAACGGAGTGAAGATAGTTCGTCAAGCATCAGATTTAGACACCTTGCCAAATGTAGAATGCATTGCAGAAACTATGGTTCCGTTCAAAAATGAATTGGCGGTAATTGTGGTCAGAAATCCATCAGGAGAAATGAAAACGTATCCAGTTGTAGAAATGGAATTCCATCCAGAAGCCAACCAAGTTGAATACGTAATCTGCCCAGCAAGAATAGATGATAAAGTAGCTGAAAAAGCAAGAGCGGTTGCCTTAAAAGTTTCAGAAAACTTCAATCACGTTGGTCTTTTAGCAGTTGAAATGTTCCAGACTCAGGACAACGAAATTTTGGTTAACGAAGTTGCGCCACGTCCGCACAATTCTGGACATTATTCAATCGAAGCCAGTTATACTTCACAATTCGAAAATCATTTACGTGCCATTTTAGATCTTCCTTTAGGAAACACAGACAGCAAAGTTGCTGGAATTATGGTAAATTTAGTCGGTGCTGAAGGTCATTCTGGAAATGTGGTTTATGAAAACATTGAAACCATTTTAGGATGGAATGGCGTTACACCACATATTTACGGTAAAAAACAAACTCGTCCTTTTAGAAAAATGGGTCACGTGACGATCGTAAATGAAAACATGGCTGAAGCAAGAAGAATTGCAGAGGAAGTGAAGAATACTATTAAAGTTATTAGTGAGTAGTTTTCAGTCGCAGTTACAGTATTCAGTTTAAAAACTATATTTTTTTGAAGTCTCAGTATTACTTGAAACCTGAAACTTGAAACCAACAAAACAAAAAAACTCATGAGCAAAGTAGCTATTATAATGGGAAGCATCTCAGACATGCCAGTTATGCAGGATGCAATCGACATATTAAAACAATTTAATGTTGAAGTTGAAGTAGATATCGTTTCGGCACACAGAACGCCGGAAAAATTATTCGATTTCAGCAAAAACGCACACAATCGCGGGATTTCAGTAATAATTGCCGGAGCGGGCGGTGCAGCGCATTTACCTGGAATGGTAGCTTCAATGTCTCCGCTTCCTGTAATTGGAGTTCCAGTAAAATCAAGCAATTCTATTGATGGCTGGGATTCTGTATTATCAATTCTGCAAATGCCAGGCGGAGTTCCTGTTGCAACAGTAGCTTTAAACGGAGCAAAAAATGCCGGGATTTTAGCAGCGCAAATCATCGGAAGCCATGACAAAAAAGTTTTAGATACTATTATTTCTTATAAAGAAGAATTGAAAGCGGCAGTTAATAAAGCGGCTGAAAGCTTAAAATAGTATTCAGTTTCAGTTTTCAGTCAAAGTGAACACTGAAAACTGAGACTGAGACTGAAAACTCAAAAAATAAACTCTTTACTCTCAATTTCATACTGAAAACTGAGACTGAGACTGAAAACTAAAAATATGAGCGTATTAACACAATATTTCAACACCAAGCATAACACAGCGCCTTTTTCGCAAATTAAAATCGAAGATTACGTTCCTGCTTTTCAGGAGGGAATTGCTTTGGCTAAAGCCGAAATTGATGCAATTGTAAATAATCCAGATGAGCCGACTTTTGAAAATACCATTGTCGCAATGGATTTTTCAGGCGACATTTTAGATCGTCTTTCTAGTATTTTCTTCAATTTGAATTCAGCTGAAACCAATGACGAAATGCAGAAAATTGCACAGGAAGTTTCGCCTTGGCTTTCAGAATTAGGAAATGACATTCGCTTAAATGCAGAATTGTTTGCGAAAGTAAAAGCCGTTTATGATCAAAAAGAAAGTTTGAATCTGAATCCAGAACAAACTACATTATTAGACAAAAAATACAAAAGCTTCTCAAGAAACGGAGCGAACTTGCCAGAAGACAAGAAAAATCAACTAAGAGAAATCGACAAAGAATTATCCAAATTGAGTTTGCAGTTTGGCGAAAATGTTTTGGCAGAAACAAACAACTTCGAACTGCATTTAACGGATGAAAAAGATTTGTCAGGTTTGCCAGAAGGAACAATTGAAGCCGCAAGATTATTAGCCAAAAATCAGGAAAAAAAAGGTTGGATTTTCACTTTAGATCATCCAAGTTACGTTCCGTTTTTGACTTATGCCGATAATCGTGAATTACGTAAAAAAATGGCAATTGCTTTTGGAGCAAAAGGTTTCCAGAAAAACGAATTTAACAACGAAGAAATTGTTTTAAAGATTGCTAAACTTCGTCATGAAAGAGCCAATTTATTAGGCTATAAAACACACGCTCATTTTGTTCTGGAAGAAAGAATGGCAGAAAGTCCGGAGAAAGTTTTTTCTTTTTTAAATGATTTATTAGCAAAAGCAAAACCAGCAGCTCAAAAAGAATTTGCTGAATTAACCGCTTTCGCGAAAGAATTAGACGGAATTGAACAATTAGAAAAATGGGACGGCGCATATTATTCTGAAAAATTAAAACAGCAGCTTTTCAATTTAGATGATGAAAAACTGAAACCCTATTTTCAATTAGAAAAAGTTTTAGATGGCGCGTTTACCGTTGCTAAAAAATTATACGGATTAACTTTTACCGAGGTTTTTGATATTGATAAATACCACGAAGAAGTTACGACTTACGAAGTAAAAGATGCTGATGGCAATTTAGTTTCGATTTTCTACGCTGATTTCTTTCCAAGAAAAGGAAAAAGAAATGGCGCATGGATGACTTCATTCAAATCGCAATATGTAAAAGATGGCGTAAACGAAAGACCGCACATCTCTAATGTTTGCAACTTCACAAAACCAACCGAAACAAAACCTTCATTATTGACTTTTAATGAAGTTACCACTTTATTTCACGAATTCGGTCACGGTTTACACGGAATGTTAGCTGATACGGTTTACCCAAGTTTATCTGGAACTTCTGTTTATTGGGATTTCGTAGAATTACCAAGTCAGATTATGGAAAACTGGTGTTACGAGCCGGAAGCTTTGGCTTTGTTTGCAAATCATTACGAAACAGGAGAAATTATTCCGATTGAATATGTTCAGAAAATTAAAGAAAGTGCAAGTTTCCAAGAAGGTTTAGCGACTTTACGCCAATTAAGTTTCGGATTATTAGATATGGCTTGGCACGGACAAGATCCAACTAATATTACAGATTTAAAAGCTTTCGAAACAGAACAATTTGCCAACACACAATTGTATCCTGATGTAAAAGAAAACGCAATGAGTACAGCTTTTTCTCATATTTTCCAAGGCGGATATTCTTCTGGATACTACAGCTACAAATGGGCGGAAGTTCTGGATGCAGATGCTTTTGAATATTTCCATGAAAATGGAATTTTCAACGAAGATATTGCTAAGAAATTTAAAGACAATGTACTTTCAAAAGGAGGAACAGAACATCCAATGACGTTATACAAACGTTTCAGAGGTCAAGAACCTAAACCTGAAGCTTTGTTGAAAAGAGCGGGACTTCTCTAGACTTCTTAGATTTTTAGACTTCTTAGAATATTAGATAATTAGAACCGAGGTAGAAATTACTTCGGTTTTTTATTTGATTTTACTTTAGCTATCTTCGTATTTTAAATCATAATCTTACAAATCCAAGCCGTGAAAAAATATTTTAAAATAGCACTTTATCTTGCCATTATCGGATTGATTGCCGTTGTTTCTGTAAACTACTATGTAAAGTCTTCAACAAAAACTAAGATTTATTATTCAGCTAAAAAGTTCCCAAAGAATGATGTCGGAATTATTTTTGGTGCAGGAATTAACGGAAATCAGCCAAGCAAATATTTAAAAGATCGTTTGGATGCTGGAATTATGCTTTGGAAAGCCAAACGCATCAATAAAATTTTACTTTCCGGAGATAATGGTCGTGATGAATACGATGAATTAACGGTGATGAAAAATTATTGTTATAATCATGGCGTCGACACTACCAAGATATTTATTGATTATGCGGGTTTTGACACTTACTCGACAATGTATCGTGCCAAACATATTTTCAAAATTAAAAAAGCGACTTTAATTTCGCAGGAATATCATTTGAACCGAGCTATTTATATCGGACAAAAACTTGGCATCAAATCTTCAGGATATTCTGCAAATCGAGGAGAATATTTAGGATATAATTATGTTCGCTTTAGAGAATATGGCTCTATTTTTAAATCCTTTTTTGATGTTTTAAGAAATCGTGAACCTCGTTTTTTAGGCGGAGAAATTAATAGTAATGGAGAATCGAATTATTCGAAAGAAGATAAACGATAAAAAACAAAACCCTGCTAATTCTTTGGCAGGGTTTTTAGTTATAAATTTTAATGACATAGAACAGAAATCTTGTTTCTTTGCTCTTGTATCTTTTTAAATCTTTACTCCTTCTCCAAAACTCTATTTGCTAATTTTCCAACTGTCAATCCTTGAACAACAATAGAAAATAAGACTACAATATAAGTTACTTCCAATAAGAGGTTTTTGTATTCGCTCTCTGGCATAGAAAGAACTAATGCGATAGAAACTCCACCACGGATTCCACCCCAAACTAAAACCATTAAAGAGCCTTTGTTGTAAGCCGATTTGATTCCGAAGAATTTAAATATATCAAAGAATTTCCACGGTAAAACTATAGAAGTTAATCTTGAAAAGAGTACTATAAAAATAGCGATGAATCCTGTCAGCAATTGCTTATTTAAATCTGGCAACAATAACAATTCAAAACCAATAAATAAGAACAAAACAGCATTTAAAATTTCATCTATAAGTTCCCAGAATTTCCCTAAATAATCTTTGGTCACTTCACTCATAGCAACTTTTTTGCCATAGTTTCCAATAATCAATCCGGCAACAACCATCGCCAATGGACTAGAAACATGTAAACTTTGGGCAATTAAAAATCCTCCCATTACAATAGAAAGCGTTATAAGAACAGAAACTTTATAATCATCAATTTTCTTCATCACCTTAGATGCTGTAAATCCGAAAATTGCTCCTAATAAAAGCCCGCCAATTCCTTCTTTAATAAATAACCAAGATATTGAACCGAAAGTAGCATCAAATGTCGGGTCGGTCGCCATTTTTAGAACAACGGCAAACATTACTACTGCTACTCCGTCATTAAATAATGATTCTCCAACAATTTTGGTTTCGATTCTCTTGGGAACTTTAGCTTCTTTTAAAACTCCCAACACAACGATTGGATCTGTAGGAGAAATTAAGGTTCCAAAAACCAAACAAAATATATAAGGAATCGTAATTCCGAAAAACGGTGCGATATAATAAAGCAGAACAGAAATAATCAGGGCAGATAATACGACACTAACTGTCGAATAAATCATAATGGGAACTTTTTGCTCTTTAAGATCAAACATATTTACATGCAAAGCTCCTGCGAACAAAAGGAAATTTAACATCGCTCCCATTAGTATTTCATTAAAATCAAATTCTTTTATGAGATCAAAAAAATGCTTTGTTGTTGCAGGAAAATACGAATCTCCCAAAAGGCGAATTCCAACTGAAACCAGCATAGCAATAATCATAATTCCGATGGTTCCTGGAAGTTTTAAAAATCTTAAATTTAAATAGGCGAAGAAAGATGCTAAAACAATCAGCACCGAAAATGTGTAGTATAATTCCATAAAATGTGATTTTTACAAAAATAGCTGCATCATTATTTAATCGGAAATTTCAGGGTTTGAATTAACATAACTTTATAATCTGTTAAATATGTTTCATTTTTTATTGAAAGTTTAAAAACTTTTACATACATTTGATCCATGGAATTCAAAGAAGCAAAAAATAAGTTTGTACAAACCTGGGGAGCATTGGGTTCTCAGTGGGGAATTAATAAGACGATGGCACAGATCCACGCTTTATTAATGGTTTCAAACGAACCTGTTTCGATGGAAGACATTATGGAAGAATTGCAGATTTCTCGTGGTAATGCCAGTATGAACCTAAGAGCTCTTATGGATTGGGGAATTGTGTATAAAGAATTTAAAGCTGGCGAAAGAAAAGAATTTTTCACAGCCGAAAAAGATTTAGACGAATTGGCTGCAAAAATATCCAGAGAAAGAAGCAAAAGAGAAATTAAGCCTGCTCTTAAAATCTTAAAAGAAGTTTCGACAATTGAAGCTAAAGATTCAGCTGATGAAAAACACTTCGTTGATCAGACCACTAAGCTCTATGATTTTGTTTTAAAAGCTGACAATATGTTGGACAAAATGACTGAATTTAATGATAACTGGCTTGGCAAATTGTTTATAAAAATGATGAAATAAAAAAATTTAATGAAAACTTTCATTTTTTTCTGAAAGTTTAAAAATAAAAGTAACTATGAAAACAACTTTTAAAATAATGGAAATTATCAATATTTGTGCATTAACGTTTTTACTGGCAGGTGCTTATGGAATAGTAATTACAGGAGCATTACAAGTTTTAGCTGCATTTCTATTTCTTATTTTGTTTCCGAGAAACAAATTCATTTACATTTATTTCTCACTCGTAATCTTTTTCTTTTTGATCTGGGATGGAGAATTTACTTGGCTTTTCTTATTACCAGTTGCCTTAATATTCTTTCTAACGTTTATTATCTATAATCAAAAAAAGAAATTATGAATTTCAACATTATTGGATATTTAATCTATCTCGGCATTACAACTTTCATCATTCTAAAAGTTGGAAAAATCTGCTATAAAAACGGAAATATTTACGTTGCAGATTTAATCCCAAATCACGCGGATATTTGTCAAAAAATAAATCACGTTTTGCTCTTGGCCTACTATCTTTTGAACATTGGCTATTGTGCAATGACTTTAATTTCCTGGCAAAAAATTATCTCTTCTACTCAAGTAATTGAAACGATTTGCACCAAAACAGCTGTCATAATTTTTATTATTTCAATTCTGCATTACCTCAACATTTTAATTATAACTAAATACATTCAAAAATTAATTAACAACAACAAAAACTAAATATTATGGAAACTACAAAAATCTTAATCGGATACGGAATTTACTTGCCAGTTGCTTTATTTTTAACTTATTATGTTTCTAAAACACTTTTCAAAAACGGAAAAATCTTTATGTTAGATATATTTAAAGGCCGTGAAGAAATTGCTGACGCAACAAACAAACTTTTTGAAACGGGATTCTATCTTTTAAATATTGGTTTTGCATTAATGATTCTAGAACTGCAATTAAGTCAAGACAGTTATCAGGAATTAATTGAAAGACTAAGTTATAAAATTGGAGGATTTTCTATTTATCTTGGCATTATGTTATTCTTCAATTTGTATTTCTTTTTTAGAGGAAAAAGAAAAGCTAAGGAAGCTCAACGCGAAGAGAGATTAGTTTTTAAAGCTTAACAATGTCAAAACCTAACAGGTTTTAAAAACCTGTTAGGTTTAATAATAAACAACAAAATGAAAAAACTTCTAATCGCAGCTGGAACAGGTTTTCTTGGAAAAGTTTTAGCGAATCATTTCAAAAATAAATTTGATGAGATTGTAATTCTCACAAGAGAAAAATCACAGACAATTGACGGAATTAAATATGTAAACTGGAATGCCAAAACTTTTTCGGGTTGGGAAAAGGAATTGGAAAATGCGACAGTTTTAATTAATCTTGCAGGAAAATCTGTTGATTGTCGTTATACGAAAGAGAATAAAAAAGAAATTCTTTGGTCGAGAATTGAAAGCACGAAAATTCTAAATAAAGCAGTTTTAAAATGTCAAAATCCGCCTAAACATTGGCTGAATTCATCAACAGCAACTATTTATCGTTTTTCTTTAGACAAACAAATGGATGAAGTTGATGGCGAAATTGGAAATGATTTTTCTATAAACGTGGCGCTTTCCTGGGAAAAAGCATTCTTTAAAACCGAAACTCCAAATACCTTAAAAACAACTTTGCGGACTTCGATCGTTTTAGGAAAAAATGGTGGCGCTTTTATTCCGTTAAAGGCTTTGGCAAAAATTGGTTTTGGAGGAAAACAAGGAAAAGGGAATCAATTTGTAAGCTGGATTCATGAAGACGATTTTGCTAATGCGGTTAATTTTATTATCGAAAAAGAAATTACAGGCGTTATAAATATTGTTTCACCAACGCCAATTCGAAATGTCGATTTTATGCAGAAACTTCGAAAAGCTGTTGGTTTTCCTTTTGGAATTCCGTTGAATACATTCTTTCTGAAAATTGGATCTTTCCTCATTCGAACTGAAACGGAATTGGTTTTGAAAAGTAGAAATGTGATTCCTAAAAGACTTTTAGAAAATGGGTTTGAATTTAAGTTTGGGGAGATTGATAAGGCTTTTCGAGATTTAATATAGACATCAAATTCACGCATTTTTGTCATTTCGACCGAAGGGAGAAATGACAAGATTGTACAAAATATCTAGTAACTTAATTTAAGAATGCTTTCACTTAAAACTATAAACAGTCAAAAAATAGACGATCAAATTATCTCTTAAAAATGAATCTTCTCATTTTACGTTTTGCGTGAGGGATAGGAGCTAGCTACCGAAGTAGCACGGATAGCCCGACCGCGATAAAACAAGTGGGCGAATAAGCACAAAGTAATTTGCCCACTTGTTTTATTGGGGGCACGCCCAAAATATCTTTATAAAAAAACCACCATCAGCCACCAAAAAATCGGAACAGCTTCTACCCAAAAAGAAGTATAATACTTAGATCGGTTTGGATTGGCGAAAATGATAAAAAGCATGAGCATAATAACCATTATCAAATTGATGAAGGCATCATGATAATTAAAAGTTGATACGAAAATCTCTAAAAACCAAAACGGAACTAAAAGTGAAAGTCCTAAAATTTTGGTTCTTTTTACTCCAATTGTCTGCGGAACGGTTTGCAAATGTGGGTCATCGTTGGCTAAATCTAAAATTTCAAAAACCAGAATCAGCACAAAAACCAATATAAAACGTTGAATGCATTTAATAAAGAAATCTGTGGTAAACGGAATTTCAGCATTTATTAATGGTAAAACTAAAGTTGCTCCAACCCAACAAAGTGCGACAATGTAAATTTTTACACCGGCCCAGTTTCGGGCATTCTTTCTATTTGGAAAAAAAGGCAAAGTATAAAGCGCCGTTATGGCAAAAATTCCGACTGAGACTATTTGCGTAATTCTCTTTAAATGGAAAAAATAATAACCGACTAAAACAACCGAAATAAAACTCAAAATAGCAATAATTTTTAGCTGAGTTCCAATCGGATTTTTCTTTACGCGAACCAGCGCATCATATTTTACGAAATTATATCCTACAATTGTTCCAAAAAAAACAAAAAGCGCCATGGGTTCATCATACTGAATATGAAATACATGAAACGTTATTCGCACAAGTGCATAACACGACAAAGCTACATGAATACTGCTATTCAGATAAAAATCTAAGAAGCGTTTTGATACTATCATACCTCAAATCTAATCTTTTATTAACAAATCATATCATTAGTTAGAAATTTGACAAAAAATGAAGTTAAAAATACCTATTAAATTATTAATAATACTTAATTTTGCGCCACAAAAAACAACACATTTACTTTTAAATGTGATTCGTTCAGCAAAATGGTGTTCGAACACATTAATTTAAAAAACTTAGATAGCTACATGAAAACAGATGCTTTTGCTTTAAGACATATTGGTCCTAGAGAAACTGATCTTCAGCATATGCTGAAAACTATTGGTGTTGACTCCATCGAGCGACTTATTTATGAAACCCTTCCAGACGACATTCGTTTAAAAGCACCTTTGAATTTAGATCCTGCAATGACTGAATATGAATTCGCAAATCACATTCAGGAATTAGGAAAGAAAAACAAAGTATTCAAATCGTATATCGGTTTGGGTTATCACCCAACTATCGTTCCAGCTCCAATTCAAAGAAATATCTTTGAAAACCCAGGATGGTATACAGCTTATACGCCTTATCAGGCAGAAATTGCTCAAGGTCGTTTAGAAGCTATTTTGAATTTCCAAACTATGGTTATTGAATTAACTGGAATGGAGATTGCCAATGCTTCTCTACTTGATGAAGGGACTGCTGCTGCAGAAGCTATGGCTTTATTATTTGACGTTCGTACAAGAGATCAAAAGAAAAACAATACACATAAATTCTTCGTTTCTGAAGAAATTTTACCTCAGACTTTATCTGTACTTCAAACACGTTCGACTCCAATTGGAATTGAATTAGTGGTTGGAAACCACGAAACATTTGATTTTTCAAATGAATTCTTCGGAGCGATTTTACAATACCCAGGAAAATACGGTCAAGTAAACGATTATAGTGCTTTTGTTGCTAAAGCAAAAGAAAACGAAATCAAAGTTGCTTTTGCTGCTGATATTTTATCATTAGCAACTTTAACTTCTCCTGGAGAAATGGGAGCTGCTGTGGTAGTTGGAACAACTCAACGTTTTGGTGTACCAATGGGTTACGGTGGTCCTCACGCTGCTTATTTTGCAACTAAAGAAGAATACAAACGTTCTATGCCAGGCCGTATTATTGGGGTTTCTATCGATGCAAATGGAAACCGCGCTTTACGTATGGCTTTGGGAACTCGTGAACAACACATCAAACGTGAAAAAGCGACTTCTAACATTTGTACTGCTCAGGTTTTATTAGCAGTTATGGCTGGAATGTACGCTGTTTACCACGGACCAGAAGGTTTGAAATACATTGCAAACAAAGTTCACGCCTCTGCAGTTACTACTGCTGAAGCTTTAAATAAATTAGGAGTTTACCAAACTAACTCAGCTTACTTTGATACAATCTTAGTAAAAGCTGATGCTCAAAAAGTAAAAGCAATTGCTGAGAAAAACGAAGTAAACTTCTTCTATCCTGATGCTGAATCAGTTTCGATTTCATTTAACGAAACAACTTCGATTTCTGACATCAACCAAATTATTGCGATTTTTGCTGAGGCTTTAGGAAAAGAAACGGTTTCTGTTTCCGAATTAACTGAAGCTAGTCAATTACCAACTTCATTAGAAAGAACATCTTCTTTCTTGACACATGATGTTTTCAACAATCATCATTCAGAAAGTCAATTGATGCGTTACATCAAAAAATTAGAGCGTAAAGATTTATCATTGAATCACTCGATGATTTCATTAGGTTCTTGTACAATGAAATTAAACGCAGCTTCTGAAATGTTACCTCTTTCAATGCCAAACTGGAATAGCATTCACCCGTTTGCACCACTTGAACAAGCTGAAGGTTACATTACAATGCTTAAAAAATTAGAGCAACAATTAAATGTAATCACTGGATTTGCTGGAACAACTTTACAGCCAAACTCTGGAGCTCAAGGAGAATATGCAGGTTTAATGGCGATTCGAGCTTACCACATGTCAAGAAATGAAGGTCACCGTAATGTATGTTTAATTCCTTCATCAGCTCACGGAACAAACCCTGCTTCTGCTGCGATGGCTGGAATGAAAATCATTGTTACGAAAACTACTCCAGAAGGAAACATTGATGTAGAAGATTTAAGAGAAAAAGCTATTGAGCATAAAGATGACTTATCTTGTTTAATGGTAACGTACCCTTCTACTCATGGAGTTTACGAATCTTCAATTATCGAAATCACAAAATTAATCCACGAAAACGGCGGATTAGTATATATGGATGGTGCAAACATGAACGCGCAAGTTGGATTAACAAATCCTGCTACAATTGGCGCTGACGTTTGTCACTTAAACTTACACAAAACATTCGCTATTCCTCACGGTGGCGGCGGACCTGGTGTTGGACCAATTTGTGTGAACGAAAAATTAGTTCCATTCTTGCCAACAAACCCAATATTAAAAGTTGGTGGCGAAAATGCGATCACAGCTATTTCATCTGCACCTTACGGTTCTGCTTTAGTATGTTTAATCTCTTACGGTTACATCACAATGATGGGGGCTGACGGATTAAAAAGCGCTACTGAACATGCAATCTTGAATGCTAACTACATGAAAGCTCGTTTTGAAGGACACTATCCAATTCTTTATACAGGAGAATGCGGAAGAGCGGCTCACGAAATGATTTTAGATTGCCGTGCATTTAAAGAAAACGGAATTGAAGTTGGTGATATTGCAAAACGTTTAATGGATTACGGTTTCCACGCTCCTACAGTTTCTTTCCCTGTGGCAGGAACTTTAATGATTGAGCCAACTGAATCTGAAGATTTAGCTGAGTTAGATCGTTTCTGTGATGCTCTTATCTCAATCAGAAAAGAGATTGAAGCTGCGACAGCTGAAGATACAAACAACGTATTAAAAAATGCACCTCACACTTTAGCAATGTTAACTAATGATGCTTGGGATTTCCCTTATTCAAGAGAAAAAGCAGCTTACCCATTAGACTACATTGCTGACAATAAATTCTGGCCATCTGTTCGTCGTGTAGATGATGCTTATGGTGACAGAAATTTAGTTTGCAGCTGTGCTCCAATCGAAGCTTATATGGAAAGCTAAAATTAGTTTTCTTATAATATTCAAACCCGACAAGTTTTAAAAACCTGTCGGGTTTTGTTTTTGTTTCAGGTTTCGAAAAGCAACTTGAAACCTGAAACTTTTTTAAAACAAAAACACCAAAGAAGAAATCTGATTTAAAGAAACATAACTTTTAGCTAATCTTTTGTGAAATTATTTTGAATAAATTAAAATAATACCAAAAAAACTTTACCTTCATAATCGTCTTCAATCGTTTGAAATCTAGGAAATATTAAAAAATCATTAGAAAAAATACAATATATCAACCGAAAAATAGTTATTTCATAATTATATGCATGCATACTATTTTTTATGATTGTTATCATAATATTATTTATACATTAGCGCTAAATTTATCGGATAATAAAGGGAAAAATGAAAATAAAAATAATTGGTATTGGGAGCTATATTCCTAATTTAGAAGTAAAAAACACAGATTTTGATAAGCATGTTTTTTTAAATGAGGACGGAACTCCTTTTGGTTATCCTAATGAAGTTGTAATTAAAAAATTTAAAGGCATTACTGGAATTGAAAATCGCCGTTATGCTGAACCACAATACAATGCTTCTGATTTAGCTTTCTTTGCTGCTGAAAAAGCAATTGCAAATGCCGCAATTGATGCAGAAACTTTAGACTATATCATCATCGCCCATAATTTTGGAGATGTAAAACCAGGAACTACTCAATCTGATATTTTGCCGAGTTTAGCAACACGTGTTAAGAACAAACTAGGAATCAAAAATCCTAAGTGTGTCGCTTATGATATTATTTTTGGATGTCCAGGATGGATTGAAGGCGTTTTGCAAGCCAATGCTTTCATTAAATCTGGAATGGCAAAAAGAGTGATGGTAATTGGAGCCGAGACCTTATCAAGAGTTGTAGACGATCACGATCGTGATTCGATGATTTACTCAGACGGTGCTGGCGCTTCAATTTTAGAAGCCTCCACAGATGAAGCAGGATTATTAGCTTATGAAAGTGCAACTTACGCAACTGATGAAGCTAATTATCTTTTCTTTGGAAAATCATACAATAAAGATTTAGATCCAGATACGAAATACATTAAAATGTACGGACGCAAAATTTACGAATTTGCTTTAAGCAATGTCCCGTGTGCGATGAAAAGCTGTTTGGATAAAAGCGGTATTGCAATAGACGAAGTTAAAAAAATCCTGATTCATCAAGCAAACGAAAAGATGGACGAAGCGATCATCGAACGTTTCTACAAATTATATGACAAAACAGCTCCTAAAGACATTATGCCAATGAGTATTCATGATTTAGGAAACAGTAGTGTTGCAACTGTACCAACTTTATATGATTTAATTCTTCAAGGAAAAGTTGAAGGCCACGAAATCAACAAAGGTGATGTTCTTATTTTTGCTTCTGTGGGAGCGGGAATGAACATTAATGCTTTTGTTTACCGATACTAGTCGCAGTTTACAGTCGCAGTATTCCGTTTAACTAACTGTAAACTGTGACTGAGACTGAAAACTAAAAAAAGTCCGCATCTTATAGTGCGGACTTTTTTAGTATATTTGCGACCTAATTAACAATTCATGAACGAGAGATTCGTTCGCAATGACTATGTACGAAAAAACGTTTCCGAATAAAAGATTCAAACTTACTTTAGAGTTTTTAAAAAAACACGTTAGCACATCTGAAACCATTTTTGATTTTGGCGTACCAAATCCATTTTCTAAAATAATGGAAGAAAACGGATACAAGGTAAAAAACACTAAAGGAGAAGATTTAGACAACGATCATACTGCTTTACAAACAGAAGAATATACTGTTTTTACAGCATTTGAAATTTTCGAACATTTACTAAATCCGTACACGATTTTACAGAATGTAAAATGTGACAAATTGTTAATCTCAATTCCATTACGCTTATGGTTCTCGCCCGCTTATCGTTCTAAAACCGATATGTGGGACAGACATTACCATGAATTTGAAGATTGGCAATTGGATTGGCTTTTAGAAAAAACGGGATGGAAAATAACAGACCGTCTGCAGTTTACACATCCAGTAAAAAAGCTTGGATTAAGACCATTATTAAGATATTTCACTCCGAGATATTATATCGTTGTTGCGGAAAAGATAAAATAAATTCCAAATTTTAAATTCCAAATTCCAATTTTAACCATATCGTTAAGATTGGAATTTGGAATTTTAGAAGATTGGGATTTATTCTCAAGGTTTGGAATTTGGAATTTAAAAATTGGAATTTAAAATGAAGTACTATATCGTCATTCCCGCACATAACGAGCAAGATTTAATTGGCCTGACCTTACAATCTTTGGTTTCCCAAACTGTTTTGCCTTCTAAAGTTGTAGTCGTAAATGATAATTCAACCGATAAAACAGAAGAAGTTGTTTTAAGTTTTGCAAAAGAAAATCCATACATTTCTGTTGTAAACAAAACTTCAGATGCGATTCATTTGCCGGGAAGCAAAGTAATTCAGGCATTTCAAAAAGGTTTTGAAACTCTGGATTCTGATTACGATATTATTGTAAAAATAGATGGCGATTTAATTTTTCCTCCAAACTACTTTGAAACCATAATCAAACATTTCGAATCTGATCCAAAAATCGGAATGGTCGGCGGATTCTGCTATATTGATAAAAATGGCGAATGGGTTTTAGAAAACCTAACCGATAAAGATCATATTCGAGGAGCTTTAAAAGCGTATCGCAAAGAAACCTTTCTGCAAATTGGCGGTTTAAAACCAGCAATGGGCTGGGATACTGTAGATGAATTACTATGCAAATATTATGATTGGAAAATAGTTACTGACCAATCTTTACATGTAAAACATCTAAAACCGACTGGTGCAAATTACAACAAAACAGCTCGCTATAAACAAGGCGAAGCGTTTTATACTTTGGGTTATGGTTTCTGGATCACAGCAATTGCTTCTGCAAAATTGGCGATGATGAAGAAAAAACCATTTCTGTTTTTAGATTACATTAAAGGATTTATGAAAGCTAAAAGCGCCAAAACACCTTTACTTGTAACTCCTGAACAAGCTAAGTTTATCAGAAATTATCGTTTGCAAAAAATGAAAAAAAAGTTAATTTGATTCGGAAACGTGCCGAAAACTCTTAACTCATAACTCAAAACTCATAACTTCTTTTTACCTTAGCCAATATTTAAAACTTATGATGCTAATTCGTTATTTATCCCAAATAGGAAAATATTTTTTAATGTTGAAAGAAATTTTCAATAAACAGACCAAATGGTCGGTTATGAAAAATTTAATTTTCAAAGAAATAGACGATTTGATTATTGATTCACTTGGAATTGTATGCTTTATTTCTTTCTTCATTGGAGGAGTTGTTGCTATCCAAACGGCATTAAACTTGACTAATCCTTTGATTCCAAAATATCTAATCGGTTTCGCAACACGCCAGTCTGTGGTTTTGGAGTTCGCTCCTACTTTTATATCGGTAATTATGGCTGGAAAAATGGGATCTTACATTACTTCAAGTATCGGAACAATGCGTGTTACAGAACAAATTGACGCTTTAGAAGTTATGGGAGTAAACTCAGTAAACTATCTTGTTTTCCCAAAAATTATAGCTTTATTGATGTACCCTTTTGTAATCGGGATAAGTATGTTTTTAGGAATTTTTGGAGGATGGCTTGCTTGCGCTTACGGAGGATTTTCAACGGGAGCAGATTTTATTATGGGAGCTCAGAAAGATTTCATACCGTTTCATATTACATATGCCTTTATCAAGACTTTAATCTTTGCTATGTTATTGGCAACAATTCCATCTTTTCACGGTTATTACATGAAAGGTGGTGCATTAGAAGTTGGTAAGGCAAGTACAACGTCATTTGTATGGACATCTGTAACTATCATCCTTCTAAATTATATATTAACTCAATTATTATTAGGATAATGATAGAAGTAAAAAATATAGAAAAATCATTTGGCGACAGCAAAGTTTTAAAAGGCGTTTCGACGGTATTTGAAACTGGAAAGACCAACTTGATTATTGGGCAAAGTGGATCTGGAAAAACGGTTTTATTAAAAACTTTGTTAGGAATTCACACGCCAGACTCAGGAACAATTGAATTTGACGGAAGAGTTTATTCTGACTTAGATAAAGATGAAAAACGCGACTTGAGAACAGAAATAGGAATGGTATTTCAAGGAAGTGCTTTATTTGACTCTATGACTGTGGAAGAAAATGTAGCTTTCCCGTTAAAAATGTTTACCAATAATAGCAAAGGACAAATCAAAGAACGTGTTGATTTTGTTTTAGAAAGGGTAAATCTAGTAGACGCTCATAAAAAATTACCTTCTGAAATTTCTGGAGGTATGCAGAAACGTGTGGCAATTGCACGCGCTATTGTAAACAATCCGAAATATTTGTTTTGCGATGAACCAAACTCAGGTTTAGATCCAAATACTTCGATTTTGATTGACAACTTGATTCAGGAAATTACAAAAGAGTACAATATCACTACCGTAATCAACACGCACGATATGAACTCTGTAATGGAGATTGGCGAAAATATTGTTTTCTTAAAGAAAGGATTAAAAGCTTGGCAGGGAACTAAAGAAGAAATCTTTAGAACCGATAATGAAGCAATCGTAAAATTCGTTTATTCTTCAAACTTATTTAAGAAAGTACGTGAAGCGTATTTGAAAGGATTATAGTCTTTTAAATTCTAATATTTTAAAATCCCAAATTCCAATGGTAGTAAACTTGGAATTTGGGATTTTTTTATTGATTTTTCCAATTATTGGAATTTGGAATTTAAATATTGGAATTTTTCAACGTTATCAATTCAACTTCCGCATTTGGATTAAAAAGATAGGTTTTTCCAGAGCTGATTTCTAAACACTCAAAACGTTTTGTCCGAACGGCTATTTTTTTAAAAACTTTACCGTTTTTGATTCTAAAAATACTTCCATAGGGAATTTCAAAAACATAGTTCTTGTCATTGTCTTTGTCATATTGCTTTAAAGCCAAAGAAAGAGTTGTATCGGTATCACTACTTGCTGAAGGATTCTTAAAATGTCTCGCCAACAAAGGCAAAATATGTCCTGGAAATATTTCTGGCCGAATAAACGGAACCATTAAACGCTGAAAAGTAAATTTCCATTCATTACCATGCGGCTTTATATTTCGTCCAAATTTTTCAAAAGCAACCAAATGTGCAATCTCATGAATTAACGTGATTAAAAACCTGTATTTATTCAAACTAGCGTTAACCGTAATTTCATGCTTTCCACTCGGACCGCGTCTATAATCTCCATGACGCGTCTGACGTTCGTTTACAATTTTCAAATGCACCTGATTGGCCACTATCAAATCGAAAACGGGTTTTACCGCATGTTCTGGAATATATTTAGCTAAAGTTTCGCTCAAGGTAATTATGAATTATGAGTTTTGAGTTATGAGTTTTTTCTTTGACGTTATGATTATACTTTTTATGATCTTTAGCACTTCCTCACATTGCTTATGCATTGATTCAAATTCAGCATTAGAAATATAATTTGTTGCGTTTAATATTTCTAACCAATACATTGACTCATCACATTCTTTTTGAGAAATTGACAGTTTATGAATAAAATCAGTTTTGCTTTGTGCATTTACAGCTTTACGAACATTTGCACCAACAGAGGTAACAGAACGTAAAAATTGTTTACTCATTATAAATTCTTTCCTTTCCGCAACTAGCCATTTATAAAAATTAACTCCTCTTACAGCTAATTCAAAACTTTTAGTTTTCACAATACTCTCACTCATAATTCATAACTCATAATTTATAATTAACTAAGGGTTTGTTGATGAAACTTCAAGAACCTTTCCGTTAAAATACTTATTTCCGTTAAGCGTAAAATCATAAATATAAGTTGCCATTCCTTCTGCTGAAATTGGCGCTTGATAACCAGGGAAAGCTTCATTAAGCATTTCGGTTTGAACAGAGCCAAGAGCCAAAACGTTAAAAGAAATTCCTTTTTCTTTATATTCTTCTGCTAGCAATTCAGTTAAAGTAATTACAGCACCTTTACTGGAACTGTAAGCCGCTAATCCTGCAAATTTTAAACTTCCGCGAACTCCGCCAATAGAACTAATCGTAACAACATGGCTTCCTTTTTCTAAATACGGAATACAGATACGAGTTAAATTCGCCACTGCAAAAACATTCACTTTATAAATACTTTCAAAGTCTGCTTGAGTAGTTTCTGCAAAAGGCTTTAAAAGTAAGGCTCCTGCATTATGAACTACTGCATCTACTTTTTTCCAAGTTGAAGAAAGGAAATTTTCAACTTGATCTAAAGCAGTTTCATCTGCCAAATCAACAGATAGACAAGTTACATTTTGATGTTCTAAAAGTGTTTGCGGTATTTTTCTGGAAATGGCCAAAACTTGGTGACCTGCTTCAGCAAATTTCAAGGCCAATTCATAACCAATTCCTCTGCTTGTTCCTGTAACGATAATATTTTTCATGGAGCAAAAATAATCAAATGCTGTAAAACAGCCTCTTATTTATTCATGGTTATTTCTTGCGTAGGCGAAACCGCAATTTTGGTCACAGCTGGCAATAATTCTTGTGTGAATCTAGTTATATGAGGAATATCCATCACTTTAAATTCATCTGAAACGTGGTGATAGAAATCAAAGTTTTCAAAGTCAAAAGTACTTAAAGATTGACATGGTTTGCCAAAAGCTTGAAAGAATGAATAATTATCAGAACGGTAGAACAATTGATATTCTGCCTCTTTTGGCAAAAATCCGATAGTATTTTTTCCTGTGTACTCGTTTATTTTTTGCGCCATATTCGATTTATCAAAACCCGTAATGTAAGCCAGATAATCTCTTTTCATTGGCACACCAATCATTTCGATATTTAATTGCGTATAAAGATTGAAATTTTGTTTTTTCAATTTCTCCACTAAACTTTTAGATCCTAATAATCCTTTTTCTTCTCCTGCGAAGAATACAACTAAAATACTTCTTTTATTCGATTTTGTTTCGCTAAAATACTTTGCCATTGCTGCTACAGAAGTCACACCCGAAGCATCGTCATTAGCTCCGTTATTAATTTTGTCAGCTTGATCTTTTTTCTCCAAACCAATATGATCGTAATGTGCGCTCAATACTACAAACTCTTTTTTTAATTGAGGATCTGTTCCTTCAATAACCCCAACAATATTAAAAGCCGGCGTATTAAAATTAGTCAACGTATCTCTGTAAGTTTTAAAATAAGGTTTGATTTTATTTTTCTTTAAAAAGTCTTCCAAGAAAACTGCCGCTTTTTCAATTCCTTTTGTTCCGGTTTCACGACCTTCCAATTCATCAGAAGAAAGGTATTTAAGAAAATCTGAGATTTCATTTTCTTTTACTTTATAGCTGATTTCTATTGGCTTTGAATCTGTTTTTACTTCATTTTCCTTTGTTGTTGAAGTTCCCGATTTACAGGCTAAAAAAATAACTGGAAGCAAAAAGTATAGCTTTCTCATAGTTTTCTGTTTTTTATTGAGGATTGATTATAAAATTTATTGGACTATAAACTTATGAAAAGTAATAGAATATTCATAAAAAAACCCTTTCAACTAAAAGCCGAAAGGGTATAAAAAAAATTCTAAGATTATTTATCCAGCAATAACCGCTCTAGAAATTACAATTTTCTGAATTTCAGAAGTTCCTTCGTATATCTGAGTAATTTTTGCATCGCGCATTAAACGCTCTACATGATATTCTTTTACATATCCGTTACCTCCGTGAATCTGAACAGCCTCAACCGTTGTATCCATTGCAACTTGCGAAGCAAAAAGCTTCGCCATTGCACCGCTTACATCATAACTCTTATGCTGATCTTTATCCCAAGCTGCTTTCATACATAAATGGCGTGCTGCTTCGATATTAACCGCCATGTCTGCCAATTTAAAAGCAATTGCTTGGTGGTTGCAGATTTCAGTTCCAAAGGCTTTACGCTCTTTAGAATATTTTAGAGCCAATTCATACGCTCCAGAAGCAATCCCCAAAGCTTGAGATGCAATACCGATTCTACCTCCAGCAAGTGTTTTCATAGCAAATTTAAATCCGAAACCATCCTCTCCGATTCTGTTTTCTTTTGGAACTTTCACATCAGTAAACATTAAAGAGTGTGTGTCAGAACCGCGAATTCCCATTTTTTGTTCCTTTGGACCAACTGAGAAACCTGGCATATCTTTCGTCATAATCAAAGCGTTAATTCCTTTGTGCTTTAATTCTGGATGAGTTTGTGCAATTACCAAATATACAGATGCAGTATTTCCATTTGTAATCCAGTTTTTTGTCCCATTAACTAAATAATGATCCCCCATATCGATTGCAGTAGTTTTTTGCGAAGTTGCATCACTTCCAGCTTCCGGCTCACTTAAGCAAAACGCACCGTGAATTTCTCCCGAAGCAAGACCTGGAAGATATTTTTGTTTTTGCTCTTCAGTTCCATACTCTTGCAATCCCCAGCAAACTAATGAATTATTTACCGACATTACAACCGAAGCAGAAGCATCAACTTTAGAAATTTCTTCCATTGCAATCACATAAGAAACAGCGTCGAGACCGCTTCCTCCATATTTAGGATCAACCATCATTCCCATAAATCCAAGCTCACCCATTTTTTTGATTTGCTCAGTTGGAAAAATTTGTTTTTCGTCACGTTCAATAACTCCCGGCAATAATTCATTTTGAGCAAAATCTCTTGCTGCCTGCTGAATCATTAAATGTTCTTCGGTAAGATTAAAATCCATAGTAGTTTACTTTAAATGTTTTTCTCAACCAGATTTCAAACAGATTTCTTTAGTTGATGATTTTTTGTTTTTGTGTTTTTTCGATGCCTTATTTTTTTTATGCAAAGGCTTCCAAAGATAAATTTTTAATGTTTAAATTACAATGCATGCATACAAAATTAATAGATCAGCAAAGATTACGATAACGTTTTCGTTATTATTTATCTTTTTTTTCAAAAGGGAGTTAATTTCACAACAAAACCTATAAAATCTCTCATTCAAAAATGAGCTTAAAAAGTGTTTTAAAATCAGAAAAATGAAATTTCTTAGTACTTCAAAAATTAAACAATTCTTAAAATCAGTAAAACTACGTAAACCTACTCTTACTAAATTGATTGCTAATGCAATACAAAAATTAAACATGAAAATTTTAGTAAAAAAACATTTTCAATGTGACCTAAATATTGATAAATTACTATTATTTTTGCCCTAAAAATAAAAAATTGATGAATATGAAAAAGATTTTACTTTTACTGACAGTCCTTCTAAGCTTGCAATTTTCTACCGTTTCAGCACAAACTCAAATCGATGTTAATGGCGTTACAGTTCCAAGAAAAATAGAATTTCAAGGCAAGTCATTACAATTAAACGGAGCAGGCGGAAGATCAAAAATGTGGTTAGAAGTTTATGTTCAGGCATTGTATTTATCTCAATTAACTCAAGATCCACAATTCATTATTGACAGTGACACAGAAATGGCTGTGAGAATCGAAATCACTTCTTCTATGGTTTCTTCTAGCAAATTAACAAAAGCAATGAATACAGGTTTTGAAAAATCTGCTGGTGCAAATTTGGAACAATTGCGCCCTAGAATTGAGCAATTAAAAAGCTTTTTAAGCGATGCCATTACAGAAAAAGATGTTTTCATTTTAGCATACAATCCGTTAGACCAAAATGTTTATGTGAGTAAAAATGAAGTTTTAAAAGGAAAAATTCCTGGATTCGATTTCAAAAAAGCATTATTCGGAATCTGGCTTTCTGACAAACCAGTAGACGAAACTTTGAAAAAACACTTATTAGGACAATAATTCTTAATTTTTTGAATATTCAAAAAGCCGAAAACCAAATAGTTTTCGGCTTTTCTTTTTTGTTTTATAAATTTGATGCAAAATACATTATTCGCATTATTCTATTTTATACATTTACGCAAAATAAACATATCACAACAAAATGAAAGATTTATTACAACAATTTGAAAACAAAGCACCTGAAATTGTTTTCAATTGGAAAGATTCAGAAACAGAAGCCGAAGGGTGGACTGTTATTAATTCACTTCGTGGAGGAGCTGCGGGTGGAGGAACAAGAATGAGAAAAGGCTTAGACATGAACGAAGTTTTATCTCTAGCTAAAACAATGGAAGTTAAATTCTCTGTTTCAGGCCCTGCAATTGGCGGTGCTAAATCTGGAATAAATTTTGATCCGAACGATCCTCGCAAAAAAGGAGTTTTACAACGCTGGTACAAAGCGGTTTCTCCGTTACTAAAAAGCTACTACGGAACTGGAGGAGATTTGAATGTTGATGAGATTCACGAAGTAATTCCGATGACAGAAGAATGTGGCGTTTGGCATCCGCAAGAAGGAGTTTTCAACGGACACTTCAAACCAACAGAAGCAGATAAAATTAATAGAATCGGGCAATTGCGTCAAGGTGTAATTAAGGTTATCGAAAACCCAAAATTCTCACCAGACGTAACTAGGAAATACACAGTTGCTGATATGATTACTGGTTTTGGTGTGGCCGAAGCAGTTCGTCATTTCTATGCAACTTACGGAGGAGACATTAAAGGTAAAAAAGCAATCGTACAAGGTTTCGGAAACGTAGGTTCTGCCGCTGCTTTTTATCTAGTCGAAATGGGCGCAAAAGTAATTGGAATTATCGACCGTGATGGCGGATTAATAAAAGAAGAAGGTTTTTCTTTTGAAGAAATCAGAACTTTGTTCTTAAATAAAGACGGAAACAAATTAGTTGCTGATAATATGATTCCGTTTGAGGAAATCAATTCTAAAATCTGGACAATTGGCGCTGAGATTTTCACGCCTTGTGCAGCTTCAAGATTGGTAACTCAGGCTCAAATTGACAGTTTAGTCGCAAACGAATTGGAAGTAATTTCATGCGGAGCAAATGTTCCTTTCGCAGACAAAGAAATTTTCTTTGGTTCTATCATGGAAGAAGTAGATAGTAAAGTAAGTTTAATTCCTGACTTTATTTCAAACTGCGGAATGGCGAGAGTTTTTGCTTATTTCATGGAGAAAAAAGTTCAAATGACAGACGAGGCAATTTTTAATGACACTTCAGAAACTATTAAAAATGCAATTGTTAAAGCGCATGCTCTAAGCCCATCTAAAACAAATATCAGTGCAACTGCTTTTGAGATTGCATTGAAACAGTTAGTGTAATTTATTTATATCTCAATCTAAACGAGCCGCATTATTGTTGGCTCGTTTTTTTATGTGCATAGATTTTTTAACGCAAAGTACGCTAAGGCATTTTAATTTGAAGCGCAAGCAATATCTAAATATTAAGTTCGCAAAGCT